>DASVSC010000212.1:0-14925 GCA_036388295.1 Tepidisphaeraceae bacterium | reverse complement strand
GCTGGTACTGGTCGATCGCGCCATTGATGTCGCCGGTCTGCTGCAGCACCTGTGCGTACAGCAGTGACGCGGCACCGAGCTGGCTGTTCTGCTGGGCGGCCGCCTGGGCCTGCGCGACGACATCCTTAAACAGCGTCCCGCGGCGCATGGGGTCGATTTCCACCAGCGCCCGGGCCGCGGCCAGCTGCACACGGCGCAGCGCACCAGCGGCCTGGTCGACGTTCAAGCGGGCCAAATCACCGATCACACTTTCGGCGTCGGCGAACCGGCGCGACGCGACCGCCAGCTGGAACTGCACTTCGAAGGCGCGGGCGTCGTCGGGCTTGATCTTCTGGGCTTCTTTGTACGCCTCGATTGCGTCGGCGGGCCGGCCCTGCGAGCGGGCGAGCTCGCCCTTGTTAAGCGTTTTGATGTAAGGGTCGGTCAGGTTTTCCACGCGCTCGCTGATCAGCCGTTGGCGGTCTTCGGGCGTGACGGCCGCCAGGTTCTCGGCGATGGCTTTGAACCCGGCATCGCCGGGCTTGGCCTTGAGCGCGGCGGCGACGGTATTGACGGCTTCGTCGCGCCGGTTCAGGGCCAGCGACGCCTGCACGAACGCCGTCACCGCGTCCCGGTCGGTCGGGTCTGCGCTGAGGATCAGGCTCGCCATCCGTGCCACTTCGGCGTTGTCGTTCAGCGACCCCGCGACCTGCAGCTTCAGGAACCGCTGCTCGCGCGACGTTTCGGCCAACTGCGGGTAGCGGTCTTTGAGCGAGCCCCGCGCCAGCAGGATCTGCAGACGCATTTTCTGAACGACCGGCGAATCGCCGGCCATGCGTTCCAGCACCTGCACCTGCTGCTCGGCGGCGTCGAGGCTGCGTTCACGAATCAGCAGGTCCGCCAGCATCGCCCGGGCGGCCAGATTCTCCGGCTTCCGCTGCACCAGTTCCGCCAAGGCCGGACGCGCCTCGCCGCTCTGGTTCAGGCGCAACTGCGCCTGGGCGTATTCCATGAGCGTGTCGTTACGGATGTCCTGTTCGACGGTCGATTGGCTGGCCGGGTCGATCAGTTTCAGCGCCGAGTCGAGCGTGCTGATGGCTTCGGTCACTTTGCCCTGGGCGAGTTCCAAGCCGCCCTGGACGCGCAGCACCGCGGGCTTGAAGCGGGTGCTGATGTCGGGGTCCGACCGCATCGCGCGGTATTCCTGGTCGATGGCGTCGATCCGCTTTTTGCGGTCCTCCGGATCGGTCGCCGTCATCAGCGCGCCCAGGCGGATCGACGCGCGGCGGACCTGTTCGACCAAGCCATACATCCGCTGGTCGACCGAATCCATGCCCCGCAGCACTTTCGTCGGCTTGAAGGGCGCTTCCAGCACGGCGACGGCTTCGTCGCGGCGATTGGGCTGCCGGGCCAGGAACTCGGCCAGCGCGACGCGCGGCTGACGGTCGTCGGGCAGTTCTTCCAGCAGCTTGCGGTATCGGACCTCGGCCTGCTTCGGGTCGCGCCGTTCGAGTTCGCGCAGCACCGTCGTGCGGATCGCCATCAGCAGCGGGTCGCCCGGCTTGGCCAATTCATCGGCCTTTTGCAGTGATTCCGAATACTTCCGGACGAGTGGGTCGCGTTGCGCCGTGTCGTTGCCGGGCAGTACGTACGCGGCAAATCGGTAGGTGTCGGCGCGGAGGACCCACGCCCCCGCCGACTGCGGCGTCTTTTCGACCGCGGCGTCGACGTACGCCATCGTCTGCGTCAGCTTTTCCTTCGCGTCGGCCGTATCGCCCTGTTGCAGCGCGCGCTGCGCGGCGACGCTGCGGAACTGCACCGCCATGCGGAGCGCGTCGGCGTCGTCAGGCTTTTCTTCGTACAATTTTTCCACGGCGGCACGCTGGGCCTCGACGTCCTCGGCACGCACTTCCAGGTTGCGGGTGTACGGTTCGAACACGCTCGTGACCATCGCCAATCGCGCTTCGCGGTCGCCGGGAACAAGTTTTTCCAACCGCTCGGCCGTGCCTGCCAGGGTGCGGACCGCGGCGGTGTCCGCGGGGTTGCGTTGCACGTCGCTGCGCTGGTACGCCAGCACCTGACGCAAGGCCGGCACCGAGCGCGGGTCGTTGGCCAGGATTTGTGCCTGGAACTGGCGGACCTGGCGGAGCTTTTCCACTTCGCCGTTGACGGTGTGGTCGAGGGCGTTGACGTACTTCAACTGCAGATCGATGTCGTTGCCCGAACGGTTGGCGGCTTTGCCGTAGTTGAGAGCAGCCTTCTCCCATTCGCCGGCCTCGGCCGCGGCGTCGCCCGCAGCGACCAGGTCACTGACCGGCCGCATCATTTGAAGGATCTTCGGCGCAGCGACGTACGCCCCGCCGCTCAGGAGTGCGACCGAAGCCACTGCCGCCACTAATGCTTTATTCAGTTTCCGTGCCATCGTGTCCTGTCGGGCTTTCTGTCGCGTTGATGCGATTCAATTAGTCGGACGCCTTCGCCGTCTTCGTCCATTGCGGCAGCACGCGTTCGATGTCGGGCATCGCGTGCTGAAGGAAGTCGGTCATCACGCCGGCGGCCACGTCCGTGGTTGCCACGTCGGTGACCAGTTCGATTTTGGCGAAATACGCCTCGCGTTCGAACAGGTTTTGCAGCCGACGGCGTACGCCGAAGATCGGGTCGTTTTCGTAAAAGCCGTTGACCTGAAAAAAATAGCTCACCTGCCGCGGGTGCGATTGGCGGGAATCGATCTGGTCTTCGAAGTTGATCAGCCGCACGCCGACGTTCTTTTCCGGCTCGGTCGGCCGCGGCAGCACCGGCCAGGTGACGACCTGGTAGTTCGTCGGCTTAAACCCGTCGGCCGCGTAGCAGCGGTCGGGCACGTGCGGCACGGTGTCGACGGCGCCGGTGTAATACGTCAGGGCGAACCGGAGCGAACCGCGCGCGTCGAGCGGGCCCAGCTTGGGCCACATTTTTTCGCGGTCTTCTATGGACGCCGCCAGCAGCTCTTTTCGCTGCTTTTCGGGCAACCGTCGCGTGTCGACGTAGCTGCGGAACACGTACTGCGTGGCACCGAGTTCGTGTTCGAAATCGGGGTTGAGCGCGCGATCGACCGTCACCTGGGCCCACGGCCCGAGGTCGGCGTGCACCATCTTCAACGGCTCGGCCGGCTCGACGGGCTGCTTGCGGAAGCTGAGCTTCATCGCCGGCACGGTGACGTTCAGCACGACCGCCGCGCCCACCAGCACGGTGGCCACGAACGCGAACGCCAGCCGGCGGCGCGTTACCGAGGGGACGGGCAGAATCGGGCTGGGAATCGGGGCTATCGCGCTCATGCCGCACCGCCGGTCGCTGAAGAGGGGTTCGCCTTCACGGCAACGGGCTCGTCCGCTTCCTCGATGAACAGGTGGTCCATCACCCAGCAGACGAGCATGATCAGGAAAAACGCCGGCAGCAGCATCACCATGCCGGCGAACTGGTGGGCGAAGCCTTCCGACCATTCGCGCCCGACGTACAGATCGAGCAGGCCCTGGCCGGCCACGCGCATCACGTTGCAGGAGATGGCAATCGGCACGGCGGCGGCGGTGATGAACAGCTTCTGCCAGAGCGGCCGGCCGGACAAGAACGCGACGGCCGCGGAGAGTGTGATGAACGTCATCAGCGACCGCAGCCCCGCGCACGCCTCGGCCACGTTCAGCGAGCGGTCCGGCAAAGGGCTGCCGTTGCCGGCGAACTGGGGCAGGAAAATCTTGGTGCCGAAGTACCGCGCGTCGACACCGACGAGTTGCAGGATGGCCACCGACACCCGCGCCGCCAACGCCTGCAGCGGGCTGGCGATCTGGCTGTAGACCAAGCCCGGCCAGGGCAAAGCGCACACCAGAAAGGCGATCGGGAACCACGTGATGCGCATCACCGCCCAGCCGCACAGCGTCAGCACGACGCCGAACAGCGTGACGATCATGCCGGTGTCCCAGATGAAGTCGTTTTGGCCGGGATAAATGCCGTACGCGCTCAGGGCCAGTCCGCCGAACAGGCAGGCCAGCCCCCAATCGAGCAGCAAGCCGAGCAGCCCGAAGCCGAGCAGCCCGAAGCCGATGTTCTCGACAATGCCGCGGACCAGCCACAGGCCTTCGGTCTGCGGGATCAGGCGCGACACGCCCCACGCCAGACCCGCCCCGCCGATCATTACGGCGACCGCGGTCAGAATGCGCCAGCGGCCAAACCGGCCCGCCAGGAGGGGCCGGGCGGGCGTGGCACGCAATTCGTCGCGGTGCAGCAGCAGGTAGTACAGCCCGATCAGCGGCACGCAGGCGGCGTGGCTCCAGTTCGGGTCGCCGTTGATGAAGTTGGTCTTTTCCCAGAGCCGGCGCAGGTTGTATTGGTAGATCGCCACGAACGCGAGCGTCAGCACGGCCGCCCGCACCCACGACGACAACGGCACGCCCAGCCAGCCCGGTTCGGACAGGCGGGCGACGGACAAACGCATCGGAACGGTGGGTTCGACGGCGGTACTCAAACGCAAGCCCTCGGGACGGGAACGGCAGCCGGCAAAGGCCCCGGACGACGACGCCCGCACCCGGCCCCTGCACGCCTCATCGACTCAACCGGCGTCCGGCTTGAGCCCACACCGGCCCGACCGGCCGGGACGGTCAGTCTAACACAAACCTGTACGCGGGCGGGAGCGCATCGGTTGGGAATCTGCGGGGGCGCACTCCGAAACGAACGCCGAGGATCGCACACTTCATTCACGACGTAATGGGTTACCGGGCCTGGAGCATTCGGTTGAATGCGATGCCCGGCATCAGGACGCCTGTTCGCTTCCGCTGGCGTATCGCCCTGCGTTCGCGATGACGAGGTGCAGATCGGCTTGGCCAGGAACGAAATGAGCGTGTTGGCTAAACACGGGAAGCCGGGCAAATGTGCCCGGCTTCCCGTGTTTCGTTTAACCCGACCCGCGATTAGCGGTTCTGGTTATCGTCATAAGCAAAGTTCTTGTCGTACAGGAAGCCGAAGCCGTACGTCAGGCGGAAGCCGTTGCGGATTGCGCCCAGGAACGGGGCGATCGCATTGGTGCCGACAATCACGTGGTCGTTGGGCTTCAGGTACAGATCGGGCATCTGGCCGGAGAAGATCTTGTCCAGATCGACGCGGACGTAAGCCTCTTTGTCACCCGGCAGGCGGCGGACGACGTCGGTCCGGCTCGGCCAGGCGACTTCATTCAGGCCGCGGGCGGCCGTGACGGCCTCCTTCAGCGTAATCTTCTGGCCCGTCAGGCTATAGGTGCCGGGGGCCAGCACATTGCCGCCGATGGAGTACGTGCCGGTGACGGGGTTGGCGACGTAGATCATGTCGCCCGGGCGGACCACGATGTTGTACTTCAGCTCGCCGGCGCGGAGCTTGTTGAACGGCACGCGAATGATTTCGCGGTCGGTCGGCTCGGACGGGGTGTTGAAGGTGAACGCCGGGTTCGCGCCGGCGGTGCTTTCCGCACCGGGCATCATGCCGGGCGTGCCGGCCGATTCGGTGGCGGCGGCGGGCGGGGTGACGACCATTTCCTTGCCGTCGATCACCACGATGCTGCCGGCCGGGGCTTGCCCGGTCTGCAGCATCTGGCTGCGACGGGCTTGCGGCTGGTCGGCGTTGCTCTGCGGGGCCAGCGGGTCGGCCGCGCCGGGGGCGGTGGCCGGCTGCGTGGCCGGGCTGCTGCCGCCGGTGGACTGGGCCGCGTCCTTCTTGCGGACGACATAAACGTAATCGATGCCGACCGGCGACGTCACGTCACGGGCCGTGACGATCGCGTTCAGCAGGCGGAAATCGGTGTCGAAGATCGCGTACGGGCCGGGGTTGCCGACCGCGCCGAAGATGTTGTAAACGCGGCCGCGGGCTTCCACCACGCTGGCGCTGACGTTCGGGTTCTGGATGATCTGGGCGTCTTTGTAGGCGTCCGAGATCGCGCGTTCCAGCTGCTGTTCACTCAGGCCCGACGTCTGCACCGGCGACGGCAGCAGCGGCAGGCTGATCTTGCCCGACGCACTGACGCGCAGCGTCTTAGTCGTTTCCGTGCCCGGACCGACCAGGTCGCTGATCGTGACTTGAACGCTGTCGTTCGCGCCGATCAGGTAGTCGGCATTGGATTCGACGAGGTCGCTGTCCTGGACGTCACGGGCGCCGATGAACTGGCTGTCCAGTTCGTCGGTGCCGAGATTCAGGCTGTCGAGGATCGGGACGACGAGCGGGTCTTTTTCGAACCGGCCGACTTGGCTGGGATCGAGGAAGCTTTTGACCTCACAGCCGACCGAAAGCAGGGCCAACACGGCAGCGGTCGCCGAGCGGAGGGGTAAACGAGCGATAAGCGAGCGAACCAAAACCGGCTCCTTTCCTAGAACCTGGCAGCGAATTGTCTGGCGCGGACCGGGGTCCGGCCCCTGCCCTTCGAGAGACGGCAGGAGGCGTCCACAGCTTACACCAATACCGACAGCAGAAACAAGCAAACCCGATAATCGGATCATTTCCGCGCCGGAATCAGACGTCCGATAAAAGCCACGCCCCGCTTTGCCGAAAAAAGCAGCCGGTTTTCACTTCACGCTCAGACGTCGGCACGTCAGTTCCAGGCGCTGCAGGTGCACCAGTGCCTCGCGTACGGAAGACGTTTCGTCCAGCGTCTGCACCGCCTCTTTGGCGATCTGGCTGAGCGCGTCGAAGCCGAAGCCGCTGCCCGTGCCGCGCAGCGTCTGGCAGACGGCGCGGACGGTTTTGAGGTCTTCGCCGTTGATGCCGCGGCGCAGGTCGCGGACCAGCACGCCGACGCGTTGCACGAACTGTTCGACCAGCGGTTTGGTGGCCGGCGATTCGGGGAGCGTGCTGTACAGCCGCTCCGCCTGCCCCGCCCCGGCCGCCAGCCACGTCGCCAGGATCGACAACAACTTCTGCGGCTCGTACGGCTTGTTGAGCACGGCGGTCGCGCCGGCGTGCAGGATGGCCTTCTGGGCCGCCGGGGCCGACTCCGCCGTGACCACGCCGATCGGGCCGATAAATCCGGCCGCACGCACGGCGGCGATCACCATGTCGGGCGCGACGCCGACGGCGACGTCGCACAGCACGCAGTCGACGGCCTTGTTCTTCAGCGCCGCAGTCGCTTCCAGCATGGTCGCGACACTGGTCAGGTCGATTTTGGTCGACGACAAATGGTGCTTCAGCAGCACCCGGTCCATTTCCTGCTCGTCCATGTGCAGCACGGTGCCGCTGAGTTGGACCGGGTCGACCGGGCCGCCGTCGCCGAGTTCATTCCAGTCCGACGGGTCGACGTACAGTTTTGGGAAGATTTTGGCGTTGAAGCGTACGCCGATGAGGTGAAACGCGCGGTTGAGGTGCTGGCAATGCGTGACCACGCCGGCCACCACGTCTTCGCCGCCTAGGCGGCGCGTGAGGACGATTTCGACTTTGGTGTTTTTGTGCAGAAAGCCGTGATACAGGAACGACGTGCCGCCCGCCGACAGATTGCGCGTCGCGACGCTGGTGACGGCCATGGAGCCACCGGGGTGATAAATGCGGCAGGCGATGTCGGTCTTACGGAACGGCACCCGCGCCATCGCCCGGCGATTTTTCGCCGGGTTTTCGGCGTCGGCGGCGTCGAGCTTGTCGAGAATCGCCTTGCGGTCGGCTTCGTTCATGCGCGGCGATCGGGCAACTTCGGGTGCAAACTGTGCCATACGCCTCACGCCTTCCGAGAACTGTGACCCAACCGACATCGACCCGAACGCCCCGCCGGTTTAGGTCCGGCCTTGCCCGCACGCCTTGTTTCCCGCACGTCCCTTCCTCATCGTCGGAATCAGCCGGCGGCATCATGGGTTGTTTCGGAAGCGTCGCGTCGAAGCCGCAGGGCCGTGTGCAATTCGGGCGTTGCGGCTGGGCCGATAATTGGGACGGACATTAGACGATTCGCCGCACGTGCGTCCGCTCCAGCCAGGCGAGCAGCCGCGTGTTGACGTCATCGGACGCTTCGTGCTGAACCCAGTGCGACACGCCCGGCAGGCGCTCCAGCGTCAGATCCCGCACGTACGCGTCGCACCCTTCCGTCAGCTCAACGCCCAGGGCCGTGTCCTGCTCGCCCCAGAGCAGCAGCGTCGGCGTGTCGATTATCGGCGCGGCAGCGTTCGGGTCCGTCAGCGTGCGCAGGTTCGCCCGGTAATAGTTAATCATGGCCGTCATCGCGCCGGGCTGGCACGCGTTGTCGCGGTACTGCTTCAGCACGTCGTCCGGAAACGCCCCTGCATCGACGGCCGTTCGGCGCAAGAGCGTTTCGATTCGCTTGGCGTGCCGGGCGGTCAGCAGCGTTTCGGGCAACCACGGCAGTTGGAAAAACGCGACGTACCACGACCGCCCGCGCTGGGCCCACGACTGCCGGAGCACACGCCGCATCACCGCGGGGTGCGGCGCGTTGAGAATGACCAGGCCGTCCAACGGACGGACTTGCTGCATCGCGAACGTCCAGGCGATGATCCCGCCCCAGTCGTGCCCGATCAGCAGCCTGCGCCGCGCGTCGCACGCGTCGAACAACCCGGCCACGTCCGCCACCAGGTGCTTCAGGTGATACGCCTCACGCCCGGCCGGCCGGTCGCTCTGCCCGTAGCCGCGCAGGTCCGGCGCAATGGCCCGCCACCCCGCCTCCGCCAGGGCCGGCAACTGATGCCGCCACGCCACACGGCTTTCAGGAAACCCGTGCAGGCACAAGGCAACGTCCCGCCCGTCGCCGGCTTCGTCAACGGCAAAACGCAGGCCGTTGGCTTCGATCGTGCGGCTGACGATTCTTGGATTAGAGGGCGGCATAGCAGACGACTCTATGCCGCCCCTTCCCGCTCCTGCTAGTTGAACCGGCCGAGACCCAGGAACTTGATCGACAGCGAACTCCGCCCCGCCGTCGCCAGTTCGGCCAGCGTCCCCCCGATCACGGTGGCGAACTTGAACCCGTGGCCACTGAAGTCGCACGCCAGGAAGACATTCCGGTAATGCGGATGGCGTTCGATGATGAAATGGTGGTCCGGACAGTTCGTGTACATGCAGACGTGGATCGACAAAAGTGGACCATCGGCGTGTGGCATGTGGTCGCGCAGCATCCGCCGCACGGCATGCCCCGCCACGGCCCGTTCCGGCAACACCAGGCCCGCCCGGTGGTCGTGCAGTACGCGGTAGTCTTCCGGAATAACGAACTGCGGAAACCGCCGCATCGCCTCAGCGGCCTCAAGAAGATCGTGCGGCAGGGCGTGCTCGCGCACGCTTCGCAGTGACCCTTCGACGACCGCCGCCCCCGCGGGCCCCGTCATCAGCCCGCCGGTAACGTGGATGACGTCCCGCCCCAATTCCGCCGACAGTTCGTCCCACAGCACATAGCTGTGGCGGAGCCGTGGCACGTAATCCGGATGCTCAAAATAGGCCTGCCGGATCATCCGCGACTGGCTGTGGTAGGACCCCATGCCGTGCGGAAGATCAAACCGTTCGAGCCCAAGCACCCGCACATCCCGCCGGGCCAGGTGATAACAAGCCGCCGCCCCCATCGAGCCGACGCCGATGACGTCGAAGGTGCGTATGGCGGCGGCCACCTGACTAACTCAATTGACCGGCACACGCGTGCTCTGCAATGTCGGCGCGGCCGTCGTCGCCCCACTACGGTCAATTAGGAATGCGGCCCGCCGCTGGGTCACCATCGTCGCATTCGCCGTCCCGGCGTCCCGCCAGCCTTGGAGTTGGATATAGACGACGAAGGCGTCGGAACGCGTCGTGATCAGGTTGCACACACGGCTCAAGGCCATGTAACGTGATTCAAAATCGCCGGGCACGGCGTCCGGAGTCCGGTCGGCACCGTTTAAGTCGAAAACGGGTGTAATATCCCCCAAGCCTCGGTCGGCGTTTGGGTTTACCAAATCAATTGTCGGCGTTGATGTTGGGTTATTGTAGATGTATGCGCGTTGGAAAAGCAGGATGTCCATGCCACCTTGGTTGATGATAAAGCGATTCAAATCGAGAATCGACCGGAACGGGCCATGCGCTTTACGTTCGTAAGGAGTCCCGCCGATAGGATTGCCGTCGCGGTACTGTACGATCAGTTTTGCCATGTCCGAGCTGGCTTCGGGGTTGACCGCCCCGGGATTCGCGCTTGCAGCGGGATTGATGATCCAAGGTAGCCGGGCGAGCACGTACCACGGTGCGGTGTTGATGTTGATCAAGCCTTGATTGACGACGGGCGTCTCGGGCACAGCAAGAATTCGCACGACGTCGCCGGCCGCCAGCCCGGCCAAGCCGGTGATGGTCATTGTCGTATGCGGCGCGGTATAGGGTGGGGTCGCCGTCGGTGATTTGCCGTTGGTGACGGTGCCGATCAACCCGCGTGCCGCGCCGGTAAGCGCTTGAACGGCACAGCCGGTGAAATCCACGGCGTAGGGCACGTTGGTTCGGCACACCAAAGTCGTTCCATTCGAACCCGCGCCCGCGACCATATAGGTCATGTTCGCGGGTTTGATTTCACTGTTCGGCGACGAGTTCATCGGCATCTGTTCTGGCGCGGCCGTGTACAGGCTGATGTACGCATCGGCACCAACATCAGGCAATGTATTGTTGTGCGACTCCCGGGTGAAGTAGTCGAAAATCGACCGTGTGCCTGTGGTGACGGCGGATCCTTCTTTGAAGTTGAAGTTCGGGTCGTACCAATCGACTTGCGATGCGACAGGCGTCACTGTTCGCGTTTCCCCTTTTGCCGGATCCGGTGCGGCTGCGCCGGTAGGCCTTGCCACGGTGTATGGGTAGTCGACAAAGGCCAGTGGATTGAATGTGTGGAGTGGGCAGAGTCGTCCGACCTGCTCGAAAGCGTCGTTAGTAGTCGGATTCGGCGTCACCACGACTGAACCTGGCGGCGGACGCACGGCGGACACCACGTTCGTGTCCTCGTCATCCACGAAGCTGTGATCCAACGCGACCGCGTTCATCTCGGTAAAATTTGGCGCCTCGGCGGCGAGCGTTGGGTCCGTCACATCCGCCGTAGTCTCCGGAAGCGCCATACCGTCTGGCGTTGTCACGGCAGGCGATGTAAGCGTGAGGATCTTGTAAGCACCAATCGTGGGGATCATGAAGACGTCAGTCTCCCGCGCGAACCCACCTGCCGGGAAAATCTTCACGCCACCCGGGTTCGGCACGATCTCACGTCGGCTGGGCCAGTCGACATTGTTCAACTGGGGTCCTTGGAAATTGACCAGCGGCAAGCCCGGCCCGTCGGCGGCACCGAGAGCGACGGCACCGCCCGGTGTGGCCGGCTCGGGATCACCCGCATTGAAGGGCGCTGCAGGGGGGCCTTGGCGGTGAGTCGGCTGGGGGATTTGCGGCGTCTGTGGTGTGGGAGTCGGCGTCGGCGGCGTAGCCGCAACGCCGGCCGTCACATTGTAAGGCCCGGCAATCGCCCAACGCCAGGACGAGGTGCCCGCGCCGTTCTCCCGGAAGTAATGCCAGACATTGAACGGCCCGGCTGCCGCGACGTTCATGTTGGTGAAGTCGAACGAGTCGATCGGCACGAGATCGTGAAGGTTCGGCGCGGCGGCCGTACCTTCGTCATGCGGGTCGGTCGGCTCGGCCAAATTCGTCGTGTAAGCCGGCACGCCGGTGACGATGTTGCAGACGCGCGGGCGAAGCAGCACGAGTTCCCCGCCGTTCGGCTGCCCTGGCACGGCTCCTACGCCGGCGTCATAGAGCACGCGGTGCAGATTCGAAATGAACTTCAGACGCATTGTCGGACTGGCCGCCGTGCCAGGCAACAACGCGCGGGTCGGCCGGTGTACCGCGTCATCTGCGCTCGGCACAGTGGCGTCGGGGATGCGATTCCCCAAGTCGTTAAAGTTTTCGAGCACTAAAAAACCGTTGGCCGGAATGACCATCGTTGCATCGAACGTTCGCGCCGTGACCGGCAGCAGCGGATCGATCGTCAGAGGCGTTCCAGGACCGGGTGTCTTCGCAGCGTTGGGCGGCGGAGCGGCGGTCGTGCCGCGGCGGCGATTAATCACGCCGAGCGTCCACCCATTGAGGTTCAACGGCACGGGGTAAGGGTTGTAAAACTCGATCGCAACATAGCCCTTAAGGTTGGGGCCGTTCACGCCGGCAGAGCCGGGACCAGGTGTGATATCGTTGTTGACATATACCTCGGTCAGGTACGGCTGGCGCTCCGTACCGAACACAGTCACCGCGTGGCGAGGGTAAATCGGATCGCCGGGCGTTGCGGGGTAAACCGCGGTTTGAATTCGACGGGCAGTAATGTTGTCGTCATCGTCGCGCAGGTCCAACGTGTTCACGGCCGCCAGTGCGCTGCGTAATTGCAAGACTTCGGAACTGGTCATGAACCGGCCACCGCTGGTGGGCAGATCGGTGCGGGCGGACCAAGTGATAGCTGGGTCGAGAGCGTACGGGTCGCGGATGACATTGCGGTACTGCCGCCACCGCGCCCGATCTGGAACTGAGAGTGACGTATTGCCTGTGGGGTTGATCGGGAACGGCGAGCCAGCGGCGAACTTCGGTGCCGGCTGCGTATCAACGTCGTTGTCGGTCAGACTCATAAATCGGCGGAAGTTCCACATCAACTCGCCGAAGTCTGCGGTGTTCAGGTTCGCCTTGCGCGGTTGGTTGACCCAACTGAGCGTCGTCCAGTCCGCCAGACCGGCCAGCGTATCCGGCGTAGTGGTGGTTTCGGGGGCAATGCAAAGGAATCGCCGACCGCTTATCAAAACGGTGTCTCCGAACCTCGCGTTCGCACCCGCCGCCGGAACGCTGATCGGGGCAAGTGGCGTGTCAATCCCGACTGGGTTCGTACCAGTCAGGATCGACCGCAACGGCATTGTTTGACTGGCCGGATTGCCGCGCGGGAAGGCGAACGTGTAATTGAACCAGTTCGTTTGGTTCTCCGCCGGTTTGTCCGCAGCCCAGGCCGAATCCTTTACGACGATATCGGTGGTCGCCGGCAACGTGTTCAGATCGCTTTGGGTTCCCTGCAGCGCCTGCGCGAGCGCAGTTTCCATCTTCGACTTCGTGCCGGCCGCGTCCTTTAGGACGAAGTTGCGGGCCAGCGTTGCCGTGTTGTTAATGTCGAACTTTCCGAGCTGTCGCGGTTCCGTAGTGGCACTGCGGAACAGGTAGCCGGGGTTTCCTAGGCGGCGTCCCGACTGCAGCCAGAGCAGTTCGAAGCCGGTCGAGAAGGTGTACTCCGCACGCGCGTTCTGATTATCGTCGGCGACGGACGCGGAAAAAGTCGGCGCTGATGCGTCCGCGGTTTGTCCCAGCCGAACGGCGTTCAGGCCGGTTCGATTTCTGATAAATTGATCGTTGCGCTGAGTCGCGTTGCCGGAGGTCGCGTTGAACAGGTCGACGTTCGAGGGGAAAAAGTTCCCCGGCGTCCGGCCGGCGGCAACGCCACTGTCCCACGACCAAGCGGTGTTGGCGTTCATGGCCGACGACAAATCGACGACACGCGCCCCGTAATAATACGTCACGCCCGCCAGTGAACCGATCGGCAGGCGGACCATGCCGCTGTCCGCGATGCCGTCGCCGTCGGCGTCAATCGCGGGAACGGGAACTTGGTTCGGCGTGGTCGTGTACGCGGTTTCCGGAAAACTGCCGACCTCGTCGGACGCATTGATGAAAAAAGCCGGCAGTGGTTGGCCTTTGAATCGCACGTATGTCGGGACCACCCCGCGACGGGTTTTGTAGGTCGCCGGCGGCGCCACGTTGTATCCTGCCGTGTCAAAGGTAAGACGGCCCGGCGGCATCGGGTACGAAAAATTGCTGTCGAGTTGTGGCCCGGTGATGTGGCTCCACAGCGGCGGATTGCCTGCGGTCGCCGTCGTAGTGGTAAGCGGTACCGGATTGAAAAGACTTGGCACTCGGCCGGCAAGAAACGAATCGCTTTCAAGCGAATCAATCGAGTCCGCCCCCACGTTAATACGGGCGTCGGACAGAATCGAGCCCTTCATCGTATTGACCACGCCTTCGAGCAGCAGGTCGATCTGCGTGTTGTAGGCGTTCTGCTGCGTAGACGTACGATCCGCGCGGCTAGTGCCGAGGAACGCGGTGGCGACGATCGCCAGCAGCAGCAGCACGCCGACGACGAAGATCAATACCGATCCGCGATCGTCCGACCGGGCCGTGCGGGAATCAGCGGGCGATGGTGTGGGTGAACGGCTCATACTCAGGTTTCCTTCACTACCCCGGGCGCACGGCCCGGCCGCCGGTCACGGCGCGTTAAACACGTATTCAAAAGTCGCCCCGTCCGGCGTCCGCCCCGCCATCTCCGGGCGGTCGATCGTCAACGTAATGCGGTACATCTTAGGGCGATTGGTGTCGTCCGGGCCCCAGGCGGCGAAGAAGGGCTCCGCTACCGTCGGCATCGTGGTGCGGTTGTCCAAAAGCGGGAAGGTGTCGCGGGCGGTCTTGGCTGCCGACCCGGTTCCCGCATTACCAATCCGCTCGAAGCGAGCAAACGTTGGATTTACAGCATCTAACAACGCGTAATTTGTGTACGGCGAAGTCGTCACAGGACGTGCACCGGCACCACTAATGTAGTGAACAAAGTCGCCTAGTAGTGTCACGTCTCCGTTAGAAGCAGACACCGTGGCCGCACCGGTAATGGATCGTGGGTAGCCGAACCACTGCGTTCGTTTCGAAATGACGTCGCCGGCAGCATTCAATTCGCAGTAATAGTCAATCGTCCCATCGGGCGACAGTCCGTTGGACGGAGCAGTCGCGTCGATTGAGCCATTCGGATTTTGTGACACGAAATCCCCCGCGTATTCCACGATGAATTGAGAGCACGCTGGTAAGAAGACCGGCACCTGTTGAGAAGCAGTTCGTGGATCGATTGGCTTAGTAACGAACGGGTTGACTTCGAAGCGAGACGCGTGCATTGCCGAGTACCACGGCTGCCAGTTAATTGCCGGGTCACGT
>DASVSC010000211.1:0-5623 GCA_036388295.1 Tepidisphaeraceae bacterium | reverse complement strand
ACGGCCGGGTGGATCGGTGACGGTTCCTTAACTTGCTTGTCCCATGATGTCTTCCCCCACCTTCACCCGTATCGACCCGACGCCCCCGCCAACACCGACCGTTGACGAGGCGCGGGAGAACCTGCGCTTCATGTTCAGCGTGGGCATCGAGTGCTCCAACCCGATCAGCACCAACGGCGTACGCGTCGACCAGCTGCAGCTGACCGGCCACTACGACTATTGGAAAAAGGACTTGCGCAACGTCATCAACCTGGGCGTGCGCTACCTGCGTTACGGCCCGCCGATCCACAAGATCTTCCTCGGCCCGGACCAGTACGACTGGACGTTCGCCGACCAGGTGATGAACGAGATGCAGCGGCTCGGCATCCGGCCGATCATCGACCTTGTCCACTTCGGCCTGCCCGACTGGCTGGGCGACTTCCAGAACCCGGACTGGCCGAAGCACCTCGGCGAATACGCCACCGCCTTCGCCCGGCGTTATCCGTGGGTGCGGTACTACACGCCGGTGAACGAGATTTACGTCACCGCCGTCTTCAGCGGCTTATTCGGCTGGTGGAACGAGCGGCGCATGGACGACGCCGCCTTCGTCGGCAACCTCAAGCACTGCTGCCAGGCCAGCCTGCTGAGCATGCGGGCGATCCTGGCGCAGCGGCCGGACGCCATCTTCGTGTTCAGCGAAAGCACCGAATACGTCCACCCTGGCAGCCCCGGCATGGTGCAGCGGGCCATTTTCATGAACGAGCGGCGGTTCCTGTCGCTCGACCTGCTGATGGGCCACGACGTGTCGGCCCAGATGTACCGCTACCTGATGCAAAGCGGCATGAGCGAGGCCGACTACGCCTGGTTCCGCCAGCCCGAGCACATGGAACTGCGGTCCCACTGCGTGATGGGCACCGATTACTACATCACTAACGAGCACATCATCAAAGACGACGGCCATACCATGGCCGCCGGCGACGTGTACGGCTATTACGTCATCACCAAGCAGTACTACGACCGCTACAAGATGCCGGTCATGCACACCGAAACCAATCGCACCGGCAAGCTGGCGGTGGAATGGCTGTACAAGGAATGGATGAACCTGCTGCGGCTGCGCGAAGACGGCGTGCCGATCGTCGGGTTCACCTGGTACGGCCTGGTCGACATGATCGACTGGGATTCGGCCCTGACCCGCCTGCGCGGCCACGTCAACGACGTCGGTTTGTACACACTCGACCGCCGCCCGCGCAAGCTGGCCAAAGAGTTCCGTAAGCTCGTGGAAACCTACAGCCAGCTGCCGATCAGCAGTTCTAAGATGCTGCTACTAACGGCGTAGAGGCCTCGGTCGCCCATTCCGGCATCAGCGCTTCCGGCGGCATGAACTGCCGGCGGACCAGCCGGGCGTACAACCCTTCGCGGGCCACCAGTTCGTCGTGCGTTCCCTGCTCCACCACCCGGCCGGCTTCCATCACCAGGATGCGCGTGGCGTTCCGCACCGTGCTCAGGCGGTGCGCGATGACGAATGACGTGCGGTCGCGCATCAGCCGGTCGAGCGCCGCCTGCACGACGGCTTCGCTTTCCGTATCCAGGGCGCTAGTGGCTTCGTCCAGGATCAGCACGCGCGGGTCTTTCAGCACCGCCCGGGCGATCGACAACCGCTGGCGCTGGCCGCCCGACAGGTTCACGCCGCGCTCGCCCAGCAGGGTGTCGTAGCCATGCGGGAGCGCGGAGATGAACTCGTGCGCGTTCGCCGCCTTGGCCGCTTCAATAATTTCCGCCTGCGTCGCCGTCGGGCGACCGTAGGCGAGGTTCTCGCTGATCGAGCCGGTGAAGACGAATGAATCCTGCTGCACGATCGCGATCGACTGCCGCAAGGCGCTCAGGCGGTACTGCCGCACATCGATGCCGTCGATCAGGAGCCGGCCGCGCGTCACGTCGTACAACCGCGGCAGCAGCGACATCATCGTCGACTTGCCCGACCCGCTCGGCCCGACGATCGCCACGCATTCGCCGGGGTTGATGCTGAAGCTCAAATCGTTCAGCACCCACCGCGGCTCGGCCGTGCTGTCGTGCGTGTGTTTCTGGCCGGCCTCGGCGGAGGTGAAGCGCGATTCGTCACTGTCGTCCTCGTAGCAGAACTGAACATTCTCGAACACCACTTCGCCCCGCACCGGCGGGTGCGCCACGGCGTGGCGGGCGTCGACGATTTTGGGCGTAATGTCCATCACCCGGTACACCCGCTCCAGGGCGGCCATGCTGGTCTGGTAGACGATATTCAGGTCGGCAAACCGGCGAATCGGGCCGTACATGATGCCGAGGTAGCCCAGAAACCGCGTCAGGCCGCCCGCGCTCATGCCGTTGTCGCGCGTCAGGGCCAGGTACGACCCATAGCCGACGACGATGATCGTGCCGCAGTGCACCAGCGTTTCGCTGATCGCCCCAATGAAGTGCGAAATACTGCTCTGACGGACCAGACGGCCGTAATGTTCTTCGCTGTCGGCGGCGAAACGCTGGCTTTCGCGGGCTTCGCCGTCGTTGACTTTCACCAGTGCAATGCCCGCTAGGCGTTCCTGCACGCTGCCGCTGATCTTGCTGATCTGACTCTGCACGCGGTCGCTCGCCACACGCACGCGCTCGTTGAACACTTTAAACGTCAGCACATACAGCGGCAGGATGATGATGCACGCCAGCGTCAGCTTCCAACTGATGGCAATCAGCAGGCCCAGCGCCACCGCCATCTGCACCAGGTCCATCACCACCAGCAGCACGCCGCCGTACACCAGATTGCTGCCCATCTGGATGTCGTGAATCAGCCGCGACATGATGCTGCCGGTGCGTTCTTTGGCGTAGAAGTGCAGGCTCAGGCGTTGCAATTGTTCGAACAGTTCGCGTCGCAGATCGACCACGATGCGGTTGCCGAGTTTGACGGTGTAATGGCCGCGCAGGTAGGTGATGGCCCCGAAGCCGACGGCCGTCGCTACGCCGATGCCGATCAGCAGTTTCAGCCATTGGATGCGTTCATCGAATGACGGCGGTCCGTCCTTACCGAAGCGGACCCAGTCGGGAGCAATGACGTAATCAATGGCCGACCCGATCAGCCACGGGATGACGAACGAGAGCACCAGGTTCAGCATGCCGGCGCTGACGGTCAGAAGCAGCAGGCCGCGGTAACGCAGCGCTTGGAGGAGCAGCCGTCGAAACGGCGATCGGGTGACGTGAAGGGCCATTGCGACTTCCGTGCGGCGTCTTGCTCCCTCTCCCGTTGTACTCAACGGGAGAGGGTTGGGGTGAGGGGCGAGCGGCGAAGGGCGTCAATCGCCGCTCGCCCCTCACCCTAGCCCTCTCCCGTGAGTACACGGGAGAGGGAACCAGACGTCGCGAGTATAGCCATTTACTTCGTCGGCGTGCGGGGCGTGGTGACGCCGAGTTCTTCCTCGGCCACGTCCGCCTCCGCCACGTCGCCGACCGGCACCGGCCGGTCGACCTGCATCTTCAGCAGCTCGGCCATCTTCTTCGGGTCGCCGCTGCCGGCAAGCGTGCTGCGCTCGTGCGAAGCCGCCTGGCGGCCGTCGAGCGTGCTTTCGTACTTGATGCCGATCGTCTGTTCCGGCTCGCCCAACACCAGGCGGTTGACCACTTCCACGCCCTGCATGAGCGAATGGTCGGTGTTGGCCACTTCGTACTTCCACATGCCGAACCGGCCGCGGCTGTAGATGCTCAGCTTCTCTTCCAGGAACGGAATGACCTGGCTGAGAATGCCGTCGCGCTCGACGCTCGGCGTCGGGTAGCTGTACTTGGCGTCGAACAGCCAGGTGCTGACGATGTCCTTGCGGTCTTCTTCCTTGATCAGCCCGGCGTTGATCAGGCCCTGGATGGTGCGCTCGACGATCGTCGACTTGTCCTCGTGCTTGTGCTCGCTGTAGCTGGTTTCGGTCAGCAGCGAGTAGTACTGCTCATTGTCGGGCGTCATGTTCGGCGAGTAGTTCGACAAATACGTGACGCGATAGAACGGACAGTTGCTTTCGGGGAAGTACATCCACGACTTGGTGCTCGGGCACTTCTGCTTGATGCCGATGCCGACCATGTAGCCGCCGGACTTTTTCAGGCCCAGCGAGGCCTTCTTGATCTCGGCGGGCACGTCGCCGTTGAGATAATTGTTGCACAGCTTGTCGACCGGCAGCGTGCTGATGAGGATGTCGTACTTCACGCGCTCGCCGTCGGCGAAGTGGACTTCCTTGCGCTTCCCGCTAATGAAGTCGACCTGGCGGCTGAGCTTGAGGTGCTCGCCCAGCACCGGTTCGAAGCGGCGATAGAACTCGCCCGTGCCGCCGAACAGCGGGAACTTGAACTGGTTATTAGGGCCCCAGCCGAAGTCGTCGGTGCCCATGACCACGTTCTTAAGGGCGCGGTCGACGTCCAGCACGGCCACGCGCTCGCCGATCCATTCCTTGTTCATCATCTCGGCCGGGTGGGCCCAGACTTTGAAGTTGTAGGGGAGCATGAAGTGCTTGGCGATGCCGGCACCGAAGACCTTGTCGATGAACTCGCGGAAGTTGCTGGCCGTCTTGTGGTCGCCCTTGCTTTGGGCTTTCACCAGGCCGCTGAGGCACTCGTAGGTGACTTCCTTGGGCAGGTGGCGGATGTTGTTCTGGAACGGGTACGGCACCCAGCTTTCGAACATCCGCACCCAGCACTCGCGCATGTTCATCTGGTAGTCGGAGCCCATCAGCTTGTCGAAGCAGTCGTCGTAGTACTTGTAGTGGCTGAACATCAC
This sequence comes from Tepidisphaeraceae bacterium, assembly GCA_036388295.1. Classification (GTDB taxonomy): domain Bacteria; phylum Planctomycetota; class Phycisphaerae; order Tepidisphaerales; family Tepidisphaeraceae; genus RYN-431. Next base: position 870 of record DASVSC010000211.1, on the reverse strand, counting down.
GTGTCCGCCGATGTCCCACGTGAAGCCCGCGTCATCCTTGTAGCTGCTGCTGAGCCCGCCGGCGTGATCGAGGCCGTCGTAGATTTCGAAGTTCTTGTAGCCGAGCTCTTTGAGACGGTAAGCCGCGCCAAGGCCGGTGGGGCCGGCGCCGAGAATGACGATCTTGGGTTCCATAGTGTTCCTTCGGGGTACAGCGGACGTCCAACAACAAAATAGGCCGGCCCGAGTGGGCCGGCCGGGGGTCATGATCCTTGTGTGTGTTTAAAGAAATAGCCCGGCTCGGGGTCCGGCATCGGGGTGATATTCGACGAACGGCGGCCGGAGACGTTGATGGCGTCCTTGATGTTGCCGCGCATCGACGCCACGTGCCCTTCCCAACTGTTCTTCTTGGCCAGATCGAGGCCGGCCTGAATCTTCTTCGGGTCCGGGTTCGACAGCGCCTGCCAGGCGGCCTCGGCGAACTGTTCGGGCGTATTGGCGAGCGAGACGATGTCGGTGTACTGCCGAACCACGTCTTTGACCGGTGTGCTGACGATCGGTTTGCCAGTGGCCATGTATTCCAGCGCCTTCGTCGGGTTGATGAACTCGGTCGCTTTGTTGATCGCGAACGCCATCATATTGACATCGAAAGCGCGGCAATAGTTAGGCAGAACGGAATAATCTCTTCCGCCGAGCCAGTGCAGGTTCGGGGCGTGCGGCAGCAGGTTCGGGTCGATTTTCACGACCGGACCGACCACTGCGATCGACCAGTTCCGGTGCATCCGGGCCACTTCGGCCAGCAGGTGGTAGTCGACGCGCTCGTCGACCACGCCGAACCAGCCCAGGATCGGGCGGGGCAGGAAGTCGATGTCCGGCGGGATAGACGTTTCC
>DASVSC010000210.1:0-6790 GCA_036388295.1 Tepidisphaeraceae bacterium | reverse complement strand
CGACGAATTAGGCATGAAGAACCCTCAGACGGACGGCCAAAACACCAGGGCAGGCGAAACGCCGACCCGCCCGGCTCGGCGTGACAGAATCGGTCTTAAACTAGCAGAATCGGCCCCTGCCGGTCGAGCATATTCTGAACGAATCTTCACGCAGCCTACACGGGCCTTCTCCACGCCCGGCGGCCACACGAGGACCGCTTTACGTGCCGGCGGTCATCTCAAAGACTAATACCGACACGTCATCGACCGAAGCGGCGGCCCCGCTCCAGTCGGCCAGCAGGTCCAACAAGCGGTCCGGGGCACTGTCCAACGGCACGTCGCGCAGGCCGGTAAGAGTGTCGACGAGTCGGGCGGTGCCGTAGAGCGTGCCGTCGGAACGCATGGCTTCGATGACGCCGTCGGTGTAGAGCCAGACGCGGTCACCGGGCCGGAGTGTGGTGTGCTGCTGTTCGTACTGGTCGGCAAGCGTGATCGGCATTCCTGTCCCTGCCAACAGGCGCGGCGGCCCCTGGGCGGGAACCAGAATGGCGTCCGGGTGGCCGGCCGAGACGTAGTCCAAGCCGCCCGTGCGCAAGTCCAGCAGCGTGTAATAGCAGGTGATGAATTGCCCGGTTTCGGCGTCGAAACTGAATCGGCCGGTCAGCGTGGTCATCACCCGGGACGGCGCGAGTGGGCCGTCCGGGCCGATCAGGATGCTGGCCGGGTCGTGCGCGGGGGCGAGCATCCGGGCGGCGGTGACGGCCGTTAGCGCACTGGCCACGCCGTGGCCGGTGACGTCGAGAACGTAAAACCCGACGTGGTCCGGCCCGAGGGGGCAGACGTTCAGCGCATCGCCGGCCAACTGTTCGCACGGCAGGTATCGCCAGACCGCGCGGTACCGCGGGTCGCCCGGCACGTCGCGCGGCAGGAACGTGGCCTGCACGCGGGCGGCGGACTCCAGGTCCGCGTGCGTCCGCTTCGCGCTGCGCCGCAGGGCCTCGACGGCGTTTTCCAGTTCCGCGTTCCGCACGCTCAGGTCGCGCTCCAGCGCCATCACCTGCCGCACGGCCCGGCCCATTTCCAGTTGCGTTTTCACCCTGGCCAAAGCCACCGTGAAATCGATCGGCTTGGTGACGTAATCATTCGCGCCCATCTCCAGCGCCTGGGCGATGTCGTCCGAGCCGTCATTGGCGGTGGCCATGATGATCGGCAACTGCGTCGGCGGGCGGGTCCGGCGGACCTGCCGCAGCACGTCCAGGCCCGACAAGCCCGGCATCATCACGTCCAGCAGCACCAGGTCGTACGGAACGCGGTCGATCGCAAGCAAGGCCTCTTCGCCGTTGACGGCCAAGTCGACCGTCATGCCGCGGCGCAGCAGGCGGCGCGACAGGCTCTCGCGGTTGGCTTCGTCGTCGTCGACGACCAGGATTCTGGCGGGGCTGTCCTGGCTCATGACCGTCCTAACGGCAGACACACGCTCAGGACTTGGCGTCGCCGCCGAGCAGGCTTTCCAACTGGGCCATCAACTTGGCGAACTCGATCGGCTTGGTGTGGTAATCGGCGCACCCGGCTTCGAGCGCCCGTTCGCGGTCGCCCGTCATGGCGTGGGCCGTCAGGGCGATCACCGGCGTGCCCGCCAGGTCCGGCAGCGCCTTGATTCGGCGGGTGGCTTCCCAGCCGTCCAGCACGGGCATGTTCATGTCCATCAGCACCAGATCAGGCCTCTCCGCGGTGGCCATGTCAATCCCCTTCTGCCCGTCCTCGGCCAGCAATACTTCAAAGCCGCGGCGCTCCAGGCGTCGCCTCAGTGAATCGCGGTTTTCCTCGTTGTCTTCGACCACCAGAATCTTGGGCATGGTTTCCTCGCGCTTCCCCCACGTTACGACCCGCCCGGCGACGCCGTACCGCCCATCTTAGACAGGCCGACGTCGTCAGGCGCGGCTACGGGAAGCACAACGCTGGCAGCGATTTTTCTTACCTCACGCAGGAGCGATTCGCGGCTGTAAGCCCCCTTCTGCACGATCCGCTCCACTTTCCCGGTCAGCAGCGCCCGCTCTTCGGGCGTCAAATCCTTGCTCGTCAGCACCACCACGGGCACGTGCTGCCACTGCTCGTGCTCGCGCAATTCGGTGATGAACTCAAAGCCGTTCATCTCCGGCATCATCAGATCGAGCAGGATCAGCGCCGGCTCGTGCTGCTGCACGCGCTCCAGCGCCTGCCGTCCGTTCGCCGCCTCGGCCACGTCCCAGCCCTGCTTGACCAGGCTGCGACTCAGCACGTCGCGCGTGGTCGGGTCGTCCTCGACGATCAACACCTGGCTGGCCCCCGTCAGCTTGCGGTGCTTGGCCATGACGCTGGCCAGGCGGTCGCGGTCGATCGGCTTGCTGAGGTACTCGGCCGCGCCGAGCATGTAGCCCATTTCGGTTTCGTTCATGATCGTGAGCATCACGACGGGAATGTCGGCTAACTCGGGCTCGGCTTTCAGGGCGGTCAACACCGCCCAGCCGTCCATTTTGGGCATCATCACGTCGAGGAAAATCAGGTTCGGCCGACGCTGGCGCGCCAGGCGCAAGCCTTCTTCGCCGTCGGCGGCGGTGATAACGCGCAGGCCGTCTTCGGTCAGGGCGCGGGTGACGACGTCGCGGACGGTCACGTCGTCGTCCACGACCAGCACGGTGGCCGTGCCGGCGGCGACATTGTCCTCGGCCTTCGGCTCCGGGGCAGGCTCGACTTTGCGGGTCACGGCCGGCAGGCGGACGGTGAAGGTCGTGCCACGGCCGGGCTCGCTGCTGACGTTCAAGTCGCCGCCCATCATTTCGCAGAACCGCCGGCTGATCGCCAGACCCAAGCCCGTGCCGCCGTACTTGCGCGTGGTGCTGGCGTCCGCCTGCGTGAACGGCTGGAACACCCTAGCCAGTTGGTCCGCCGTCATGCCGATGCCGGAGTCGATGATGGTGAAATGAAGGAAAGCGTCGTTACCCGGATCCCGCCCGGCCTTAACGCGCACCACGCCTTTTTCCGTGAACTTGCAGGCGTTGCTGAGCAGGTTGAACAGAATCTGCCGCACCTTCGTCAGGTCGGCGTGCATCGTGCCGAGGCCCGGCGGCAGGTCCAGTTCCAGCGTGTTGCCGTTCTTGAGCACCATCGGCTGCACCGTCGCGGCCACGTCGCGCACCATGCCGCTGGCGTCGAACGTCTCCAGGTACAGGTCCATCTTGCCCGCTTCGATCTTCGACAGATCGAGCACGCCATTGATCAGCGCCAGCAAGTGCTTGCCCGCCCCGCGGATTTTCTCCAGGTCCGGGATGAAGCTGTCGACGTGAAGGTCCTCGGCCTCTTCCTGCAGCAGTTCGCTGTACATGATCACGGCGTTGAGCGGCGTGCGCAGTTCGTGACTCATGTTGGCCAGGAACTGGCTTTTGGCCACATTCGCGGCCTCGGCCTGTTCACGGGCGTTTTCGGCCTCGTCGCGGGCGTGCCGCAAATGTTCTTCGCTGAAACGCAGGGCCTCTTCGATTTCACGCTGGCGGGTGATGTCGGTGTTGGTGCCCAGCCAGCGGATGACGTGGCCGGCGGCGTTGCGAATGGGGATGGCGCGGGACAGGAACCAGTTGTAGCTCCCGTCGGCCGCGCGGAGCGGGAAGGTGTCTTCCCAGTCCTCACCGGCCGCGATTTTCTCGCGGTAGTTGTCAGTCACACGGCTGAGGTGGTCCGGGTGGTGCACGTGCCGCCAGCCGTGCTCGAGCATTTCCTCGGCGGTGGTGCCGGTGTAGTCGAACCAGCGGCGGTTGTACCAGAAGATCGCGCCCTGCGCGTCGGCCATCCAGACCAGCTGGGCCATGTTGTCGGCCAAGGTGGCGAAGCGTTCACTGGTTTCCTTGATTTCCGAATCGAGTTGCCGGCGTTCGGTGACGTCGGTGAAGGTGACCACCGCCCCTTCGACCTCCCCTTCGCTGCGAATCGGATATGCCGAATACTCGACGGGAAAGCCGGTGTTGTCGGCGCGCCAGAACAACTCGTCGGTGCAGCGGCCGCCGACGCCGGTGCGGAAGGCGCGGTAGATGGGGCACTGCTCCTGCGGGTAGGCGGTGCCGTCGGGGCGGGTGTGGTGCGTTAGATGGTGCATGTCCTGCCCCACCACGTCGGCGGCCGTGCGGCCGAGCATTTTCTCGCCGGCCTGGTTGATGAACGTGCAGCGGCCGTCGAGATCGATTCCGAAGATGCCTTCCCCTGTCGATTCGATCAGCAGGCGGTTGTAGCGCGCCAGACGCGCCTGCGTTCGCTCATTCCCCGCCTCGCGGAGCAGCAGATAAGCGGCCAGCAGCACCATGCCGATCGCGACACTGGTGGCAACGAACAGCGTGCTGAGCGTCTTGGCCAGGCTCGCCCGCGATTCGGCCGTGCGGCTGGCGAGGAGGCCTTGTTCTTCGACTTCCATCTCCGCGATCAGACGGCGAACGCCGTCCAGGTGTTGCTTGCTCTGGGCGAGCAGAGCGGTGTAAGCGTTGGCGTCACGATTGCCGGTGCGACGCTGGGCGACGCCGCCGTCGAGGTTGTCGAACACGGCGGTCACCGCCTGGCGCAGCGCGGGCACCCGGTCGGCCTGCCGCGCGTTATCGCGGGTGAGTTCGGCGAGCGTCGACAGTCGGGCCATCACCCGCTCGCGTGCGGCACCGACCGGGACAAGGAACGTTTCGTCGCCCGAGAACAGATAGCCGCGCTGCGCCGCGGCCGCGTCGGTGGTGTCGGCGAGAATGCCGCTCAGTTCCGCCAGCACAGTCTGCGTGTGGCGGACCCAGATTTCTTTATCGCCGAGCTGGCGCGTGTTGCGGTACGACACCCACCCATTAGCGCCCAGAACGATCAGGGCCATCAGGACGCAGAACACGGCGGGGCCAGTCAATCGCTTCATAGGGACTCACGAGGGAGTGACAACCGAATCCGCCGCCGGCTCCACGACCGGCGGCTTCGGAAGCATAGCGATGATCTGCCCGCGGGCCTGTTCGACACTCGTGTGCACGTAACTGGCCCCCGCCCGGCGCAGGCCGACGAGCAAGCGGTCGAAGTTCTTTACGCGTCCCCAAAAGCCGACAACGATCGTCAGATCGGGGAACCGCTTGTGGATGCGCCGGCAAAGGTATCGCGTCTGCGGCAGGCCGCCGGGCGGCATGATGCCGATGATCAGGAACAGCGGCTTTTCCCGCTCGATGGTCGTTTCCACTTCCACGGGCAGCGCGCGGGTCGACATGACTGTGGTGCGGACCGCTAACGGCCGCAGCACGTCGGCCAGCAGGTGCAGCGTCACTTCGTCGCCACGGTGGTGCGCAGGGCAGGCGAGGACCAGCGGCAGGCTGGTGTTCGGCTCGGCCGCTGACGCATCGGCGGCGGCGACGGCGGCGGCGGTTTTCGCCGCCGCCTGCCGTTCGGTGTCCACGGGCCGGGCGATAGCGAGGGTGTCGTCGAATATGCGCGTCTCGTCTTCGGCCGACAGCGCCTGCTCGGCACGGTCGCGCCGCGCCATGCGCAGGGCGGGCAGATAGACATTGTCCGCCGCCGCCGCCGCCCCGTCGGCCTCCGCCACCCGGCCCACGATGCGCGTGGCGTCGGCGCAGTCGCCCGCGAGCAGGCGCTGGTAAAAACTCACCGCCGGCGGCAGCGCGTCCTCGTCCCCCAGCAGCACATACATGAAATGCAACTGCGGCACGTACTTGCCCACTACCGCGATGCAGACCGTCAGCGGCGTCGCCACCAGCAGCCCCACCGATCCCCACAGCCACGTCCAGAAGACGGCCGCCAGCAGGATCGCCACCGTCGACAAGCCGGTGCTGGCCCCATAAAGCCACGGCTCCATCACATTATTGCTCAGCAGTTCGACCACGATGAACAGCGTGAATACGGCGACCGCGACGCTGAAGCCCGGATAAACCGCCAGTGCCAATGCGATCGGAAACAGCGAAGACACGGCCGGCCCGACGTAGGGAATAAATCGCAGCACCGCGCACAGCAGGCCCCACAGCACGAAGCTGGGGAAGGGCACATAGTTATCCTGCGCGTCGCGGCCGAACACCGCGCCGATCAGGAACAGGCCGAGGCCGATGACCAGTCCGTAGCTGCCGTTGACAATCGACTGAGCCAGCAGGTACCGGCTGATGCGTTCGCCGGCGTCATTGATCGCCCGCGTGGTGGTCGTGTAGTTGCCGCGGCTGATGACCGCGATGAACCGGTCGCGCAACGCCTCGCGCTCCAGCAGCATAAACACGACCAGCACGACCACAATGCCCGCCGTCCCCAGCGGCCCGGCGACGACGGCCAGATACGTCATCAGCGTCTGCACCGGCGATTCGGGCTGACTCTGCGCGACGGTGTACAACGGATTGGCCGGCGTCGTGCCCGGGACGGATTTCGCCATCGTCGGTGGGCCATTCACGATTTCGCGCGCCGCGGTTCGGGTTGGGTCTGTTGAAATGTCCTCGGCGGCACTCTCGAACACGCCGCTATCGTCCGACGCCGGCGACGAGGGTTGCGTGGCCGACTGTGTTGTGGCCGGCACCGTCGATGGCGTCTGGCTCGCGTTCCGGAGGTCGTGGCTGAGTTTTTCGAACGTCCTGCCGACGTCTGACCCGGTGCCACGCAGACTGATGACTTTTTTCTTAATCTCGTCCTGGTAGTTGCCGAGATTGTTGGCCAGCCCGACGACCTGATTGCCGACGACGTAGCCGAGTCCGCCGATGACGAGAAACGCGACGGTAACGACCAGCAGCACCGACGACACCCGCCCGACCTTCCGCCGCTCCAGCCACGCCACCGGCCG
>DASVSC010000209.1:0-15363 GCA_036388295.1 Tepidisphaeraceae bacterium | reverse complement strand
GGTACGGCGACGGCAACCGGTGAGCAGTGGGCGGTTATCAAGATCGACAGCAGCGGCAGTTCTCTTCCCGCACCAACCGCGAAATACCAAGTCTACACGCCGGTCGATGACAGCTTAGTTCCGGTGTGGACAGTCATGAGGTTTTCGTGATAGCGAAATACGATTGGGGCCGAACTTTCACAGAGGAAGATGACCTATCCCATCACTCTGTCATCGGCATGTTTTGCTACGCATTAGCTGAGCGGATGGCGGCAATAGCGGGCGGGCACACGAGCGTGTTCAGAGTGATGGATGCGGAAAGCAGGCTCGGAAAAAGTGCTTTGGGTGAAACACCTTTTGTGCCCGTCACGGACGACATGCTTTCGTTAGTGACTCTGTTTATCAGCAATTTCCCGTATCGCACCAGCTTGGACACGTACTACAAAGACCGCAACAAGTTCCCGACCAACTGGCGGAACATTCAGCATTTCGCAGCATACTTGGCCAAAGCGTTCGTGGACCCGTCGAGAGACTTTCATGGTTGGAGCGTCGACAAGCTTCACACGGATTACGAGGCGGCAGAGGAGTATTACGGCGAGTTCACCGGCCCAGCCGTTGATCCTGTTCAGAACGGCGTCATCACGACATATGGTGCGGACTTTCCCGACTGGCCACCCCCCAGCGGCTTCACCCGCAAGATTCCCCGCGAAATCACGTCTACCAGCTCGCCGGGTTCACCCGGCGAGCGGGCGATGTTTGTATACTCTCCCAATGGACTCCCGTCGCTTGACGGCCCGTTCGTAAACCATGAAGAGGAATATCCCGCACAAGACCCGTCGCCGGTAAACGAAAAGGGCTACAGCCGGATGTTCTTTGAGCGGAGCGGTTCCGGGTGGGTTCTTTCTTCCGATCAGTCGTCACCGCCTGACATCATCACGCTGCGCGGCGTGGCTAGGTCGGGCGACATCTTCGGCCCGTGGATCGTGAACGAAACCAGGGACGCGATCAACATGCTGACGAGGACGATTGATTTGGGTGACTTGGCTCACGAAGGGAAATATCTGGATCGGGGCAGCGGCGCAGGTGAGTGGGACGAATCGGAAGCCAGAGAAGAGACAGCGAGCAACGAGTTTTTCAGTGCAGGCGAAGGGAGTGTTAACTACGGTGCTTCCATCGCCCAATTCGTGAGCGTATCGCAGTCGACCCCAAGCTACACCGCATACCCTTTTTGCGCCAGAAAAGTGAACTTTTACGTTCCGATCGAACCCAGAGATAGGACCGACCCCGAGTCTTTCGATAAACAAAGCACCGACTTCGAAATCCGATCTGAACCCTTTGTCGATCCATTCAACGGTGGAACGGAGGAACGCTGGGATATGTTGAACTTCCTGGCATCAAGTGGAGTGTCGTCGGAAATGACAGTGGTGTGCCCGAAAAGTGTCGGTGACGTCGAGACGAAACCCAAAATGGGTCCGAACCCAGGTGCCAGCCAGCCCCCAACGCTACGCGGATGGCAAACGCCGACCTACGAGGAAGGACACTGGCGTTCTAACTGCTGGTGTTTAATCGATTGGGACGTGTCTGGCGGATTTAAGTACACGTCCAGCAGTTCGCCGTCAGAAGTGCCGGACCGGATGCCCCGCTATCAGAAAGTCGACGGATGCTTGGGAGTGACCGAAGACGCAAAGTTCCGCCTGAACGGCGAAGGCGAAATGTCCTATACCTTCACCGTCACGGACAACGGGTACAGCCCGACGCTTAATCAGAAATACACCGGATCGGGACTGGTTCAGGTGCAAAACTTCGGAACGATCGCCGGCAAGGCGTACGCCAGCATCCACAACGACGGACTGACGCGGCGAGTGACGTACTCTGCCGAATCGCCGCATTGGCGGCAGTGGGCCATTTCCCACGAAGGCATTGCGGAGGACGGGTCGCTGTTCAGAATCGACGCCTACACGAACGGAAATGCCGGAAGCAACGGCCAGCCGTACAGCGCATCGACAAACACTTTGACGGCGACTTTATACGTGTCCGGCAAGCCGTACCCCGTCACGCTCGCTCCGACCAGCAAGATCGAAGTGTCGATGGTGGATGAATGCTCAAGCGAAGAATGAAACCAGAGTGAACGGCCTTGGCGTATCTTTGGACCTCTCACACGGGCATCCGCCCACACTCGGGGCACCACTCTGGAGAGCCGCGTAGGTCGTACGCGCAATTGATACATAGTCCCGCGTCCCGCCGCCGCCGGGCCTTGGCCGGACCGTTGAGTCGGATCACAGCCCAGATTGGCAGGCCGACCAAGACGAATGGCAACCAGATCGGAATGGTGAAGCCGTAGCCGTTGAGGGTTGGACCCTTCGAGAAGCCGAGGAAGCCGCCTACGTTGGGCACCTTGTCCGGCATCGGGTTCGATGACCAAGACCAACCCGGTGGTTGGGTGTCACGGTGGCGAGCGAGCAGAATCCGTCCGGAGCCGAGGATGGTGCTGTAGGTCAGCCTTTCCGGCCCGGCCCTGAAGCGGTACTGCAGGGCATCGACTCGCCAATAGCTGCGTGCCCACAGTCCGGCCACGCAAATGGTGAGGATGGCAGACAAAATCAGGGAAGTTGAGAGCCAGCGGCGGATCATGCACTGGCTTCTTTACCACGTAGCCGCGTACACGTCGCATAAAGGTACGACACCGCTAACGAAGTGGCCTTACCCTAGCGTAGCCGGCCCAATTCACTTCAAAGCGAGGGACGCCACAAATCTGGTGAGATTTGTGGCGTCCCTCGTCACTTGCGGTAGTTCACGAATCAGATATTCACGACGTCGCCATCGCTTGTAAAGCTACCAAAGACGTCGTCGCCGTCACCTGGGTAAAACTGATCGATCGAATTATCAGGTGAGTTGGTACTGCCATTCTGATACAGATCATCTGCGCCATTACCGCCATAAATTGAGTCTGCACCGAGATTGCCGAACACGGTATCGTTGCCATCACGGCCGTTGAGCAGGTCGTTGCCATCACCCCCAGTGAGGACGTCAGAACCAGAGCCGCTAAGCAGCGTATCAGCCCCGGCATTTCCGGCGAGCGTTGCCGGCCGAGTGATGTTGGTCCCGATCTCCACATAGTCACTCCCGCTCCCTGCATTCACAGTGATCGCGGTGACGCTAGAGTAATTGGTAGTCGTACCGTTAACGCTAGCGGTAACGACAGTCCCATTGCTTGAGATGAGAATGGTGTCGGCAGAAGCCGTACCATTGACCGTGATGGCCGCACAGAGCCTTCGCGATTCGAGGGGTTCAATCAGTCCAGACGAGAACGGTGTTGCGGACGTTTGACGACGCATTGGACCTCCGTGACTGAGACATAACCGGCGGTCGCCACACGGCGTCCTTGCCGGCACATCAGTTGTAAACAAGTGCGACAATATGTCCAGAAAAAATTAAGTCTTAATAATTTGCCTTTCTGCTCGTCGTCATCATAGATGACCTCCCGGTGCAGGTACGCAGGATGAAGCAACGTGACGTAGTCACAGCGCGACGGCTTCACTGTGGTCTTGAACGATCCTCATCGCGTTCCGCTGCCGCCAATATTTCATCTCGTGCTGGATGGCTTCCCGCTCTGAGATCAGCAAGGCAATGACCACGACTCTGGCATAGAGCTGGTGCCGGTATGGTTCGATCACGCGGAGCTGGTCCACAACCTCCTCGTCGCCAGCATCGAGCAGGTTCATCGTTTCTTCGATGGACTCTCGGATCATCAGCAGCACTTCGCGCGAAGCATCGAACCGGAGATAGTGGACCAGCTCTGCGTGCTGCAGTCGCTTCAGGCCATAGGCGAGTTCGGTTCGTGTGAGGCGGCCGGTCCTGGGGAAAGTAGGCCTGACGCATTGGGGAGAGGCGAGTGAATCGCCAACGATGCCCTTGATCGTGGTCAGTGCTTCGCGTGACGCCTTCAGGTTCTGCTGTTCCATGTCGGCCTCCATGCGGTCGACTCTACGGAGCAGCATCAGGCCGTCAAGAAAAATGTTCGTAATAAGTTAGGTATCCCCAAACGGTCCACAGGTTGGGGATAAGTTGGCCGCTCAGGGGTTGGGACGCTCATATGGCTTGGACTTTTCTACGACGCGATCGAACTCTGTTTGATAGGCACTGACCAGTTCGCGTTTGCCCTCCATCACGACGAGGTTCTCAGCATTGGATTCATCGCCGCCCTTGGTCCAGTTGAACGAGCCAGTCAGGATGGTCTGCCCGTCGATGATGGCGATCTTGTGGTGCATGAGTCCACTGGCCGTGTCGATCCTTACTGAGATTCCTGCGTTGAACAGGGTTGTGGCCGAGGAGTAGCGGCCGGCGGCTTGGGCAGTGTCCATAACGACGCGAACGGTTACGCCACGCCTGTGGGCGTCGATGACGGCCTTGGCAATGCGGACGTGGGTGATGGAGTAGGCGGCGATGTCGAGCTTGTTCTTGGCCCGACCGACTTGATAGACGACGGCGTCGGCAGCTCCGCCATCTGGAGAGAAGTAAATGGCGATGCCGTCCTGCTCGGCTGCAGGTTTGGGCCGCTCTGTGACCGGGCCGATCTCCGACAGCTTCACTTGTGCTAGGGCGGGCAGGGCTAGCGTGAGCAGCACGAGGATTGGGGCGGTTCGCTTGAGCATGGCAAGACCATGATACGGCGAAGCCCCGGCAAGAACCTGTCTGCCGGGGCTTGGCCTAGCTAAGTCATTGCTGACCAGTCGTTCATTCACTGACGATCTCCACATAATCAGCAGCGGGGAATGGCTCGGCGTAGTAGCAGGTGACGCTGCCACCCAAGACGGTCGTGTACTTCTTCGTTTTGCTGATGATGATGGGCTTGTCGTAAACAATTCCCTGATCGTCCACAATGCTGGACGTGTCAAACCCTGAGAGCCAGACCTTCTTATCGCCGATTTTAACGATCAGTTCGTTTTCGTTTACGACCTGTGAAACCTTCATGCCCGAATTGAGAACGCCCCAAGTCCCAACAGTGATCTCACGGATCACACCCATGCCCTTCCCGGACTTCCAGACCACGACCTCCGGTGAACCAGTGAGCTTGTCATAATCTGTTACTTCCTTCTTAGCCTCTGCGACTACAGCCTTCTGTGCCTTGTAGTCCGCATCCTTTTGCCGCAAGGCGTCCATGTCAGTCGTTGCGGAACGTGAGAAGCCGTTGCTTGAATAGACTTTGCCGATCTTTCGGTCCTTGATGGACTTCAGTTCGTTCTCGGCCTCTTCCACCTGTGATACCAACGCGGCGCGGTGTCTCGCCCGAATATTGGCTGCGATCTCAGGGAACGTCTCGAACCACGTCTTGACGAGCAGTGGTGCACCCTCCTTGAGGATGAGCCTTTCGGTCTTAGCATTGATGCCGCCATTCGCTTTGGTGGTCACCTTGCTTGGTGTCTTGCCAACAGGTTTAGCCGGGACTTGGGCGAGAGTCAGATTCGCACAGACTGCAAGCGTAGCGGCGGCGAAGAACCGTGAGAGCTGCATAGATTTTCCCCAATAGATGAAGGATATGGACCGTTGAGATTTATACCGAACTTGGCGTTTGGCAACAATCGTATTTTCGTGAGTCATGCAGACCCCTGAATAGGTGCGGGCAGCAGACTGCCCCGGATGCGACCCGGCTTGGTCTGCTGCCCGCGTTGTGCTGCTCAATTCAATGACGGTCGCATCGTCATCACGCTCGTCGTTCCGGCTAAACGCGGCTCGGACAACTCTGGATCAGTATTCCTCCTTCAGCAGTGCTGTGATGACTGGTCCTTCGCCGTGGTCGTCGCGGATGATGTAGAACGGGAAGGGTGCGGGGACGCGGAGTGTCCGGCCTTGGTCCTCCTTCACTTCGGCTTTAATCGTTGGATCGCCAACGATCCACGACGGCTCTGGTCCGGGCAGCAGCTTGGCACAGAGCGGGGTATGGATGAATGCGTGCCGCGTTGCTTCGTCGAGGAATGCGGGGGTGGCTAGCAGCTTCATTGTGATGCTCCTGTGATGCAATCAAAAGTGGGCCGGGGGCTGGCCTCCCTTCCAGCTCGCCCCGGCCCTGGTGCAGGTTTTTACTTGGCGGCGGCTTTACGGCCGCGACGGGCAGCAGGCTTGGCGACGGTGTGGGAGAGGGTGACGAAAGATGGCCATGTCTCTGGCTTCTCTAGCTCGATCATGGTGTCCATCTTTTTGGAGACCACAGCCGGTTTCAGGACATAGGTGTAGGTCGCGGCGTCATAGCTGCTTCGGGGCATTGCTTCGCTGGCATCGGCTCCTTTGGCGGCGTAGGCGTTGCAATAGGTCACGGTTTGGGCGGACTCGTTTACTGCCATGTAGGTGACGCCGACGCAGTTTTTGTAGGTGTCGAGGGTCTTCATAAACAGGCGGGTGGCTTGGATGGCTTCGCCGGCGTAGAGCTTGCTTGGCTTTGCCCCGGTGGCGAGTTGTCCGAGTGCCTGCTTGATCGTGATTTTCCGGGTGGTCTTGGTCTTCGTGTTCTTCATTGCGGTCTCCAAAAGGGGATCGGGAAGGCCGGGGTTTACGTGAACCCCGGCCGATTTACTAGGAAATTAGCTGCTGGCTTTGGCCCGTCGAACAGCACCACGGGCTTCGGCGACCCGATCACGGTTGCCGGTGATTTCGTAGCTGTCGTCGTGGATGAGGTCTAGGACGGTCTTGACGCTGACACCACCGAAGAACCGCTCGATGAAGTCGGGGTTGGCCACGAGCTGCTTCACGTCATCGGCCGGGCCGCTGGCTTCGATGTTGCCCTGGCGGTTGACGCCGAGCGTGACGTTAAGGGCCTCACTTTCGACATCAAGCGTGATCTCTTCGATCAGCATGTTGGCGTCTTCATTGGCGGCGATTTCGATTTCGATCTTCTGGTCCATTGCGGTCTCCTGTTCGGGGTTTTCTATTACATTAGTAGTGATGATTACTACTATGGAAACCATTAAAACCGAGGGAAAAATCGGGCACAATTATTCCCCCCATTAGAAGCGTTGTGTTCGTTCATAATGGGTGTGGCACGTTGCTTGTGGGGGGTGTCGCGGCGTGGGGTCTCGCGGCGATGGGGGGTGGGGTACCGGGGGGGTCGCCGCGTGGGGCTGACGACGAGACCCCCCTCCATGAATCTTGTTTTATTGCAATATAAGCGTTGACGACCCCCGGTCCCTGAACGCTACTTTATGGGCATGGCTAAAACACCTTATGAACTGATGACACCAGAACGCGAGCACGAGCTAGCTGTGGCACTGGAGAGCTACACCAATCCGAACCACCCGGAGTATGACCCGGAGTTCGACGCCCAGATTCGGGCACTGCGGCCCGACTGGTTCGAGGGGGAGGCGAAGTAATGGCCCTGCCAAAGAAAGGCGACCGGATTGTCATTTATCGTCAGATGATCGGTGCCGATCCGGCGAAGAGGACGCCATCGTTCATTCGGACCGTCCACAATATGCGGGCTGGTCAGGTCTACTTGGACAATGGGAAGCTGACCTTGCCCTGGTCGGCGGACCCCAAGGACATTGCGGCGGCTGAAGCATATCTCGCGGAGCAGAAGCGGGAGCGTGAGGAGCAGGAAGCTGCGGAACAAGCGAAGTGGGCGGACCCAATCTTCAAAGCGAGCAGCAATCTGTCTTATGTCGAGCAGGGGCAGTGGGCCAAGCTCTCGCTGGAGCGACTGCAGCGGATCGAGGCTTGGCTAGCAGAGGTGACGTAATGACCTGCTCGTACGTGTTCGATTCCTTAGACACGGTCAAGCCATTTCTCGCCCGCTATACCTGGCGGACGAGAAGCCCGTGTTTCAACTGCACACCGATCTTCAGGGACGCATGAACCGGGTAATTGACTCCTATCTCAACCCGGAAAAGTTCCACGAAAACGTCTGCGAGTTAATGGTGCGGTGGAATGTCTAGACCGGGGGTAGGACAGGAATCTCCCCCGGTCGATCAATTTCTTGATGATTCGTAATATGTTAGGTAATCTGTCCGAAAGGGACGATGGCTACAAACTCTTCAATTGAATGGACAGACGCGACTTGGAACCCTGTCGCGGGCTGCACGCCCGTATCTGCTGGATGCCGAAATTGCTACGCCGCCCGCATGGCGCTGCGGCTATCAACAATGGGCGGTGCGGTCGCCAAAAAATACGGGGGGACAGCCAAGAGAACCGTTGGCGGCTTGCCCGTGTTCACCGGGCGAATCACACTCGACCATGACTCGCTAGACCTTCCCCGGTCATGGCGGCTCCCACGATTGATCTTCGTCAACTCGATGAGCGACGTCTTTCACGAGGACGTGCCGGTTAGCTATATAAAGAAAATCTTCGAGGTCATGCGGGCCTGCCCACAACACACTTTCCAGGTCCTGACAAAACGGCCCGAACGCGCCCGCGTGCTTGCGTCCTCGCTGCCATGGCCGAAGAACGTATGGCTTGGAACAAGTGTTGAAGATGGTCGGGTGCTTGATCGCGTCGATGATTTGCGGGCGGTTCCTGCCAAGGTCCGTTTCCTCTCGTGTGAGCCGCTAATTGGCCCGCTGGTTGGTTTACGGCTCAAGGGAATCCACTGGGTCATCGTCGGAGGCGAATCCGGACCCGGTTCTCGCCCGATGGAAGAAAAGTGGGTTTTGGACATCAAGCGTCGATGCGACGCTGCCGCCGTGCCATTCTTCTTTAAGCAATGGGGCGGAACGAATAAAAAGGCGAGTGGCCGTGCGTTGCTAGGTACCACATGGGACGCCACGCCGAGCGTGATCTGAAATGGGAGGGGGAAGATGCCGAAGGTCGATGAAGCACTGCACTTTGATGATTATCGAGACCAGACAGCCGTCAAACACGATCTCCTCGAAGCCTATCTAAATCCTTATTTCCATATCCTGAAGGACGACCACCCACACCTCCTCTACATCGACGGCTTCGCAGGCGAGGGCGTCTACAACTCAAACGGTAAACTACATTTCGGCTCGCCGCTTCGAGCAATGAAACTTGTCGCGGATACCCCGAACCTCACGGATAAAGTGGACTTCTGCTTTATCGAAAAGCGGGACGAAGCGTTCCCTGTCCTTAAGAACGCTGTAGAGTCGTTCCACCGCGAACATCCGACGGTTCGGAAGCCGAAGCTCTATCATGCGAGCTTTGAGCAGGGGTTGCAGCAATTCCTCGATGCGCGTGGCAATCGCCTCCCTCCTACCTTTCTGTTTGTAGATCCATGCGGAGTGGCGGGCACGTCTTTCCAAGCGATCAAGCAAGTCGTCAGCTTCAGGTCTTGCGAGGCATTCATCCTGTACAACATCGCTGGCGTTCGGCGGATCATCGGGCAAGGCAAGGTTGGGCCAGCACTTCTCGGGCTGATGGGTTCCGAGGAACGTGCTCGGCAGATGATTTCGTTAGGTGGCGAGCGAGCATTGCTTGACTGCTATCTTGATACGCTCAGGAAAGACCTTGGCCTGACCTTTCTGATCCCGTTCCGTATCGAGTTCAGCGACAAGCGACAGACGAGTCATTATCTCATCCATGCGACGAAGAATAAGCGTGGCTTCGCGATCATGAAGGACATCATGTGGATGCGGGGTCGCTCGCCGGAGGGTGATGGCTGCTTCGAGTTCACCCAAGCTAGCCACACTGGCGTGAAGTACATGTCGCTGTTCGAGGAGGTTCCGGATGACAAGCAGGCGATTCTCAAAGCTCTGGCTACCGGACCGAAGGTCGTAAGCTATTTCACCGAGGATTGGGTCGTGCGACCCGATGACGTCGGCTGTCGAAGCTCGTACCGGACAGCACTGCTAGAACTCGAACAAGATCGTAAAATCGAGGTTATCAAGGATGGGCTTCCAGTCCCGGCGTCAGCCCGGCCGAGGCCGAAAGGCAAGGTCACGATTGCTGAGCATTACGATGTGCGACTTTGTGCTTGAGATCATATAATGCCGCCATGAGCCACCGAATCGTTGACATTCGCAAGCTCGATGAGAATCGTGACCTTGCGGACGAGGTTATCGCCGAGAAGGCGATAGAAATGGGCTGCAATCGACTCGAAGCAGCGCTCGGCGTGGCAACCGATTTGGGCTTTCACGTGCAGCTTCAACGCGACGGGATTTGGTGGTTTATCTCTGCGGTCGCTGGCATTGATGATTTGCGAATTATCAGGGCCTATCTCAAGCGAGGGCCGCGTGCGGCAACGGAATACGAGGCCCGGCTCCGCACTATGCGGCACTGCGTCGCTCTTACGGCAGAGGACGCGTGCCTAGCTCTGATCTGCCAACTCTTAGCACCCGAACTCGATCTTTTCATGAAGGAAGACGAATCGGCAAACGATTATCGACAGACTTACCGAGCACCGGATGCGGCGGCTGTCTGGTTTGAATGGGCCGATTCCAGCTGGGACAACTTTCGGGAATACTTGGGTGAAGGCGACATTGCCGAACTGCGCGACTCATTCAAGGGCGTCTGCCGTTAGGCCGCTTTTCTGATCCACGCGGCTCGTGCGAAGCCACAAATGCATCTGCCTTGACGAAAGGCATGCTGGAAAGCGCGCTATGAAAGACAAAGAAGTACGCTTTTGGGTCTGGGGCACCGTTGGGTTGGTTCTACTGGCCACCCTTTTGTACTGGGCATACTTCGTGAACATGCGAAATGGGATCGAAGCCGAGATCGCCAGACAAAAAGCGGTAGAGGCAAGCGGAGCACGGTATCAGGCAGAAGCCCTTATGCGAGGGAGGTTGGAACGGGCAAAGGAGCCGCCAGTAACTAATGGCAACGGATACTGAGAGGTGTTTCGCCGGAGTTTAGGCTGCTTTTCTGATCCATGCGGCTCGTGCGAAGCGATGTATGGCCGCTTCCGGGTTTTGTGACGTGCCCCCGATACCAAGCTTGGAACGCCGACCACGGCTTACTCTGTGGACAATGTGCGGCAAAGTGTTTGCAAGGACGTGAGTGCCGGCGAGTAGGGTTTGAGGCAAGACGATGCTGGCCACGCGATTGGCCGCCATTTTGCCGCCGCTGACGCGCAGTGAATCGCTCGAAACGACGCGCATCTACTCGGCCATGGGCCTACTGCCCGACGGCGTCGCCCTGATGGACCAGCGGCCCGTCCGCACGCCGCACCACAGCGCGACCGCCCAAGCCCTGATCGGCGGCGGCAGCATTCCCAAGCCGGGCGAAGTCTCACTGGCCCACAACGGCATTCTGTTCCTGGACGAACTGCCGGAGTTTCAACGCACGGTGCTGGAAATGCTGCGCCAGCCGCTGGAAGGGCGCGAAGTGACGGTCGCCCGCGTGCACGGCAGCGTGAAGTTCCCCGCCGGCTTCATGCTGGTGGCCGCCATGAACCCGACCGAATCCGGCCACGCCAGTGACGACCCGCGGGCCAAGCAGAAATACCTCGCCAAGCTCAGCGGCCCGCTCTTGGACCGCATCGACATCCACATCGACGTCCCGGCCGTGCCGTACCGGGAATTGACGGGCAAACACAAAGGGACCGACAGCGCGACCATGCGTGCCAGCGTCGAACGCGCCCGGGCCGTGCAGGCTAAGCGGTTCGGCGACAGCACGACCAACGCCCGCATGAGCAGCAAGCAATTGCAGACGTTTGTGGAGCTGGACGAGCCGTGTCTGCTGCTGATGAAACAGGCGATGGACGAACTGGGCCTGAGCGCGCGGGCGTACGACAAAGTCCGCCGCGTGGCCCGCACGATCGCGGATTTAGACGGGGCGGCAACGGTGAACGAAGCCCACATCGCCGAGGCCGTGCAGTACCGCCTGTTGGACCGGAAGTTTTAGGTCCGGTTCCCTCTCCCGGTACGCCGGGAGAGGGAACAAGACTCACGCCTTCGCCTTCAACTGCCGTTCCAAAAACGCCAGGATTTTGCCTTTGTAGCTCGGGTCCATCAGGTTCCAGAACATCATGCCGTGCGGGCCGCCTTCGACGGTGATCAGGTCGCACGGCACGCCGACGGCCTGGCAGGCGGCCTGGAACGCGGTCGACTGCGCGATCGGCACCAGCTGGTCGGCCGTCCCGTGCAAGAGCAGGAACGGCGGCAGGCCGGCGCGGACGTGGGTGACGGGCGACATCGCCCGCAGCATGCCTTCGGCCGCGGCGTCCCATTTGTCCAGGCCGAACAGCGACCGGAGCATTGGCGCGATCGGGATGCCGCGGGCCTGCGTGGCCTTGGCCAGGGCGTGCAGATCGCTCGGGGCGTAGAGCGCGACCACCGCCGCCGGCCGCAGCGGCGATTTGTCGCCCGCCCGCGCCGTCACCAGTTCCACCAGGTGCCCGCCCGCCGATTCGCCGAGCAGGGCGATGCGGTCTGGGTCGACGTTGTACTCCGCCGCGTGGGCCTTGACCCATTGGACGGCCGTTTCCACGTCGTCGACGCAAGCCGGGAACGGGAACTTCGGGGCCAATCGGTAGTTGACGCTGAACCAGGCATAGCCGGCCTGCGTCAGCGGCTCGAACAGGGCGCGGAAGTTGGACTTATCGCCCCCTTGCCAGCCGCCGCCGTGGACGAGGATGACTGCCGGGTGCGGCCCGTCGCCGGCCGGCACGCTGGCGTCGAGGCGCAGCGCCACACCGCCGGCCCGGCCGTAGATGACGTCCTTCGTCACCGTCGCCGAAACAGGCCCGGCAGCGGGCGCTTGGGCCGAAACTAAACCGCAGAATAAACCGAGAACGATCAGGACGACCAACAACGAATGCATGGTGAATTATACGTCAGATTCCCGCGCGCGATTGGCCATCCGACAAGAAGTGCTAACCACGAAGACGCGAAGGCACGAAGAGCGAATCGGCGGCTTCGGCTACGCGGCGAGATCGAGTTTTTGTCTGAAGCGTGGCCATACAAATCGCCTGAACGGAGCAAGGCGTTTTTCGTATAACGACTACTCTGGGTGCCACGGTTTGTACTCAAGCCGTGTCTTCCGGCGACGCAGACACGGCTTGAGTACAAACCGTGGCACCCAGACGATCTGCTCAATCTGCTTATTCTCTTCCCCATGACCCATCAGGCCTGCAGCGCAGTATGAGCGTCAGAAACCTCTTCGTGCCTTCGCGCCTTCGTGGTTCACCCTTTTCCATTAGAATGCCCCCGACATGCCCGACTTGTCCACGACCCTCAGCGGCCTTCGCCTGGCGAACCCGACCGTCACCTGTTCCGGCACCTGCGGCTACGCGACGGAATACGCCGGCATCCTTGATTTCACCCAGCTCGGCGCGTTCGTCACCAAGTCCATCACCCGCCACGAACGGCCCGGCAATGCGCCGCAGCGCGTCGTGGAAGTCGCCGGCGGCATGCTCAACGCCATCGGCCTGGCGAACGTCGGGCTGGAACGGTTTTTGTCCGAGAAGTTGCCGGTCATCCGGACGATGCCCTGCCCGATCATCGTCAACGTCGCCGGGCACAGCACGGACGATTACGTCGAAACCTGCGCCGCTATGGACGGGCTGACGGAAATCAGCGGCGTTGAACTCAATGTCAGCTGCCCGAACGTCAAAGACGGCCTGACCTTCGGCACCGACCCGGTGCGGCTGAAGGAGCTGACGCGGCAGGTGAAGAACGTGCTGCCGCACAAGCCGCTGATCGTGAAACTGTCGCCGAACGTCGCCGACATCGTCGCCACCGCGCGCGGGGCCATTGAAGGCGGGGCCGACGTGTTGTCGCTGGTGAACACGTTTACCGCGATGAGCGTCGACGTCTGGAAGCGCAAGCCACGCCTGGCGAACGTCACCGGCGGCCTGAGCGGGCCGGCGGTGAAGCCGATCGCGCTGCATCTGGTCAGCCGCGTGTACCGCGAGATCGCCAAAAGCACGAACACGCCGCTGATCGGCATGGGCGGCGTGCGCACGTGGCAGGACGCGGCGGAGTTCATCCTGGTCGGCGCGACGGCCGTCAGCGTCGGCACCGCGCTGTTCGTCGACCCGGCCGCGCCCAACCATATCAGCCGCGGTTTAGAAGAGTATCTGCTGAAAATCGGCGTCGAACGCCTGAGCGACCTTGTCGGCACGCTGCAAATGCCCGGCTGACGCGTTTCCCAGCGACCCACCGCGTCCAAACTTCGCGCCCGCGGCCGTCGGTCGTACGTACAATGCGCCATGTCCGTGGCGCAGACGTTCGACTACCCCCAGGCCGATCCGGGCGAGCCGTTCGGCCAGGCGGGCGTTCGCCAATACGCCGGCCGGCTGCTGGCGTGGGTCTGCGTGACGATCGCCCTGTCCGCCGCCGCCATGGCGCACCGCAGCAGTGGCTTTGCCGATTTGCTCCAATGGAAAGGGGCCGGCCAGCGGCTGTTCATCGCCTCGGGTAACAGCCAACTCGTGATCGATTACGCCGTCAGCGCCAATCTCGGCTCGTCCGACACCGGCTGGGACTACAGCGGCGGCTACCGCGGACGGCGGTGGCGTCCTCTGAACACCGGCCCGTGGCAGAGTTCGCTCGGCGAAACCGCCGGCATCGAGGGCAGCCTCAGTCCTTCGTCGGCCGAACTCCAGAAAGGGGCCTGGCTGCGGCTGAGGTGGGTGACGGTCGCCGCCCTGTTCACGATCCAGCCGCTCGTGTACGGTCTGCGACGCCTCCTGCGTCGCAGCGAAAGGGCCCGGGTCGACGTCTCCTGACCGTCCGTTCCTCACCTCAAGATTGCCCGCCTTATGAGTTCAAGCCCGTTCCGCCTGATCGACGTGTTGGTTTGCCTGGTCGTCGTCATTGCGCTGGGGGTGACCGCCGCCGGGG
Source organism: Tepidisphaeraceae bacterium (assembly GCA_036388295.1). Classification (GTDB taxonomy): domain Bacteria; phylum Planctomycetota; class Phycisphaerae; order Tepidisphaerales; family Tepidisphaeraceae; genus RYN-431. The sequence continues at coordinate 661 of DASVSC010000209.1, read as the reverse complement.
CGCGGCGGGGCGCGCAGGAGAACTCGGTCATTATCGCCTGCGCCGGCCGGCTCGGCCAGATCGGCCAGTCGTTGGTGCTCTACCAGGGCTTATACGACGGGCGATTCCCGCGCACGCGCTACGACCCCGCCGCGCCGCTGACGGCCTATACCGCCCCGGCCGCCGCCGACCCGTTCTCCGACACCGGCCCGCAGCCGAATGACGTCACCGCCAGCCTGTTCCTGCTCGCACGGGTGATGGAGCTGCCGCCCGAAAACTTCATTTGTCCGAGCGCCCTGCGGCACGGGCTGGCGGAGATCGATTCGTTCGACCGCGTTACGGTGAAAAACCGGTCGAACTTCCGCAGCCGCCTGGGCGCGAATTACTCGCTGGCCAACATGTACCCCGACGCCGCCGCGACGGCGGCCGGCTATTCGCTGGACCATTTCCGCGACCGCCTGCCTGCCACGTTCGTCATCGCCGGCGACACCAACCCCGGCGGCGAAAGCGCCGCCGCCGCCACCACGCATATGTCGCGCATGAACCTCCGCATGGCCAACAGCCCCAATCACGAGCGCAACGGCCAGAACGTGATGTTCGCCGACGGCTCCGTGCGGTTCTTCAATTCCGCCTTCATCGGCGACGGCTACGACAACGTCTACACCGGCCGCCCCGATAACGT
>DASVSC010000208.1:0-34291 GCA_036388295.1 Tepidisphaeraceae bacterium | reverse complement strand
CGCCAGGATCGGCTGGTTCTTCGCCGCCGTCAGCAATGAGGTCGGCGGGGCGACCGTGTAAGCGGATGCGACCGACGTCTCGACCGGGGCCGTCATGGCGACCTGAACCGCCGGCGTCGGCACATGGAGGCGCGGCACGGTGAGCGTCGGTTCGAACAGGGTCTTGAGCAGTCGCGAGGGGGCGAGGAAATCCAGGTCCGGCCGCATCGACAGCGGCAGGTGCCGCACCGCCTCGGCCGCGCCGCCGAGCAGCGTCACGCTGGCCGCCAACGCCACGGTCGCCATGCGTAGCCGCGCCTTGGCCATCGAATGCCCGACCTGCTGCACCAGGGCCAGCACGGCCCCGAAGTTATCGGGCATCGCGCCCATGGCGACGGGCTGCGAAAAGGCGATGCCCATCGCCGCCGCCTGCGTGCTGCCGATAAAGCGTTCGGTGAAGACGGCCGGAATGGCGGCGGCCAAGGCGGTGCTGAGGGCGGCCCCTTCCAGGCTGATGCCGCGGGCGCTGAGGCGTTTGCCCAGCATTTTGCGGGCCCGGTGCAGCCGAACGCCCAAGGCGGCGGTCGTGCACTTCATTTCGCGGCTGATCTGGTCGTGGCTCAGGCCGCCGAAGTAGTGCAGCACCAGCGGCATCTTGTATTTGCCGGGCAGCTCGTCGAGTTCGGCGCGGATAATGGCGTTGAGTTCGTCCGCCTCGGGGGCCGCACCGGGGCGCACGGTGTAATGTTCCGGCCGGTTTTCGGCCGTCACGGTTTCCCGGCGCGTGCGGCGTTTGCGGGAGCGAACCAGATCAAGGGCGGTGCGTTTAGCCACTTTCTTCAGCCACGGTCCTAAGTACTGGATCGGCGAACCGGTCTTGCACTGCACCGCAAGCGTTAAGAAGACGGCTTGAGAAGCGTCCTCGGCGTCGGCGGCGTCCTTGGTGACTTTGTAGCAAACGGACAACACCATGCCGCCGTAGGCGCGCATGATCTGGGCGAAAATGTCCGGGGAACCAGACTGTCGGTATTGCTCTAAAAGATCAACACCGGCCGTCGGCTGCTGAATCAGTCGTACCAAGCCGCACTCTCCGCAATGAGAAACGTCACCGCCAGCAGTGAGCTTACAACAATTCCGGACGTTGCGGTGCGCTAAACTGTCACGCCCGAACCCTTATGCCAAACCGAGACAGGGGCGGGATACGCCTCTAAGTTTATGAATTGAAGCCACTTATGCGATGCCGACGTCGTTCGGCGGTAAAGCCAGGGGGTACACGAGCGCGGAATTATCGCACGCGCCCCCGGGGCGTCCGACGATCCGGGCCTGAGCGGCCGGGGTGTTTCTGATTCCAAAGACACGTCGGCCCGGGGGGAAGCAACCGGGCCGACGCGTGTCGTGGAAAATCGAGCGGCCGGCCGTCGTCACGGAGGTCCGCCCGGGTTGAACGATCGGTTGGCGTCGGGCGGGCGGGGAGTGCGTTGCGTGCCCGCCGTAGCCGTCGGTCGTCCGCTTTTACAGACGACGCGCGGGCAGATTTCCTTACAACAATCGTTCGATTGTAACGCGATACCCGACCCGACCGAGGCACGGCCCGCTTCAGCGGGCCTGTCTGCGGACAGGGCGTTCAAGAACAGGCCCGCTGAAGCGGGCCGTGCCTCGGTCGAGCGCGACAAGTGCTACCCGGCGATTCGGTACGCCGAACAGAGCGGTTCCAAGGCCGGCACCGCGGCCGGGCGGCCGAGGTAAAAGCCCTGCAGCAGGTCGACGCCCAGGTGAGTCATCAGGCGCATCTCGTCCGCCGTCTCGATGCCCTCGGCCAGCACCAGTTTATCCGTGTCACGGCCGATGCGGACGAGCGCGTCGACCACCGCCCGGTGCGTCGGCGACTTGACGGCTTTGCTGACCAAGTCGCGGTCGATCTTGATCATGTCCGGGTCCAGGTCCGCCAGCAGGGCCAGGCCGGCGTAGCCGCTGCCCAGATCGTCCAGGGCGACACGGTAGCCGTGGTCGCGGTAGTAGCTCAGGATGTGGTGCAGGTGTTCGCGGTCGGGCACTTCGTACTGCTCGACGACTTCGAAGACGATGCGTGACGGGTCGATGTCGGCTTCCCGCGCCGCCGCCATCGTCGTCTGCAGGCAGAAGGCGGGCTGGTAAATGGCGGTCGGCATGAAGTTGATCAGCAGCGTCGTGTGCCGCGGAAGGCCCGCCCGGCCGGCGTTACGCAAATGCGTTTCCCGGCAGACGCGGTCGAGCATGAAAACCAGCTGTTCCTGCTGCGCCCAGGCGATCAGCTTCGCGGGCGAGACCATTTTGCCCTCCGCGTCCGTGCCGCGCATCAGACATTCGTAGCCCCACAGCCCCAGGCTGCCGGCCTGGAAGATCGGCTGGAAGTGCGTGGTCAGGCGGTTTTCCTTCAGCAGGCTCAGCAGCGGGCCGCTGTCCTCGGTCACCATCGACACCAGCGGAGCGGACTTGTTCAGCAGTTCGTTCGTGGTCAGCGGCGTCGGCAGCATCGCGTCGATCCACGTCGCGCTGATCGCACGGACGAGCGGTTCGTCGAGCAACGTGCGCAGGAAGCCGACCACTTCCACAATGCTGTGGAACCCCTTGCACTCGCCGATCGTGACTTGAACACGGTTTTCCGCCGGCGTCGCCTGCCAGGCTTTATCGGTCGCGCAGTACGCCATGATTGAGGCGTAGGTCGTCTCCAGCCCCGGCATGAACAGCATGATCGAGCGCTTGGCGTTTTTACAGGTACAAACGTGATTCATTTACGTCCTCAAAGTCTCAGTTATCCAAGCCATTATTCGACCGGTCGTCACCTGGGCTTGACCAGCGGGCCACAGAAGGGGCCTTCCGATTTCATGGGACGGGTCAGGAAATGCCTTGGTTAAGTCGCTTCGAATGAGGCCTTTGACCGCTTGAACGCCGCCCCGTACACGTCCCCGCCGCGCGGCACTGCCGCTGTCTGGCCGACGATTGTCCGATAAAAAGCGGGGAGGCGTTGTGTGCGCAAGAGTCCGGAGCGACACCAGCACCGCGACACGAAGCCGTAGGGGAATCCATCCCACAACTGCAGGGTCAATTACAGGGTCCATCCCGTCGTGACGGGGCCGACGGCCGGGGCGTAATCTTTGGAAAAATGGGCCCGCGCCTGAACTTCGGCATGGTAGCGTGTGCGTCCTGTCACTGGCCGGAGGGGAAATGAAGCGATTCATGAGCGGGGTCGTCGTGTTCGTTGGCGTCGTGTGCGCCGTCGCCGCGGTCGGAACGGCCGCGTCGCCGACGACGCAGCCGTCAGGGGCGGAACTGTTCCGCAAGGTCGTGGCCGACGAGCGGTGGATCGACGAGGCCAAGTCGTTCCACGTGCTCTTTGCCGACACATGGACGAAAACGCCATACGGCCTAGAACGAAGTCGGGCCGAGGCGATCAAGGAATCAGAAGGCAAGCCGATCGACGAAAGCCGCGACGCCACTTTATGGCCGGGTTTCAATGGGTGGGTCGAACTGGCCTTCGACGACAAACGCTGGCGAAAACTTGAGAGCGGCGGCAACTTCGACTGGCTTAGTATCTGGAACGGCCAATTCCAAAGCGGCCGTAGCAACTACCCGCTCAGCCGACAGAACACCTACTACTTCAGCAACGAGAAGCAGGACGAATATTTCTGGATGGACACGCAATGGGCCCGCATGGGCAATCACCGATACTGGTTCGTGCCGGAGCGGGTGGACACGCCGCAGAGGATCTACGACAAGACGACCGACGAGGAGCGCGCCGGCGAGTGTGAACTGTTCGGTCGCGAGATGTTCCGCGGCGTGGACTGTTATGTGGTGATCCGCAAAAGCTATCCCGCCCGGTTGTTTATCGGCGTGGACGACGGACGGCTGCGGGGCTTCGATTCAGGGGCGCACATTCCCGCCGACAAGGCTGAGCAGCACTGGGCCAAGCTCGCCCGCAAGTTTGGCGCCCCCGTCACCGACCGCGACGGCCTGACGAAGTGGGAAGACACACAACCGATGGACGTCAAAAATGCGTTCTGGAAAGAGCACTACTATCTGGAGGCCTGTGATGGCCTGACGAGTGGATCACAATGGATGGACGACTACCGCGAAGTCGCGCCCGGCCAGTGGTTCCCGATGACGCAGGGCTACGAGATCCGCGATTGGCCTCTCGGCGGTTACGGCATCCTGACCCTCACCGCCGCCGAGGCCACGACCCGGCCGTGTATCTCGCTGTCCCGCGAGCTGCGGGCCGTGAGCGTCACAGTCGATCAGCCGTTGCCCGACGCGCTGTTCGAGCCGCCGGCGATTCCCGACGGCGTCGAAGTCGTCGACCGTCGCCGCACGCCGATGCTGCTCTACAAGCACAAGCGCGACATGACGCCGGCCGAGTGGGCGAAGATTTACGCCGAGGCCGACGCCCGGCAGGCGGCGGCCGACAAGAGGGAGGCCGAGCAAAACGCCGCGCTGGCCAAGCCGCCGCCGGCGTTCGGCGACGGCCGCTGGCACAACTCGCCGCCGCTGACGTGGGAAGCGCTGCGGGGCAAAGTCGTGCTCGTCGACTGTTTCGCCGACTGGTGCGCACCGTGCCGGAACGATTACCCGCGGCTGGTCGCCCTGGCCGCCGAGAAGCGGGAGAACCTCGTCGTCCTCGGCCTGCACACGGCGGGGTCGGACGAAGCGGCCGTGAAAAAGCTGTTGGAGGAGTTCAAGATCACTTACCCCGTGCACGAAGACACCGGCGACGGCTTCGGCCGGATGTTCAAGGCCCTCGGCTGCTCGGGCATCCCGCACACGTTCGTGATCGGCCCGGACGGCCGCGTGGCGGCGCACGGCATGCTGCACGAAACCCTGCCGACGGCACTGAAACTGGCGACACCGCCGACCAGCCGCCCGGCGAATTAGGGCGTGCTTCTCGTCGTAGAGCGGCTTCTGGCTCCCTCTCCCGGTATGGCCGGGAGAGGGCTGGGGTGAGGGCCGCGACAGGGCTCACCCGAACGTCAACTGCCGTTCCCTTTGATGAATGCTTCCGTCGTCGGCCCTCACCTTAACCCTCTCCCGGCCATACCGGGAGAGGGAACCGTCGACCGCTCCTTGAGAAGGCGCGCGGCTCCCAGTCGGCGTTGCGGCTTTGACACGTCCGGGCCGCTCCTTACACTCGCCGGCTTTGCGGAATTGCCCGCGAGCCGTCTGGGAACAAAGGAAAACACATGTCCGCCATCGAATCGATCCTCGCCCGCCAAGTGTTTGACAGCCGCGGCAACCCGACCGTCGAAGTGGACGTGATCCTGGACAACGGCGTCATCGGCCGCGCCATGGTCCCCAGCGGCGCCAGCACCGGCGAACACGAAGCCGTCGAATTGCGCGACGGCGACAAAAAGGTTCTGCTCGGCAAAGGCGTCCTCAAGGCCGTCGCCAACGTCAACGAAAAGATCGGCCCCGAACTCGTCGGCCTCGACCCGCGCAGCCAGGAAGAGATCGACAACCTGATGATCGAGCTCGACGGCACGCCCAATAAGGGCAACCTGGGCGCGAACGCCGTGCTGGGCGTCAGCCTCGCCAGCGCCAAGGCCGCCGCCGAACTGTGCGGTTTGCCGCTCTATCGCTACCTCGGCGGGCCGGGCGCGGTCACGCTGCCGGTGCCGATGATGAACATCCTCAACGGCGGGCATCACTCGGACAACAACGTCGATTTCCAGGAGTTCATGATCCAGCCGTGGGGCTTCGACAACTTCACCGACGCCTTCCGCGCCGGCGTCGAGATCTACCACAGCCTCAAGAAAATCCTCGGCAAAGCTGGCCTGAGCACGGCCGTCGGCGATGAAGGCGGCTTCGCCCCGAACCTGAAGGACAACGAAGACGCGCTGAAGTACATCGGCGAAGCCGTCACCGCCGCCGGTTATGAGTTCGGCAAGCAGATTTTCGTCGCCCTCGACCCGGCCGCTTCGGAACTGTGGGACAACGAAAAGAAGGGGTACAAGTTCTTCAAGAGCGCCCCTGACAAGATCCTCAGCAGCGAACAAATGGCCGACTACTGGCAGAAGTGGACCGAGAAGTACCCGATCCGCAGCATCGAAGACGGCTTCGACCAGAACGACTGGGCCGGCTGGAAGATGTTCACCGACCGCGTCGGCGACAAAGTCCAGCTCGTCGGCGACGACTTGTTCGTCACCAACGTCAAGTTCCTGGAAAAAGGCATTAGCACCAAGACGGCCAACAGCATTCTGGTGAAGGTCAACCAGATCGGCAGCCTGAGCGAAACGCTGGCGGCCGTGAACATGGCCATCCGCAACGGCTACACGGCCGTGCTTTCGCACCGCTCGGGCGAAACCGAAGACAGCACGATCGCCGACATCGCCGTCGCCACCAACTGCGGCCAGATCAAAACCGGCGCGCCCGCCCGCTCCGACCGCGTGGCCAAGTACAACCAGCTGATCCGCATCGACGAACAACTCGGCGACCGCGCCGTCTACGGCGGCAAGCTGTGGAACAAAGGCTAAAGAATAAGTAGCCGCAGATAGACGCAGATGAACACAGATAAGATGAGGCGTCGGCTCGCCACGCTTCTTTATTATCTGTGTTCATCTGCGTCTATCTGCGGCTAGATTTCTTCTTCCGGAGGCGCCCGTGTTCATCAACCTCAACTGGGCCACGATGGGCATTCCCGAACCGGCGACGGTCGAGGAATTGGTCGACTTAGCCCGGCGTCACGGCTTCGGCGGCGTCGACTTGCCCAAACACGCCTACGCCACCGACGCCGCGGCCGACCACGCGCGGCAGCGGGTCGAAAACGCCGGCCTGCGCTGGGGCCTGTTCTGGCTGCCGGGCCAGTTCCTTGGCTCGGATGACGCGACGTTCGAAACCGAGATGGATCGCTTGCGGGAGATCGCCCCGCGCGTCGCCCGCGCCGGCTGCCGGGCGACGTACCAGCACGTCTGGCCCGCCAGCGATACGCTCGACTACGCAGCCAACACCAAGCACCACGTCACGCGCCTGCGGCGCATGACCGATGTTCTGTCGCCGCTGGGCATTCGCATGAGCCTGGAGTTCATCGGCGGCGTCGACAAGCGAGTCGGCCACCGCTTCCCGTTCGCCTACACGCTGCCGCAGACGCTGGCGCTGGCCGACGCCGCGGGGCCAGACGTCGGCTTGTCGATCGACGCCTACCACTGGTGGACCAGCGGCGGCACGCTCGACGATTTGCGCCGCCTGCCCGACATCGGTCGCGTCGTAAACGTCCACCTGTCCGACGGCGTGGCCGGCGTGCCCGTCGAGCAGCAGCAAGACCTTGTCCGCGCCATGCCCGGCTCGACCGGATTGGTCGACGTCCGCGGCTTCCTCGGCGTCTTGCGCGACCGCGGCTACGACGGCCCGGTGATCTGTGAACCGTTCGAGCCGTCGCGCAAACGGTTCACGCAAATGCCGCCCGACGCCGTCGCCGCGGAGGTGATGGGCGTGATGCGTCCGCTGGTCGAAGACGCCTGACCCCGGTAGCCGGCGGGCTTGCCGCGAACGCGCGATTAATCCGGTTCAACTTCCACCGCCCGTCGGTCCGATAACGACACAGCAGGAACTGCGGCCACCGCAGTCTGCGTGATGCGTTACGGCGTTAACGCACGATTCACTTGATTCCGGGACGCGTGTCCCGCTGACGACGGTATGGACGATTCGCTCCCGGACACGCCCGCGCTGGAACTGACCGCCGCCCCCGCCGGGGCCAGCGCCGAGGACGCGCTGCAGCTCGGCCCGGCGGACCTGCCCCCCGCGCCGCCGGCCACGGATGACGACCCGTTCGCCATGCACCTGCCGGCCTCCAAAGCCGCCGCCCCGGTCAAACCGCTCAAGCCCGCCAAGCCGGTCACGCCTGAGGCGAATGACTCAGTCGTCGCCGCCCTGATGGGCCGGCCGATTGCCAAAACGAACAAGCCCGCGCCGGCTAAGTCGGCGGAGAAACCGGCCGCCCCGGCCGCGCCGGTCGAAACGCCGTTAGTCCTTCAGCCGCGGCCGGTGGTCGACGATTCGCCGATCGACTGCGGGGTGTCGATGATCGACGCCGCGCCGACGCTGTCGATCGAATCGTCGATTAGCGGCCTGCTCATCCTGCCGGACGCCGCCGCCGCGGACGTGCCGGTCATCGCCGCGCCGCTGCACACGCCGCCGGCCGAAGCGACACCCGTCACCGGTCTCGAGCCGGCCGTGCTGGAGTCGCCGCTCGCCGTGCTCTCGGGCGTGCAGGCCGTCACCGAACCGTTCTCGATGGCGACCGTTGTGGCAACGGCTCCCGCGCCGGGCGCGACCCCGCACGCGACGGCGGAAGCCGTGGATGCCGGACGGCAAATCGCTGGCGTCGGGGCAGAATCCACGGCGTCCGCCTTGAAGCCGAACCCATCGAAGGCCGCGCCCGAATCATTCGCCAACGTCTCGGCCGTCGAGTTCACGACCGATCCGACACCGGCGTCGACACCCAACCGGCCTGCCGCATTACAGCGGCCGGTCCTTCCCGTCGCGCCGATTTGGCCGACGCCAACAGTTCCAGCGCCGCCCGCCCCGAAAGCCCGCCGGCCTGCCGCGCCGATCTCACCGACGAGGCCGGCCCGGCCGACGTCACCGATCGACGCTTCCGCCGCCGCGCCCGCCGCGGCGGAATCATTCGAAGGGAGCGATCGGTTACGGGCCGAATCCGAACGGGTCGACACTGCCTCGGTCATCGAAGCCGAACCGCCCGCCGGCCCGAGCGGGGCGTGGTGGACGATCCCACTGACGTTCCTCGGCATCGCGATCGTGGCCTGCGCGATTCTGATCCCCGCTGCCGACGAAAACCGCCGCGACGCGTACGAGCTGGCCAAAATCGAACGCGATGTGGCCTATTTCCAGAAGCAGAGCGAGGTCAACCAGGACTTCCTGCGCCGCGTCAACACCGACCCCACGCTGGCCGAGCGCCTGGCCCTGCGGCAACTGCACCAGACCCGCGAAGGCGTCCGCCTGGCCCCGCTGGCCAGCCGGCCCGACCGCTTCGGCGCGTCGCCCTACGCGATGACCCGCCTCGACCCGCCCGCCGCGCTGGCGCCGTACCGCCCGGTGCCCGGCAAGCTGACCGACTGGTTCCTCGGCGACAAAAACCCCCAGCAAATGGCCGGCCTGGGCCTGATCCTGGCCGGCGCCGGCGTCCTGCTCGGCGGCCGCGGCCGACGGCAGGCGGCGGCCGCGTAATCCGCCGTCGCGGTCAGCGACTTCGGGTGCCAAGGACACGTACTCTTGTCCTTGGCACCCACTCCGCTGCGACCCGAGCCGCAATGCACTCACGCGACGCGGCTTTGAACGTAGTGACCGGGTGGCAAGGCTTGTACGCAAGCCTTGGCCTGCGGCGACAAGCCAAGGGTTGCGTACAAGCCTTGCCACCCATTTCCCCGCCGTCAATCGGCGAGTCGGCGAGTCGTAAAGATCGGTGACGGTCCCGGGTCGCCCGGGATCCGCTTCACAACGCGCCGACACGCCGTCCGCCACGACTCGCCGACTTCCCGACTCGCCGACTCGCCGTCCTCCACGACACCCGACTTGCCGATACGCCGGTTCGCCGCTTACAACGAAATCATGCCCCGCGCCCTCGCCCTCGAAACCTCCGGCCGTCAAGGCTCTGTCGCCTTGGCCGAGGACGGGGTCGTCGTCGCGGAAGAGACCTTCAGCCACGGCCTGCAGCACGCGGCGAACCTGCTGCCGATGATCGACCGGCTGACGGTCGCGCGCGGCTGGACGCCGGCGTCGATCGACCACGTTTACGTCTCGGTCGGCCCGGGCAGTTTCACCGGCCTGCGCGTCGGCGTGACGCTGGCCAAGACGCTGGCGTTCGCCACCGGCGCGAAGATTGTCGCCGTGCCGAGCACGCGCGTGCTGCTGGCGAACGCGCCGGCCGAGGCGACCGAAGTCGTCATCGTCCTCGACGCCAAGCGCGGCCAGATCTTCACCGCCCGCTTCGCCCGGCCTAACGTCGACTCGAATGTCGACGCAGCCGCAGGCGCAGGTGCCCCCGACGCCGATTGGACCGAAATCGAACCCGCCCACCTCGACACCCTCGCCGCCGTCCTGGCCCGCAGCCGCCGCCCGGTGCACCTGATCGGCGAAGGCCTCCCGTACCACCGCGACGCAATCCCGCCCGGCGAACCGAACGTCATCGTCACGCCCGACACCGCTTGGCAAGCCCACGCCCGCCACGTCGCCACCCTCGGCACCCGCGCCGCAGCGAACGGCGACTTCGCCGACCCGTTCACGCTCACGCCGCTGTACGTGCGCCTGCCGGAGCCGGAGGAAAAGCGCCTGGCGGCCGAAGCGGCGGCGCGGGGTTAAGCGTCGTCCGCCGCTAGATCGTTTTCAGGCCGGCCGTAGTGTTTGCTCCCCCTCCCCTTGCGGGAGGGGGTGGGGGGAGGGGTCCCGTCGTGCGAGGAGAACAACGACATCCGAAGAACCCCTCCCCTAACCCCTCCCACAAGGGGAGGGGGACCAGAGGGGCTGCTATGTCTGACTCGAAGTGCTCTAAACTCTGATGCGATGAATTGGACCCGGCTGTGCCGCTACGCCTGGGCCGGCCCGACCACGCTGGTCGGCCTGGCGGCGGTCGGGCTGTCGCTCCTGACCGGTGGCCGGGCCGCCGTCGTCGACGGCGTCCTCGAAGCCCACGGCGGCTTCGCCCGCTTCGCGCTGCGCCGCCTGACCCTGCTCCCCAACGGCGCGGCGGCCCTGACCCTCGGCCACGTCGTCCTCGGCCAAGACGTGGCCAGCCTGGATTCCACGCGCAGTCACGAGCGCGTTCACGTCCGCCAGTGCGAACGCTGGGGCCCGCTGTTCCTGCCGGCCTACCTCGGCGCGTCGGCCGTCCTCTGGCTGATGCGCCGCGACGCGTACCGGGATAACCCGTTCGAACGCGAGGCGTACGGCGAAGCAGGTGGTTAAGTCTTGTAGGGTACAATTCATCGCACCGCGCTGGTGTCCGGTGCGGTAAACCACACCCTACGAGACTGCAATATTACAAATGAGTTCAGCGATCATCAGTAGTGACCACGTCAAAGCCACGCTTGTTCCGAACTCGCGAGCCTAACCTTGAAGCTATCTCAACTACGCGTAGATAAAAGTCGAATATAGGTCTTCTCCCTTTGACGGGAATCAAAGGGGTCAAACCGAGACACAACCCTATAACAAAGATCAATGAAGCACTGACCGACAAAACCCAATGATCAAACTGCGTTGAATATTCTTTTCCACGGGTGTGAACACGCGCTGCAATAAAAAGTGATCCGGATCGTCCGGCGCTGTCAGCACCTAGCGTAATCGCCTTTCCCTGGTACGTCCTTGACTGAAGGGGCGGCATCGAAGAGCCGAAATACAAATTGAACTTTGCGCCTGGAGCCATTATCAAGACATAAAAAGGCGAACCCTCGCTGCCTTTTGTGAGCAGGACCTTGGCTATGCCGGGAGGTTTCCCAAGGGGTTTCGCTGCCCACATCAACAGAAGCGAAGAAGCAAACACAATCAAGCCAAAAAAATGCATCAGTAGCCAACAACGGCCATCAACACTGACAGACGACCTGATGAACGAATGTTTCATTTCAAAACAGCAGCGGAATGTGATCTTCCAGCGGGTAGTCGCTACGATAGGCTGGTCGTGAAGAGTTCTCTGGATCGAGCCATACTCGTGTGCACTTAAATGACGCGTAGTTGATTCCTCCAGTATAGCCGATATCTTGATCGGTTTCGTAGGCATTATTATAAACCCAACCACCTAGCGAATTGGATTGGTAAACCACGACCTCAGTAATCAAGTGGCGTTTTTGTATCAGAGGAACGACCATAACCTTTTCATCTTCACCGGCCGCAACTGATGGGAAACTACTACTAGTGCCTACCGATGTCCCAGAAGTAGCGCTTTCAGAGTAGGCGAAAGTAACAGGCTGACCACCGCTTATCTGAATTTGATACTGTGTTTCTTGCGAGAACTCGACGCTTAGATTTGGCGTAACATCGTTGTTGTTGTTTTCCCAGCTCGCACTCACTTGACGGCCGGCAGCTGGAACCCAGATGTCATAAATATAATAACGAGTTACATACTTCCATGTGCCGTCGTTGCTTAAAGATACGTCTTCGCCTTTAAAGACCAAAGGCGTGCGCATAGGCGAAGGTTTGTGAATGGTTGTCCAGTTCGTGTAGTACCAACGGGCGTCATCTGTAATCGTCGCTGTTAAGATGGTCGGCAAAGCGGTGTTGGTAGTGGGTACGGTCCACGTGATGGACTCAGTGAGACCTGATTCGTTTTTATTGCTTTCTGTTGCGCCGTCATTGATAACAGTGACATCAAAATTCTTAAGCGTTTGACCATTCGTGAATGTAAATGAACTAGCAGGCAGACTGCCCTCATAGTCTGCTCCGTAAATCGCCGTACCACCGCGTGAGGCTGCTACTGTCGTGTCCGGAATGGCTTCGTCACCAAAGCTAACGCCAAGGTAACCGATTGGTTCGTCGCGCGTAGCGGTGAATGAAACTGTGCTAGGTGAAACCTCTGACAACGCTCCCCCGCCACTAGCTGTAATTGTCGGTTGGTACACCGTGAGGTACAGATTGCACCTGCTGTACATCCCGCTGGCCCCGGCCGACAGACTGGCCGAATAGGTGACGGTCAGGGTGCTGCCGGAGTGGGCGGCCCACTTGCCAAGGTTGCCGGTCACGCTGCCTTGCTGGTAGGTCGACGTGTGCGTCCTGGTCTGGCCGGCCGCGGTGATCGTCAGCGTGCTGGACGCACCCTGTGCCAAGCTCGGCGCGCCATCTTCTTGGGCCCAAACACTGATCATCGTGTGCGGCGGCAGGCCACTGACCGTGGCGGTGACGGTGCTGGCTTCGCCCGACGGCCCCAATAGACCGCGGGTGCCGCTGGACGAATAGCTGACGGAGACGCCCGGGGCGTTGTCGATGTCGTAGAATCCGTCGCCCGCGATGTACTTTGCCAAGGGAACGAACGTGGTCAGAAGCCGTCTGGCTTCTAACGCTTCGGTCATGACAACAGGTTTGGGCGAAGTACCACTAGCTCTTTTCGAACCGACCATGATGTTCCTCCCGCTTGGCGATGTGTAGAACGGCACGCGGCGTTGCGTGCCTCTCGTGGCCGAACGAAATACCACGGCGGGCGAGTTAGTCAAAGTAAATAAAAGTTAATCAGCCCAGAATGGTGGTCGCTATCCAACCCTTATCAACGAGAGCGTATTCGGAGATTAAACCCATGGATTATGACGCGCCATCACCAATTTTCTCTACAAATGTAGTAAAAGCATCGCGCAAGCGGGCAGCCGCGACCCGGGCGATTATCGGCTCAACTAGCCGAAGGGAAGACGACCGCCTATTCAATGACGTTATCGTCACCCTCGCCCGGCCACACGTAACGCTCGCGGCGGAAGACCGACCTGCGGAGGTCGATCACGTCGTCGTTGCCCCGCGTGTCGATGTACACGTTCCGCCCGAACCGCGCGTTGGTGAGCGTGATCCGGTCAATGGAGTTGCCGGTGTTGATGGTCGTCTCGCGGCGGACGGACAGGTTCGCGCCGGTCACGCTGAGCGGGCCTTGACGGTCCACGATCAGCAGCTTGCCCTCGATGCGTTTGTTGCCGCGTTCGCCGAAGAAGACCCGGTCGCGGCCCGGTCCGGGCAGGATCGAGACGTTGCCGGTCGCGATCAAGGGCGGGGAAAAGAGGGGATTGCCGCCAACGCCGATCCGGTCCTCGCCCTCGCCGCCTTCGACCGTGAGCCGGTCGTACCGCGCGCTCGAAATCAGCGTGTCGTCGCCCGACCCCATGTTGATGTGCGCGCCGCCGAGGATCGCGCCACCGCCCAAGGAAAGGTCGTCTTGGCCCTCGCCGAGATCGATCTCGATCGACCGTCCGTCCGTCTCGGAAAGCAGCGCCTGTCCGATGACGTTGCGGCCGTCGACGATCAACCGTGCGGCGTTCGTCCGAAGGTACAGCCCCGGCAGCGGGCCGCCGTCGCCGTCTTCGGGCGCTCTTAGACTCAACTGAGTGCTGGCCCGGTCGCCGACGATGCGGATGGCCTCCCCGTCGGTGAAGACACGAAGGGTCCCGTTCAAGTGCGTGCGGCGTTCGAGCGCTTCGATCATTCGTGTCCTTGCGCGTTCGACAAGTAACTTATGTTGACTACCCGAAACCGGCAATCTTCATCGTTGGAGGCGGGTGGCACAAGTTCGTACGACAACCGGTTTGTAGTCGACGACCTGATCGGCGGCATCCGGCGGCACGAGTTCGGGTACGAACCTGTGCCGCCCGGCAAGACTTGGCCTAAACCCGGTCTTGATGACGGGCCGCGTCGCGCTAACGAGCCGGCCGGCGATCGCAAAAATTGCCTACGAACGTAGACAAGGATTCGCGCGAGGCTGCCGCCGCGACCGGGCAGGTCGCGGCGGGTGGGGGCGCAAGGGGGCGAGCGTGAGTCAGTAGTTGAACGTGCCGGCCGGGGAATACAACGGAAAAATCGGGCGGCGGGTGCTCGAACGAACGTGCGACTTTTTCTCAGTTTTTGGCCGACAGCGGCGGCCGGGGCGGTAGGATCGGGGGCGTGGCGGACGGCGAGCCGGGTTCGGCCGCCGTGTGCCGCAGGGCACACGGCGGGACAGCCCGCCGGCTACACGCGACGAGGTGCGCGTGAGTCCGGTTGCCGCTTCTGGCGTTTACTTCGCCCGGGCGGCCGTGAACGTGCGGGTTTGCACGGTTTCGGATTTGGCGTTCAGGGTGTCGCCGCTGATCGTGGCGGTGTAGGTGGTCACACTCGTTTGGCCGTTCATGTCGCGGACAACTTTGAAGACGAGCTGGCCGGCCTTGAACGTGCCGTCGGTGATTTCAGACTCGCGGCCGCCCTGGCCGATCAGCATGCCGGTGACTTTGTCGCCGGTCTGCTGGATCTTCAGCGACATCTCGGTGTCGCTGTTGCGGCCGGGCTGCGTCCAGGTCCAGGTGCCGGTCGCGGTGCCCGCCGACGGCGCGGTGGTGGGGGCCTGAGCGGGGCTGACCGCGGGCAGGGCGGCGAAACAGCCGAGAACGGCGAGGGCGACGATGGTAGACGAACGAAGACGCATAACACTCCTCCGGGAACGAAAGCCGGCCGCCGGCGTTCGGACGCCGGTGCGGCGGATTGTCACTCCAACCTACCGACGACGGGCCCGCTCGTTTAGAGCCTTTTCGTCAGATCTAGCGGCCCTCTGGTTCCCCTCCCCTTGCGGGAGGGGTTAGAGGAGGGGTTCTTCGATTATTGTTGTGCTCAACGCGCGTCAGAACCCCTCCCCCCACCCCCTCCCGCAAGGGGAGGGGGAGCCAGAGGCCTGCTACCGCCCGGCTGGGCATGGGCTAGACGTCCAGAATTTCTTTCCGCTTGGCCTCGATGGCCACGTCGACCTTGGCTTCGTACGCCTTGGTCAGCTCCTGCACCTGTTCCTTGGCGCTTTCGGCGTCGTCTTCGGTCATGACTTTGCCCTTTTCTTCGGTGTCGATCAGCTTATTGGCGTCGCGGCGGGCACCGCGGATGCTGATCTTGGCCGTCTCGCCCATCGGCTTGGTGCTGGCCACGAGTTGGGTGCGCCGGTCGCCGCTCATGGGGGGCAGGTTCAGGCGGATCGCCCGGCCGTCGCTGCTGGTGGGCAGGTTCAGCTTGCTGTCGCTGATGGCCTTGTCGATGGCCTTCAGGTCGGCCGGGTTGAACGGCTTGATCATCAGCTGCGTGGCTTCGGGCACCTGAATGATGGCAATGCTTTTCAGGCTCGTCGGCGTGCCGTAGTAGTCGACCTGCAGGTTCTCCACCAACGCCGGGTTGGCCCGGCCGGTGCGGACGCCGCGCAGCTCGTGGTTGAGGTGCGTGAGGGCCTTTTCCATCTGCTCTTCGCAGTCCATCAGGATGTCGTCTAGGGGCATAGCGGGGTACCTTAGGGTAGAGGGGAAAGGCGTGAGGCGTGAGGACAAACGGGGATTCACTCACGCCTCACGCCTACACACTGTCCCCTTGTTTTTACGGGTTAATTTTCGTGCCGACGTCATCGCCGCGCACGACGCGGCCGATGTTGCCTTCGGTCTTCATGTTGAAGACGACCAGCGGGATTTCGCGCTCTTTGCACAACACGAACGCGGCCTGGTCCATCACCTTCAACTCGTCGCGAATGACCTCTTCGAAGCTGACGCTTTTGTACAGCTTGGCGTCGGGGAACTTCTTCGGGTCCTTGTCGTAGATGCCGTCGACCTTGGTGGCCTTGAGCAGCACGTCGGCCTGGATCTCGCTGGCGCGCAGGGCGGCGCAGGTGTCGGTGGTAAAGAACGGGTTGCCCGTGCCGGCCGCGAGGATGACGACGCGCTTCTTTTCCAAATGCCGCACGGCCTTACGGCGGATGAACGGCTCGCAGACGCTGAACACGCCGATGGCCGACATGACGCGCGTCGGCTGGCCGAACTTTTCCATGGTCTCCTGCAGGGCCAGGGCGTTGAGCACGGTGGCGAGCATGCCCATGTAGTCGGCGGTGGCGCGGTTGATGTGGCCGTCTTCGGCGAAGGTCTTGCCGCGGATGAAGTTCCCGCCGCCGACGACGATGGCCAGTTCGACGCCCGTCTGCGCCACGGCCACGCACTGCTTGGCGATGAGTTCGAGTTCGTCCGCCTCGATGCCGAAGCCGCCTTCTTCGCAGAAGCCTTCGCCGGAGATTTTGAGGAGAATGCGTTTGTACTTCAGTTCGGTTTCGGCCATGGCCGGGCAGTATAGCGGACGGGCGAAGGTTGGCGAACCGCCAAGCCGTAGCGACCGCCTCGGCTTAGGCACGCAGCCCGACCGACAGACCGGCGGTGTCGGTGATGACCAGGATCGAGCCGCCGTAGGTGTCAGTGGGCGCGGCGTCGTCGGTCTCGATCACTCGGTCGTCGGTGTCCTGCAAATAGCGGTCAACGCCTGGCCCGCCGATGAGGGTGTCAGGCGACGGCGCGTAAGCGCCGTCCGCCGACGGTCCGTTCAGATTGTAGACCGAGGAGGAAATGAAGGAACTGGCCGGCGACGTGCCGAGGCTGCGGTAGAAGCTTTGATCCACACCATCGAGGACATCATTCCCCCGGCCACCCTCAAGCCGGTTGCTGCCATACCCGTCGGTCAGACGGTCGTCACCCCGTCCGCCGAGCAGGGTGTCGTCGCCGGCGCCACCGACGAGGCGGTCGTTGCCGGAACCGCCTTCGATCAGCATCGGCTCCGCGTCCGTGCCGACGAACGCAAGGAAACTGCTCGAACCCTTCGGCAACGTGGCCACCGAATTGGCCGGCGCCGTCACGCGGTCGTTCCCGCCGTTGGCCAGCACATGAATCTTCTTCACGGCGTTGACCCTGAACCGCCCGAGCAGTTCGCCGTCGACGCGGACAGCGACCAGCGGGACGTACCGGGCCGTACTGGTGCTGATCGCTGTGCTTGACCGCAAGGAGTAAGCGACATCGATCCGTTCGGATTCGTCCGTCCCGACAACGGTCAGCGTCCCGTCAGTAAGAGTAGCACTGGCGGCAAACAGACGACGGGCTTCGAGAGCGTGGAGCAGGTCGGACATGAATCCTCCTAAAGACCAGACAGGAAGCGTTCCCTAAACGCCTGTGTGAACAAGGACGTCGCCCCGGGAGGAGACTTTACACCGCCGACAAAACGCACGGCCGAGCGAGGCCAGGTGCCGAGACTGTACGACGACCGTCAGCGACCGCCTGTGGTAAAGCTTTGTCGGCGGACGACACCGCAGTAGTCACTCCCC
Source organism: Tepidisphaeraceae bacterium (assembly GCA_036388295.1). Classification (GTDB taxonomy): domain Bacteria; phylum Planctomycetota; class Phycisphaerae; order Tepidisphaerales; family Tepidisphaeraceae; genus RYN-431. Next base: position 16,515 of record DASVSC010000208.1, on the reverse strand, counting down.
GTCAGGCGTCCGAACCATACCCCACGCCCGGCTCCGGGGCGGGCGATTTCATTATCGGCCCCGGCCCGGCGATACTGCGGGCGTGCGGATCGTGCTCATCGGCTATCGCGGCAGCGGCAAGACCAGCGTCGGCCGGCGTTTGGCGGCGCGGCTGGCGCTGGCATTCGTCGACGCCGATGAGGAATTGGTCCGCCGGGCGGGGCGGGACATTCGCGAGATCTTCGAACAAAGTGGCGAGGCGGCCTTCCGCGATCTGGAAAGCGTGGTGCTGGTCGACCTGCTGAACCGGCAGGACACGGTGATCAGCCTAGGCGGCGGCGTGGTCCTGCGGCCGGCTAATCTTGACGCATTGCTGGCGTCGGACGCGCACCGGGTTTACCTGCGCTGCGACGCCGAAACGCTTCACGCACGAATCCACAGCGATCCGGCGACGGCCGCGAATCGTCCGGCGCTGACGCATCTCGGCGGCGGGATTGAGGAAGTTCGGACGTTGCTCGCGCGCCGCGAACCGCTCTACCGGGCAGCGGCGACGTACGAACTTGACGTGACTTCGCTTTGCGTCGATGAAGTGGTCACGCGATTGGAACAATTAGTTTTGGCCGCAGATGAACACGGATAAACACGGATCAGAAAGAGTTCGGAGTGGTTGTCTTATCTGTGCCCATCTGTGTTCATCCGTGTTCATCTGTGGCTAATCCGAACCATGGAATTTAACGACCCGCTAATCGCCATCTTTGTCTTCGCGATCGGCGCGTGCGTCGGCAGTTTTCTGAACGTGGTCGTGTACCGCATGCCGCTCGGCCAGAGCCTGGTGACGCCGCCGTCGGCTTGCCCGAAGTGCGGGCACCGGCTGGCGGCGCGCGACAACATCCCCATCTTCGGCTGGCTGCTGTTGCGCGGGAAATGCCGTTACTGCGGGAACCCGATCGCGCCGCGGTATCCGCTCGTGGAACTGCTGACGGCGCTGCTGTTCGTCGGGCACTACTGGCTGCTGTTCCGCCACGGCTGGGGGCCGTACGAGCAGGTGACGGTGCAAACGATTTACGGCGTGACGGCCGACCTGATCCGCCCGTTGCGACTGGAAAATGACTGGCCGATCCTGCTGCTGCATGTGTGGCTGATCGGCGCGCTGCTGGCGGCCAGTTTGATCGATTTGGAACACTTCATTATCCCGCTGGAAATCTGCTGGCTGACGGCGCTCGTCGGCGTGGCCGGCCAAGCGCTGGGGCGGCCGCCGGGGTCGCTCGGGTCGCTGCATTTCGGGCCGATCGTTGACGCGATGACACTCGGCGCGGGCGTCGGGCTGTTGATCGCCATCGGCCTGCTGCGCGTCGGCTGGCTGAAGCGGAGTTTCGAGGACGACGCGCCGCTCCTGGAAAAGGACGTCGAGATGATTCCCGAAGCCGACCGGCCCAATCCGTGGCCGGCGTCGCGCATCCGGGCGGAGATGCGGCGGGAAATGCTGTTCGTGCTGCCGATCCTGCTGCTGTCGTTCGCGGCCGCGTTCCTGGTGATGAAGGTGCCGACGGTCGCGGCGTGGTGGGACGGCTGGGCCGCGCAGCGACACGTGTCAGGCGCGCTCGGCGCACTGGCCGGCGGCCTGATCGGCGGCGGCGTGGTCTGGCTGTTCCGCATCCTCGGCAGCTACGGCTTCGGCCGCGAGGCGATGGGGCTGGGCGACGTGCACCTGATGTTCGGCGTCGGCTGCGTCATCGGGCCCGGCGCGGCGACGGTGGCGTTCTTCATCGCGCCGGCGTTCGGCCTGACGATTGCCCTGATTCAACTGTTCGTCAACGGCCGCCGCGAAATCCCGTACGGACCGTACCTGAGCCTGGCGACCTACGCCGTGATGCTGTGTTACACGCCGATCGCCATGTACCTGGCCCCCGGGTTTGAAGGTCTTCTCTGGGCGGGTCGATCGCTGATCAATGGGGGTACGCCGTGAGTTTTTGGACCAAGCTGCGCGTCTGGCTGAAAGTGGCGATCCTGTCGGCCGTCGCGATTTATCTGCTGATTTTCGTGCTCAAAAATACGGGCGTCGACAAGCAGGTGACGCTGTGGGTCTGGTTCAACCACAATCCGACCGCGCCACTGCTGATCGTCCTGCCGATCACGTTCCTGTTCGGCGTGGTCACCATGCTGCTGACGCGCACGATCTGGCGAACGCTCCGTCAGATGCGCGACATGAAACGCCGCCGCATGGAAAAAGAAGCCGCGGCCATCATCACCCGCGCGGCGAAACTGCGCGTGCGTGAACAGCAGGACGGCTCCCGCGGCTTCGGCGTGATCGATCCGGACGAGCCGCGCCCATGATCGTCGCCGCCGGGCAACTTCCGGGCTGGGCCGTCTGGGCGATCCCGTTGACGTTCGTGGTCGTCTGCACGCTGCTGCTCAAAGGAATCGAGTGTGTATGGCCGCGTCATTGGCGGGTGCCGCGAAGGAGTGAACGCAGCGGCAGCACCGCCATCATCGTGTTCGGTGGCGTATTCGTGCTGATCGGCGTGGTGGCTTTTTTCTTCACCGCCGTCCGGCCGACGTATCGGGCGTACCAGGCCAAGCGTTGGCCCACGACTAACGGCGTCGTGCTGCAGAGCCGGCTCAAATGGGACAGTCATACCCGCAGCCCGACCGCCTACCGGCCGGACATCCGCTACGGCTACACGGTCGACGGTCGGGCGTTCGAAAGCAGTGCGTATGACGTCGGCGGCGGTTTCGTCAGCAGCCGCTTTAACCGCATCGTCTTCGGCGTGGTTGACGCCCACCCTCCGGGGCAACCTGTGACTGTCTATTACGACCCCGACGATCCGGCCGACGCCGTTCTGGTCACCGACCGACCCGGCCCGCTGTGGGTGTCGTTCCTTTTCCTGCTCGGGTTCGGCGGCGTCGGTGGGTTCCTCATCTGGGTAACGATTCGGAACCTGAAATCAACGCCACAGGAACGGGATTAAGCGCCCGTCCCCGGCGGGAGCCGAAAGTTGCTGACGCTCGGCATGGCCACTTAAGTGGCCATGCCCCGACGCGAGGCGCGACACGATGAACCGGAGACCGCGCTAAAACCCGCGTCGCTCGCGTTACGGCTCGACTTTCGTCCCGCAACGGGTGCAGAACTTCGCCCCGGGCTTGAGCGGCAGCTTGCAACTCTTGCAGAACTTCGACGCCGCCGCGGGCGGGGCGGCGGGCTCGACCGCCGGCTTAGCGGCTTCGACGGCGGCGGACCGGGCGGCCGTCGCGGCTTCGGCGATCGCGGCGCTGTCGAACGTGACGGCCGTCGTTTCGCCGGGGCTGACGTAGAACGATTCGGTGAACCGCTGGCCGCCGAACGTCGTCGCGAAGGCGTACTGGCCCGGGTCCAGTTGAAGCGATTCGCCGAAGCGCATCGTTTTGATCGGCTGGCCCGACACGGTCAGGATTTCGCACGCCTCGGGAACGCCGAACACGGCCGACCGCAGTTCGCGCTGCAGTGCTTCGCCGCGGTCGGCCGGCAGGTACCGGGCATTGCCCGCCTTGGCCATCGCCGCCATCTGCTGTCGCCAGTCGTCGCGGTTGATGTCAAAGCCGACGATGCGCAGGCTGACGTTGGGCATCTGCGCGAACACCGCGGCCGCCTTGACCGGGTCTTTGCGCGGCTGGCTGTCTTCGCCGCCGTCGGTCAGCAGCACGACAGTGATCGGCGCTTCCGCCGTCGCCTCGCCCTTTAAGTCGGCGGCCGCTTCCTCCAGGCTCAGCGCCATCGGCGTTTTACCCCGGCAACGCAGGCCGTCGATGAAGCCGGCCATTTCTTTGCGGTCGAGCGTCTTGAGTGGCACCAGCAGCTTGGTGTCTTCGCTCGCGCCCGGCTGAATGGCCCGCAGGCGGTAGCCGTAAGCGCGCAGCGCGACTTCGCTGTTGTCAGGCATGTCCTTGATCAGCGACCGCACCGCGTCCTTGGCGATCTCGAACTTCTCCCGCCCGTCCATGACTTCGAGCATTGAGCCCGAGCAGTCCAGAATCACGTACAGCCGATTGCCCGGCGGCAGCAGGGCGTTGGTCTTCACCAAGCCGGGGCCGGTGGGGATTTCCCGCTCGCCCAAACTGGCGGTGGCGCGCGTCAGGAACAGCAGGGCGAAGCTGGTAGGAATCTCGGCGTAGTATTCGGATTCGCTGCCGTTTTCGCTCCACCACAAGCCGTTCTCGCGCTGGTTCTTGACCAGGAAGTTGGACCCGAGCGGGTACCACTCGTGGCCGCCGATGAACTCGGTATCCAGAATGCGGCCGACACGTTCGAGGCTGTAGAGGTAGTAGAAAACCCACTGCTTCGGTGACTCGGGATGATCGTTGACCAAGAAGTTGGCGTTCAGCCACGCGAGGCCGCGTTCGATGGATTGATCATTCCACGGCTCTTTTTCGCCCAGCTCGTGGCGCGTCAGGGCGACGGCGCAGATGCCGGCGCAGGTCATCGCGCCGTAGCTGCTGCCGCCGTAGCTGTGGTAGGCCCAGCCGCCGTCGTCGTTCTGGCGCTCACGGGTTTCGGCCAGGAAATCGGTGAACGTCTGGCGAGGCAACGCGAAGCCGCTGCGCACGGCCGAGTGCAAGCCGAGCAGGGCGTACTGGCTGGCGGAGTTGTCGCCGTCGGTGTAGTCGATGGAGGCGGTGCGGCGGACGAGCGGCTCGGTGCCGCGGGCGCGTTCTTCGGGCGACTTGCCGCCGACCACGCTCAGCACCCGGCGCGGCCCGGCGGGCTTTTCCTCGCGGCTGACGAACTTGCCGTAGTTCCACGTGCCCATCGGCCCCTGTTGGTCGATCAGCCACTGCGCAGTCGCGTTCAGTTGAGGCACGAAGCTGGTGTCGGCGTAGCCCTCGATGATCATGCAGGCGAGGCCGTTTTCGTACGTCTGATAGCTCTCTCGCGGGTCGTAGCGGCCGAGCATGGCGCGCAGGGCGGCGTCGAAGGTCGGATCCTTTTTATGGTGTTTCGAATGCACCAGGGCCAGCGCCACGATCAGATCGTTCGGCGCGTCGCCGAACTTTTCACTCGGCCACTTTTTCAGGCGCTCCTGCGTGCGCTGCCACAGCGCCACCGCGCCGCGGTCGATGGCGGCGTTGATCTGTTCCTGCTTCAGACCGACGCCGGCCAAGCCTTTGGGCGTATTGCCGGTTTTGGCGCGGACGCGTGACGGGAAGTTTTTCCCGTCCTTCACCAGCGGCTTGTCGGCGGCCAATGCCTTCTTCGGCGCGGGCGCGTTGATGACCGCGGCGTCGGATGGGCGGTCCGCCTTGGCGACGGGCGATCCCGGTTGGGTCGATGGGGCCTTGGCCGCTTCCACGCCGCCGCGGCCGGTGCCGCCCGGCAGGGTGATGATGTCGCCGCGGCTGATGCCGCTGTACGCCATGCGGTAGGCGGCTTCATTGCTGCTGATGCGGTAGACGGCCTGAAAGCTGCGCCGCTCGCCGGCGGGCACCCACGTCGGCTCGGCCGGGGCACGCGGGCCGTCGGCGGCCAGGGCGTCCATCGGCAACTGCTCGCCGGTGCTGGTCAGGAACTTCAGCTGCTCGCGCGGCTGGAAGAACTCCCCTTGCTTGCCCGTGTTGGCGACCGTGACGTTCAGGACCATGAACTGCTTGCCGTCACCGGCCGATTGCCCGGCGAACGTGGGCGGCGTTTCCAGCCTCGTGATGGCCACGAAAAAGGCGTCGTCCACCGTCGGCGGCACGACCGGTTTCAGGTCGACCTTCGACGGCCGCGTGCCCTCAACACTGATCCCCAGCGCGCGGGGCGCGACGATTCGGCCGTTGACGACCGCCTTGGGGAAATCGCACTGAAGTTCCAGCGACTTCGGCTTGGCCGGCACGCGAAAGACGACCCGGCCGCCGGTCGGCAGGTCCGGCAGCAGGCGCGGCTTTTCGCCGAGCGTGGTCAACGGCGTGGCCACGGGCGTGGTGGCGTATTCGTTGTCCACCAGCAGCGTGACGTGCTTAAGGGCTTCGTTCCAGTCGGCGACGGTCGGCTTGTCTTTTTCGCCACTCTTGCGCGCGGGAATCTTCGCGACGCTGGTGGCGCGCAGATCGACCTGAACGTATTCCGTGCCGGCCGGCGCAGGCTTGCCGTCGAGTTCCGCCAAGCGCGTGATCGCGTACACGCCCGCCTGCAGCACGTCGTTGCGCTGTGGCGTGCTGAGCGGCTTATCCGCCTCCGCAGCCACTTCCGGTGTCGGCGCGGCCGGCCGGACCAGCGGTAGCGCGAAGTTGCTCGATTCCGGGTCGTAAAAACGGACTTCCAGGCTCCGCACCGGCCCCGCGGCCGAGACGGCGAAGACCATGTTCCCACGCAGCGTGTCGCCGCCGCGCGGCAGGGCGAACTCCATCACCGGCACGTGCCCGGCAATGCTGTTGTCACTGGCCATCATCCGGCCGACTTCCAAGCCGTTGACGACCACGTACAGGTGGTCGCTCAGCTTCGGGATCTTGTATTCCGTCGGCTTCTGCTGCTGCTGGGCCGCGCGCATGGGGATGACGTTCTTCCATTCGCCGTTCAGGACCAGCAACTGCTGCCCGGTATGGGCCTTGAGGGGGCCGAACGTGGGGCGCAGCATGGCAGTGTTGACCGTCAGCGCTACGGCCTGGCCGGTAGCGGTCGCGCCGATACGCTGCACCTTGCCCGGCGCTAAGCCGGTGGGCAGTGTCGGCGCTTCCGCGGGCGGAGGGGCCTTGGTGTCACGGAACATCCCACTGGCGTCGATCGGCGGCGCCGGCTGGGCCAGAACTGATGTGGCGCACGCCAAGGCCAGCGCGGCCGCGGCGGCGGGGCGACGAGCGAAAGAGTATTGCACGACACGTCTCCGGAGCGGCAGGCGCAGTCGCCGCTACTTGTAAATGATGATGCCCAAACCGAGCGCGGCGTTGATGTAAAAGATGATGCCCAGCGCCTTCGGCCCGGCCCCGATCCAGACGCCGGTCAGGCCCGTCAGCCCGCCGAGCATGCAGGCCGAGAGCTGAAACAGGTTGATCATCTCGTTCTTCTGCTTGTCGGGGCCGGGGTTCATCATGTCCTTGCCGGCGGAGACGAAGCAGATCGCCATGCCCGCCAGCTGCTGCAGCGTGGCGTTTTCGACGATCGACGCGCCGAACCCGCCGGTGCTGCGGCCGACGACCGAACCGGTGACCGGGTCGATCGACCACCACGACGTCACGGGCTTGCCATCCGCGGCCGCGGGCACCAGCACGTGGCGGTTGCTCTCGCTGCTGGCGACGAACTGCTGGTCGGCCTCGGCGAGCGGGGCCTTGGCGGCGTCGGCGGCGCTGAACGCGCCGAGCTTGCCGTTGGCCACGCGGGCTTCGTCGAGCGTCGCCGCGGCGCTGGCGGTGATGCCGTCGGGCACCAGGGTTTCCAGCATCACGCGCTCGGTCACCGTGTCGTACACGCCCTGACGCAGCGCGACGCCCGCGCCGTCGGCATCGGCGTTGCGCGGCACGGCCGTCAGGCCGTTATGCACGATGTCGATTTGCGAACGGTCACACATGTGGCCAGTCTTCTTGTTCATGCAAAACCGCCGCTCGGCGACGACCACCTGCGGGGCGTCCCACAGCGGCGCGACGCCGGGTGCGGCCTTGATCGACTTGGCCAAATCCACCTGGCGGAACATCGACCATTGCATCAGCATCTGCGGGTACGGCTCCGGCGGACGCTTGAGCAGCTCTTCGTACGAGCTCGGCTGGCCGGCCGCGCCGCGCTTGGCGATTTCCAGCACTGGTTCCAGCGCGGCGATGCGGCTTTGCAATGCGCTGCCGGCGTTCAGGCCGGCGCTGACGAGTTGCGGTTGGATCAGGATTTCCCAGTCGAGCACCGGGCTGACGATGTGTTGGCCCTTGATCTGCTCGGCCGTCACGATCGTGCGACGCTGCGTGGGGATTTTCGGTGCGTTCGGCGGCGTCTGGAACTCGAACTCCATGACAAGCGACTTGAAGGTGTTTTTGTTTTCCTCGCCGCCGCCCGCGAGCCCGCCGAACATGCCGCCCGTCGCGCCGCCGAGGTCGCCGGCGCCTTTCACGCGGCCGTCGCCGCCGACATCGAACAGCTTGCCTTTGAGGTCGAACACCTTCGAGCCGAACCCGCGCGCCCCGTGCCGCAGCACGGCCTGGAACTTCTCGGCGTTGGCGAACAGCTTCACGCGTTCTTCGGCCGGCATGGCCAACAGTTCTGAAGCCGGCGGCATCTTGTCGGCCGGGCTGATCATGAAATCGGCGTGACGGAACAACGCCTCGTCGGTGTACAACGGCACCGACAGGATGCGTTCTTCTTCCTTACCGTCGTTGGTCGCGTACAGGAGCGAGAGCTGCACGGCGTAGCGGCCGGGCAGTTCGCCCTCGACGGGTTTGCCATCGGCGGCCTTGGTGTCGCCGGGCTTGGCGTCGGCGAACGATGGGTCGAGGTCGATCCATTTGCCCGCCTCGTCCTGGACCTGCACCCAGGCGTGCGCGGTGACACGCTTGGCCAGCGTGTCGGCCCATTCGGCCGCGGATTGGCCGATTTTCAACTTGTTCGCAGTTAACTGGGCTTTCAGGAATGCGGTGGCCTCGTCGGCCTGCTTGTCGGCGGCGGCCTTCATCGCGGCCGCCTGCTTTTCAGCCTGGGCGATCACGTCGGTCATCTGCTTTTCGTCGAGGCCGCTACGGCGGCAGAAGTCGGCGAACTGGTCGGGCTGCGTGGCGCTTTCCAACAGCTCGCCCAGCGGGCCGGCGAGCGGCTCGGCCTTGAGGAACTGCGCGACCAGCGCCTTGGCCCCGTCGGCCCCGAGCGTACCGGTCACGAGCCGGGCCTGGCGGCCGCCGGCGTCGAGCATCGCCTTGAGCAGCAGCGCCTTGTCCGACGCGTTGCCCGTCTTGGCCGACAACGCGCCCTGCGCCCCGCGCAGCACGCCGGCGTACGGCTCGGTGCGGACCTGGTCACGCACGTAGGAAAACAGCTTGGCCGGGTCGTAGTCCAGTTGAGCGGCCAAGTCGGCCGCATCGGGCGAGGCGTCGGCGAGACGCTTGATCTCCTGCTTACCCATGTCGACCAGACGGCCGAGCATTTCGACGCCTTTGGCTTCGAGCGATGACCCATCGAGCGCCGCGTTCGGCTGACCGGCCTGCTGGGCCAGGGCCGGGACGATGCCCGTCCAAACCGACAGCATGGCGGCGGTGAGGAACCAGCGGAACGCACAGGCGGCGGGATGGCGACTGGTCATACGGGCCTCGCTCGTGGCCCGGCTTGAACGAATGGCCGGGGCCGGTAAGGGTTCGGGGAAAAGAAGAGACTTCAAACGTGCCAACGGCGTCAGGCCGAGAGACCCGACGCCGCTGGTAAAAACGGTGCCGGGGCGATTAATCGATCTTCGCGCCGTCGTGCGGGCAGAACTTCGCCCCGGCGGCCACTTCCATGCCGCAGCTGGGGCAGAACTTCTTGGCGGCCGTCACCGCCGGCTTGGCGGCGGCGGGCTTGGCGGCGGTGCTGGCGTTGGCCGGGGCCTGCGTGGCGACCGCGGGCGTGCCCGTTGGCAGGGCGTCCGAACCGGCCGCCGACGCGGCCGCGGCGCCGGCTTCGGTGCTTACGTTCTTCTCGCTTTTGAGGAACTTGTCCAGCTTCGGCAGGGCCTTACGGACGGCGTCATCAAGGGCCAAACGCAGGATCTTACCCTTGTTGTCCTCGTCAATGCTCAGGTCGGCGTCGGCATTGGCGCTGGCGCCCAGAATGTCTAGGCCGAGCGCGCCGGCGGTGTCGGTCTTCTTGTATTCGCTGAAGCTGCTGACGAGCACTTCGCCGGTGGTCGGGTTGACCACGCGGATGTCGACGCCGCATTCGGTGGTGATGACCACGTCCTTCTTCTTCACGTCCGCGCCGCCCATGCTGAAGAACTCGCCGCCGACCTGGGCCAGGCCAAAGCCGCGTTCTTTCTTCTCGTTCTTGACGCGCAGGTTGGTGACCTTGCCGAGGAGCAGGTAATCGACGCCGCGGACCTGGCCGGTCTTGGCCATTTCGCCGGGGCGGACGATGCCTTCCATGTTCTGCTCGTCGAGCAGCTTCTGGAGCTGCACGCGTTCGACGACGGTGAAACGTTCGGAGCTGTCGAGCAGGGTCGACATCTGGTCGGCCGCGAGGTTATCCAGTTCGGCGTCGCCGCCTTGGCTGCTGCCGCCGGCCGCCGACTTCACGCTAAACGCCGGCACGCCGACGCGCGGCTTGTTGACGCCCTTGGGGGCCGGGTCGTACTTGCCGACGTTTTCGGTCAGCGTGTCGCGAGAAGCGGTTTCGCCCGAAGTGGCACACCCGGCGACAAGGCCGGCCAGGGCAAATGTGGCCAATGATTTTATCAAAGTAGTATTCACGAAAGACCCTCCAAATTGTGACCTGTAGTGGTCGGCCTCCCGCGGCACGAGCGAGAAGCTCGATCAACTTCCTGAATCCGAACAGCAGAAATTAATAAAATGTAACAATTTGTCAATTTATTGTGTTATTAGATGCGTCCGGCAAGCGGGTATAGGTGTGCCACATGGTCCGATAGGCTGCCTCGAGCTTGCGGACGAAGCCGCGTCCGTCCATGAGCGGCGAAGCAGCCATTCGTCGACGAAGGCTGCTTCGAACGGCGGCCAATTTCATGAGGTCGGCCACCGTTTTTACGGCGACGGCGGCGAAATCCTCGACGGACGGGGCAATGAACTCACCCAGGCCCACGCTCGTGAGCAGGCTCATGCCGACCCGCCCTACGTGCGCCGTACCGGCCGGCGTGACGACGGGCACGCCCATGTACAACGCCTCGCAAGTAGTGGTCGTGCCGTTGTACGGGAACGTATCTAAAGCCACGTCAACTCTGGCGTACGTATTGACATGATCAAGGTACGTGCGCGTCCGTGGCGCGAACTGTAAGCGTTCACGCGCGACACCGCGGCCGGCAAAAGCGTCGGAAATGCGGCCGCGTGTTTGCGCGTCGCCCAGACCATTGGCTTTGAGCAGCAGCATCGAACCGGGTACGGCCCGTAACGTTGCGGCCCAAGCATCAAACACCGTGCGGTTGAGCTTGCTGAGTGCATTGAAGCTGCCAAATGTCACTGGTCCGCGCTGTCCGGCCGGCAATGGAGCAACTGGCGGGGCATCCATTGGCGGGCGGTAGACCAGAAACGGAGGCGCAAGCCGCACCAGTGTTTCCGCATGCCAGGCATCAGTCATGCCGGGCGGGTCGGCAATGTCATCGGTTACGCGAAAGTCGATCTGCGGCACACCGGTCGTGTTCGGGTAGCCCAAGTACGATACTTGTACCGGTGCCGGCTTGAGTGCGAACAGCCCCAGCCGGTGGTCGCCGGTATGACCGGCCAAATCGACGAGTATGTCGATCCTGTCGTTGCGAATCTGCTCGGCTATGGCGACGTCGGACCGGCCAACGATGCGGTACCATTCGTCCGAAAAACTCCGCAAATGCTCGGTCATACGGTCAGGTAAAGCCACATTGTCGTAACAAATTACTTTCACCCGTTTACGGTCGTGATGGGCAATAATCGGCTCAATAAAAAACGCCACCGAGTGCTCACGAAAATCCGGCGACACATACCCGACGCGCAGCGGGCGGTCTGGATCGCGGTCGTTGTCGTGCGTGACGGCACGTACTGGTGCATGCAGGCGGCCCCATTCAGCGTGCTCGGCCGCAATTTCGGCCGGCGGGGTTTCGGGGTCGCCGTTCAAGTGCAGCAGGAAGTTAGACCGGGCTACCACTGTCTTCGGAAAGCGTCCGACCAACTCGCGGTGCAGGGCTAATCCCTCGGCCAGCTGTCCACGCAGAGCCAACATACTGGCTAGGTTGGCCGCCGCCGCCGGCGGCCAAGGCTTACATTGGAGCGCCCGGCGGAAATGCTGTTCAGCCTCGGTCTGCTCGCCGACGTTGCCCAGCAAGCGGCCCAACAGTGACAAGGCCGTCGAATCGTTCGGCCGGATCGCCACCGCCTGACGGGCAGAAGCGACGGCTTCTTGGCCCTGATTGGAACGGCCGAGCGCTTCAGCGAGTTGGACCTTGACGTCAAACTGGTCAGGGAACTTGCGGTCCAACTCGCGTAATTCCCGCACCGCGCCGAGCGGGTCGCCGCTGGCCAGCAGCGACATCGCCCGGTGCGCGTCGGGCAGCGGATTGCCCGGGCACAATTTTCCGGCCCGCTCGTACGCCCGCGTGGCCGCCGCGTGCTCACCGCGGATCGCCTGCAGCACGCCCAAGGCATAGTGCGCGTCGGCGTTGTCGGGGTCGAGCTCGATCGCGCGGCCTACGGCCGCGACGGCTTCATCGAGCCGGTTCTGACGCTGCAGCACCGAGGCCCGCTGCAGATGCGATGTTGGCCGATCGGGGGAGATTTCGATCAACTTGTCGGCCGTCACTGCCATCGCTTCGATATCGCCCAATTGGTCTTGAGCCCGCAGCAGGTTCGACCACGCGAGCACAAAACCCGGGTCCAGCTTCAACGCCTGACGCAAGGCATTTGTCGACGCCTCGACGTCGCCTCTGTGCAACTCGGCCAAGCCCAGATTATTCCATGCCCGCACGTCGTCCGGCGACACGTTCAGCGCGTGCCGCCAAGCGCGCGCGGCGGCGTCGAAGTTTCGCAGCACCTGCGACGTCTCGCCTAGCCCGCGCCACGCACCGTCAAGGGTTTCGTCGATCCGCAAGGCTTCCAAATAATCGGCCTGTGCGGCGGGCAATTCGTCGAGCGCCTGGCGAGCCCTTCCTAAATGGAAGCGGAACTCGGCGACGGTCGGGTCCAATCGTACAGCGATTTCGAAGCAGGGCGTGGCGGCAATGGCGTCACCGCGCTGCAACCGGCAGACGCCCAGCAAATTATGAGCGTCAGGATCATCGGCGTGGCGGTCGATCGCCGCTTGGTAGAGCTGTTCGGCCGCGGCCAGATCGCCGGCTTGGTGAGCGGCAAGACCGCGGTCGATGAGGTCAGGGTTTGGGGGTGGGGACATATTAGGGCCTCAACAACGCCAACGCGGCAGGCCGAAGGTCGGCCTGCCGCGTTGAGAGTAACGAAAAAAGTGCGAGAGCAGAATTAGCGACGACGGCGACCAATCAGCAGCGCGCCGGCCGCGGCGGCGAGACCGAGCGAAGCGGGCTCGGGCACCGGCGGCGTGGGGGCGGCGAAAGTGAAGTCGGTCAGGTTGTTGTTGGTATCCAGACCACCCGTGCGGTTAAGCGAGGTCACGCCGCTGGCATTCGTGCCGGCGAAGCCGGTGGCGGGAGCGGTCTCGAAAGCGGTCGCCGAGCCATAGCCGACGAAGTCAATGGCTTCGGTGGCGCTGGTGGAGGCGAACAAAGCGACACGGCCCGACGTGCCGCTGAGGTCGACGGCGGTGGACAAGTTGATGACGGGAAGCGTGGCACCGTTCGTGTTGGTCGCCGAACCGCCAGCGATCAGGAAGCTGCCACCGACGGGCAGGATGGTGCCATCAGCAATTGTACCACCGAGGGTGCCGACAAGGGTCGGCCCGACGGACGTGCTCGCAGCCGAGCCGTAGCGGAAGACGTAACCGCTGATGTTGACGGCTTCGGTGCCGTTGTTGAACAACTCGACGAAGTCGCGGTTGAACGCCGACGCCGGCAGAGTGCCGTTGACGGCAAAGCCGCCGCCGCCGTAGATCTCATTGATGACGACGGCGGCGTGCACGTCATTGACGAGCGCGGAAACCGTACCGAATGCCGCAACAGCGGCCATCGAAAGCTTGGCAGTAGTAGAAGACTTCATAGACATTTCTCCCGCCCCTTCGGGCGTCTTTCAGAACGCGAACGCCGGGCACAACAGGCCCGGACCAGAACAACGGCATGCAACTGGCATGCCGACGCAGCCCCCGTCGTGGATGTTTGAGGACCGGCGTATGCGAACAAGGGACGCTTCCCCGGTTCCGATCCCGCCGAGCCAAAACCCGTGCACATGACACGGGCCAGACACGAATCCTCGGATAAACGATCCGTCGTTCCGATACTCGCGTTGCCGTGTTTGGGTCGGATGAAGAACATCCCAAGAATCCGACCCTGCGGCGAAATGTATCGCTCAGTTTCCGCTCCAGCTTTTGGTCCTGAGCGTGAATTGACGTACCGACATAGGCAGCCACTGCTTCACGCGCTGTGACACAAGAACCGGCGCAAGCACCAAGCCGGAGGACAGTCAGCAATTCGGGTGCCAAAGATTTAACCTGTCGCCCGATGGCTGAAATGCCGATTTGTGCCATTTCACCCCTTCCTGAATGCCTGGACGAACGGCACGGGCGGACGGCGTGCCCATTTATTACTCAGGCGGCGCAACCCGAAGTGCGGCCCCATCAAAGCGTGCCGATCAAGGCGGGCGGTGGAACCTCAATAGTCGCCACAGCGTACACCCTGACCGGCGTGTTTTTCAAGCTCGGTTGTTTGCTGATCGGGTCCACCTCGTCGCTGGCTGCCTCATTCGGGCTGGCCACGGGGGCGAACGCGTCGGCCCAGTGCATGGGCATGAAGACGACGCCGGGGCTGATGGATTCGTCGAGGCGCAGCGTGGTCATCGCGTGGCCGCGGGTGCTTTCGATTGTGATGGTTTGGCCGTCGTGCAGATCGAACACGCGGGCGTCGGCGGGGTGCATCACGGCGTACGGGGCGGGGTCGGTTTTGCTAAACTGCTCGACCCACTGCGTTTTCGTGCGCGTGTGCCAGTGGTTGGCGACGCGGCCGGTGGTCAGCAGCAGCGGGAAGATGGCATCCGGCTGTTCGTCGCGGGCGATCGGCTCACGGGCGAAGAACCGGGCCCGGCCGCTGGGCGTTTCGAACCGGCCGTCGGTGTAACGCCGCGCTGTTGGTTTGCCCATCGACGGGTAGGGCCACTGTTGCGGGCCGCGGTCGCGCAACAGGGCGTAGTGCAGGGCGCTTTGGTCATTGGGTGAGCCGGCCGTGCTGCGGGCGAACTCGTCGAAAATGCTATCGGGCGTGCTGTAGCGGCCGAAGCTATCGTGGCCCATGGCGACGGCGACGTCGCGCACCCACTGCCAGTCGGGCCGGGCCTCGCCGGGCGGGTCGATCACTTTTTCCATCAGCGTCACCCGCCGTTCGCTGTTGCAGAACGTGCCGGCCTGTTCGAACGTCAATGCGCCGGGCAGGACGACGTGGGCGTACTTCGTCGTCTCGGTCGGGAAATAGGCGTCCTGCACGATCACCAGTTCCGCCGTCTCCAGCGCCCGACGGATCTTCGGCAGGTTCGGCATGCTCGCCGCCGGGTTGGACCCGATGACCCACAACGCCTTCACCTCGCCACGCTCCATGGCGTCGAACAAGCGCACGGCGTCCAGGCCGGCCTTGTTGGCGATGGTGTCGGGCGGCAGGCCCCAGACGCTTTCGATCGCCCGGCGGTCGTCGGCGTTTTCCACGAGGCGAAAACCCGGCAGCGAATGGCTCATGTAGCCGACGTCGCGCCCGCCCATCGCGTTCGGCTGGCCGGTCAGACTGAACGGCCCCGCACCCGGCTTGCCGATGCGGCCGCTGGCCAGGTGCAAGTTGATAATCGCGTTGCTGGCGAACGTGCCGGTGAGCGTCTGGTTGATGCCCATCGTCCAGAGTGTGATCAGCTTGGGCGTCTCGGCGATTGCCTTGGCGGCGGCCATGTACTGCTGCACGTCGAGTCCGCACTGCTCGGCCACAAATCGAGGGTGGTACGGGTCGAGCATCGCGTTCAGATCGGCCCAGCCGTCGGTGTGGTCGCGGATGAACGCTTCATCGAGATGGCCGAGGTCACGCATCTGCCGCATCAGGCCGTTGAGCAGCACCAAGTCGGTGCCGGGGCGGACGGGGAGGAAGTGCGTGGCGGATTCGGCGGTTTTGGTGCGCCGCGGGTCGGCGACCACACACGTCGCCCCCTTCTTGATGCGCTTGAGAATGCGTTCGAACGTGACCGGATGGCAGTCGGCGGCGTTGGAGCCGATGAAGAAAAAGCAGTCGGCCTCGTCGAAATCGTCGTAGCACGCGGGCGGACCGTCGCTGCCGAGGCTTAGCTTCATGCCACTGGCCGCCGACGCCATGCAGAGGCGGCTGTTGCTGTCGACGTTGTTCGTCCGCAGGTATCCCTTGGCGAACTTGTTGGCCAGGTACTGCGCTTCGGTCGTCAACTGGCCGGAGAGGTAGAACGCGAATGCGTCGGGGCCGTGTTTTTCGATAATCCGGCCGATGCGGCTGGCGACTTCCTTCACGGCCCGGCCGGGCGGGATGATCTCGCTTTTGTTCTGCTTCGGGTCGCGCAGCATCGCGTGACGCAAGCGGGTGCGGACGTTGATGGTCTGGGCGACGGTGGCCCCTTTGCGGCAGATCGCGCCGAGGTTCGCCGGGTGCTTCGGATCGGGGCGGACGCGCGTGATCTTGCGCCCGTCGGTCGTCGCGATCAGGCCGCAGCCGACGCCGCAGTAGGGGCAGAGGGTTTTGACGTCATGGGTCATAAATGACCGTTGATCGGTTGATGAGTTGATGAGTTGATCGGTGGCCGGCTGACGGGCGAAAGGCCCCTTCGAAC
>DASVSC010000207.1:0-22823 GCA_036388295.1 Tepidisphaeraceae bacterium | reverse complement strand
CGTCGCAAGCCCCATTCGGCCGCGAAACAGGCAATAGCCAGCACGAACACCCACGGCTGGTGCCAGAGCGGACGAATCTCGGGCTCGACGATCTCGGCGTTCCGCGTCGGCAGCGTGCGGGCGAACCCATCCAGGTCGGCGGCCGCCACCACTTGCCCGCCGGTCTTGCTCGCGATGCGCTCGAGCAGCGCGCGGTTCGGCTTGATCTCGCGGAACTCGTCCGGCGCAGGATCGGTCGTCCAGCCCGTATCGACGGCGGCAATGTCGGTCCCGTCCGCTGTCTTGGTTTCCGCGCGAACGCGGTAAGCCCCCGGTTGCCGCGGGACGTACACCGCCTCGTACAGGCCCGGCTCGCGGGCGCTGCTTTCGGCGGTGAGGTCGACCTTCTGCCCGTCCGGCGTCGTCACGTGCAGGGCGACGGCCGCGTTGTCCTGCGGCGCGAAGGCCGTGTCGCGCACGCGAACGCTGATGTTCATGGCGGCCTGCGTGTCGTCCGCGTCCTGGCGGGGGGCGGCCGCGATTTCCACTTGGCGGGGCACGTCGGACACCAGCCAGCGGACCGTCTGCCGCCACGCCTTGGGCAGGTCGTCCTCGGCCGTCGGGTCACGGCGCATCGACCATCGCCATAAATCCCCGATCAGCATGGCCGCCGCCCGGCCTTTGCCGAAGCGCTGCTCGACCAGCGCGGGCACTGTCGCGCCCCCAGGGCCGCCCGCTTCTGACGATACGGTAGCCGACGCCAGCACCGTCGCGCCCGGCTTGATGCCGCGCACGCCGTTGAGGGTTTGGAAGCCCGGCATGGTGTCGAGCCGCGTCTGTTCCGCCGTCGCGTCGGGGCGAAGGCGGATCCACGGCTCGAGCCATCCTTCGCGTGTCAGCGACAAGCGGTAGCGCGTGCCCTCGGCGGTTGACGGGGCGTCGCCGGTGTAGACCGGCAGCACGTCGCCGATGGCCGTGCGGTCGTACTTGCCGTCGTGGAACGATTCTTGGCCGCCGAGCATCAGGAGCCCGCCGCCGCGCTGGCGCACGAACTCTTTGAGCAGCAGCATCTGGTCCTGCGTGAAGAACTCGGATTCCAGATCATCGATGATAATGGCGTGGAACGGGTTGAGTTCCTCGGCGGTCCGCGGGAAGCCGCCGCGCAGTTCGTCGGCGTCGCGCGTGCCGATGCGCACGAGCACCGGCTGATCGTACTGCTCGGCCTGTTCGGCGTCCTTGTTATCGAAACCCTTGAACAGCGGGTTAGAAGAATCGCCCGCGCGGCCGAGGTAAGCGAATTTCGGCTCGCGCTTGGCGATGCGCATCAGGCCGACGAGCTGAATCTGGTCGTCGGTCTGCAACGCGCGCTGCAGGAACTTGAACTCCCAATTCGGCCGGCCGGCGACGTAGAGCACGCGGTACGGGCCGCGGCCGCGGTCGACTGTGGTCAGCCGCGTGTTGTTGGCGAGCGTGGCCTCGGTGCCGCCGCCGTGGTCGAGCGTCTCCACCTGCTTTTCCTCGGCCACCCGCACGCGGTAGAACGAAACGCCGAGTTGCTCCGGGCGCAGCTTGAAGCGGACGGTGATGGGCGTGCGTTCGTCGTCGACTTTGACCGTCTGCTGTTCAATCAGCTTGCCCGACTCATCGACCAGCTGCGCGAGCAGCGTTTTGCCGCTGTACCCGGCGGCCGTCACCTGCGCCGCGACAGTAACAGGGGCGTCTTCAAAGTTCGTCTGCGTCACGTCGATGCGCTGCAGGTTGATGTCGTCGGCGGACTTCTCCTGGCCGATGAGGACGGGATAGATCGGCGGCAAGCGCGTGCCGTCTTTGCCGTCGAGGATGCGTTCGACGGCGTCGGCGTCGGTGGCGTTGCCGTCGGTCATCAGCAGCACGCCCGCGAGCGGCCGGCCGTGGTACTGCCGCTGCAGGCGCGACAGGGCGGCGGCCAGATTCGAACTGCTGCCGTCGAACTTCAGCACGCCGAAATCAGCCGTCGCGGCCTGTAGCTTCGTGTCGAACGCGTGCAGGCGCAAATCGAAATCCTGGCGAACGCGGTCCAGCCACGCGGCGGGGCGGGTGGTGGCGCTTTGCACCTGCTCGGCGCGGGTCTGCTTCGCGTCACGATCCCGCAGCGTCATGCTCTGGCTGTTGTCGGCCAGGACGACGAACAGGTTCGCCCCCGGCCGGGCGCGCGCTTCGCTCGACAGCGGCTCTAGCAGGCACAGCGCCAGGATCGCCACGCCGAGCGCCTTCAGCCCGGCCGCCAGCAACTTTACCCAGATCGGGGCGCGCAGCTTCCAGTAGTTCCACATCAGCAGCAAGAGCAGCACGACGGCCGCCGACACGGCTGCCGTGCGCCACGACGGCGCGCCCCAGACCAGCGACGCTGCTGCGATCATCGGCCGCTCCCGAGGCGCTCGTAGTAGCGACGCACCTGCTCGGCGTACTGCGGCGGCACGGCCTCGCGGTCCAGGGGGACGAGGGCGTCCGGCTTGTCTCGCCGGAGCAATTCCTGGGCGACCGCGTCGCGCAGTTCCGCCAGCGGCTGGCCGACCGTTTCCTGCACCACGTTCCAGTTCGGCTGCTGGGAGTGCCGCCGCAGTTCGGCCCGCACGTCCCGGGCGCGTTCTCGAATGCGGGCGGCGCGGTCTCGCAGGCCGGGATCGCTGACCATTTCTTCGACGTCACGCAGACGGTCGGACCAGTCACGGAAGTCGTCGCCGGTGAGCGGGCCGCTGTTGCTTTCGTCGCTGGGGCCACTGCTGCCGCCGCCGCGTTGATCCGGGTTCCCCGCCCGGCCGCCGGCGGCTCTGGCACCCGGTCGGCCCTGGCCACGCTCGCCTTGCGGGTCGCCTTCGGATGGGGCTTGGGCTTCGCCGGGCTGGGGTTCGCCGGGCGCACCGTTCTGGCCCCGCAGGCCGGGCTGGCGGCCTTGGCCCGGGCGTGAACCGGGCTGTCCGCCTGGCTGACCGCCTTCGGCCGCCTGTGCGTTGTCGGACGGCTGCTGTTGGCTGTTGGCATCGTCCTGGGCCGCGCCCTGGCCTTGACCTGGTGATTGACCGCTGCCGCGTTGGCCGCCGGGCTGTGACGGGGAAGATGCCCCGGCCTGTGTCTCGCCCGGTTGGTTGCCTGGTTGGCCGGCACCTTGTTGGCCGCCGGGTTGTTGCCCGCCTTGTCCGCGTTGACCGGGCTGTTGCCCGCCCGCCTGTTGATGGCCTTGTGCGGGTTGGCCGCCGA
The DNA here is from genome assembly GCA_036388295.1 of Tepidisphaeraceae bacterium. Classification (GTDB taxonomy): domain Bacteria; phylum Planctomycetota; class Phycisphaerae; order Tepidisphaerales; family Tepidisphaeraceae; genus RYN-431. The sequence goes on along the minus strand of DASVSC010000207.1, from coordinate 19,607 downwards.
TCTGCTGATCGCCGGCTTGCTCGCCGGGCTGTTGGCCGTCGCCCCCTTGTGATTGATTTCCGCCGGGCATACCAGACTGGTTTTGCTCGCCTTGCTGGCCTTGCTGGCCTTGCTGGCCTTGTTCCCTGGATGGGTTGGCTTGGCGGTTCTGTTCGCCTTGGCCACCGCTCTGCGACCGTTGCGTCGAAGGCGTACGGCCGTTGCCGGCCTGTTGTTGGCCAGACTGTTGCTGACCGGCCTGGCGGTCCGGTGTTGGGTCGCCGGGCGAATTGCCGCCGGCGCGTTGCTGCTGCGGATCACGCTCCCCGGCCGACTGACGCGGGCCACCCATGGCCAGTCGGCCGCTGCCGCGTGTGGTCGGGCCGCTCGACCCGTCGGCGGATCGGTTGTCGCGCGTCGTCGGCCCGTTGGCGCGGGCGACGGACGATCGGTCCCCCGGCCGCGTCGCCGGGCCGGCGGCGCTAACGCTCGCGCCGGCGGGGCGGTTGCGGTCGACTTCGCGCTGCAGTTCCTGCGCGAGCTGGTCGAGCTCGTTGCGGGCACGGCGGAGCGATTCGGTTTCGTCGCCAAGCACACCGGTGGCCGCCTGTTCCACGCCTTGTCGCAATTGCGTGATGCCCTTGGCCGCTTCGCCCTCGGCCTGGCGTGCTTCGTTCGTGAAGCCGCGTTCGAGCAACTGCCGGCTGACGTCGAGAGCCTGGTCCGTCTTCTGCTGGGTACTCTGCCGCAGTGTGTCGTACAACTGCTTCGACACCAACGGCTCGGTCGCCTCCGTCTCTTCGACCGTCTTACGCATCGTTTCGGTCAAACGGCTGAGCTGCTGCTTCTGTTCGTTCAAGGCCTGCGTCGCCTGCTGGCGTTCGGTGCTTTCGCGCAGTGACCGCTGTTCGGTCGAATCGAGTTGCTTGAGTTGCTGCGACAACTGCTGCTGTCGTTCGTCGAGCGCGCGGGCGTCGCGCTGCAGATCGGTCATGGCCTCGGCTAATTCCCCGGCCGCGCCGCGGCGGACCTGGTCGCGCAAGTTATTCAGTTGTTCGCTGGCCCGAGCGCCCGACGTCGCCGCTTCGGGGACCCGCCCCTGTTCCAACTGTTCGGACGCGCGGCGGACGTCTTCGCGCGTCTGCTCCAGTTGCTGCCGTGACTCGGCCAGGCGCTCCTGATTTTCCGGCCGGTCCATGCGGTCACGCAATTCGTCGGTGTCGCGCAGTTGCTGTTGCTGCTGGTCGCGCAGGCGGGCGAGCTGGCGTTGCAGTTCTTCCTTCTGTTGTGTGTCGCGCGCCTGTTCCAGGGCCGACTTCATCTCCTGCATTTGGCGGTTCAGGTCTTCCTGGCGCTGGGCCAATTCCTTCAGGCGGTTGAGCACCTGCCGGGTTTCGCGTTGCTCGGGGTTTTCCTGCTGCTGCGGCGAAGCCGTGCGTTGCGTTTCGTAGCGGTTCTGCTCCTGATCCAGTTGAAGTTGATCGAGCTGCTGCTGACGCCGACTGGATGACGAGGATTCGGACTGACTTTGCTGGCCTTGCTGCTGTTGGCCTTGCACAACTTCGAACTCGCGGGCGCGGAGCTTGAGCAGTTCCTGGTACGCCGCCTGCTCGGCCGCCAGGGCCGTCGGCAGCGCCGATAAGGCGGGGCCGTCCGCGGCGGCGCTGAGCGCTTCGATCGCTCGGTCCATGTGACGCAAGACGTTATTCAGGAACCCGCGCGAGCGTGCGTCGCGCACGCGTTCGGCCAGCCGGTTCACCTGTTCCTTGGCCGACGCCTGGGATTCGTTCACCAGCTTGGTGTCCGGCACGAACGCGGTCGACGGCGTGGCGCTGGTTTCGCGGCGGATGATTTTCCACGTCGCCGCGATCACCTGCTTCTGCAACTCGGCCAGTTCCTCGGCCTGCTGGCCGTTGCCGCTTTGCTGTTGCTGTTGTTGCTGCTGCTGCTCACCGGCGCTGGGCTGCTGGCCCTGGCGGAAGATTTCTTCGAACGGCCGCACCTCGGCGAAGAACATGTCGCCACTCGTGCGGCGCACAGAGCCGTCGGCGGCGAAGTCCTCGGCCCAAAAATAATAGGACATCAGCTGGTCCGGCTCGGCTTTGGCCTGCTCGAGCGAGAGGACTTGGCTGACGTCGCGTTTCTCCTGCGCCGGCACGTCCGACGCCAGAACCACGTCCTGGGGCGGCCCGCCGGCCATGCTGTAGGCGAGGCCGACGCGGCTGACGCCGAAGTCGTCCGACACGCGCACGCCGGTGCTCAGTTCCTGGATCGGCGACACGTCCACGTCGCGGCCGGGCGTGACGGGCTTGAGTTCCGGCGGACGGTTGGCGTTGACGTTGATCGCCAGTTCTGCGGAGGGCTGCTTGTTCTGCCGACCGTCGCCGTCGGTCAGCTGCAGCCGGAGCGTTTGCGACTGTTTGAAGTCGATCGTGGCCGTGTACAAATCGGGCTGCGACGGGTCAGGCGTGAGCTGAATCGGCGGGCCCGCGGCGGGCGTTGGATCGTTGGCGGACGGGCGCGATGTTGGCAGCAGCGTGGCCTGTTTGACGGGCTTGTTCAGGCGCAGGGTGAGGGTCGCCTTCGTTCCTTCGACGGCCGTCACGCTGCGCACGTCTTCGACGCGCTTCTCGGCCAACTTCGTGTAGCCGGGAAACTTCAGGTTCGCGTCGGCCTGCTTCAGTTCGGGGTATTCGAACACGCTGGCGTTGAACCACTTCGTTTCCTGGTCGCCGTAACGGACGGCGTATTGCAGGTCATGTTCGACCGAGGACAGACGCGTGGCGAAGACCGGGTCGTCCAGGCTCTTTGCCATTTGGACGATCTCGACGGCACCCTCTTTGTTTTTCGAAAGCAGCCGCACGTCGCCGGGCAGGGGGCCATTGAAGCGGGCAAGGACGAGCAGGCCGGTGCCGCGTTCGATGCTGGTGTCGCCGGGTTCGACGCTGATAGCGCCACCGACGGCCGCGGCCGCGTCGCCGCTGGGCGTGGACCCACGGAGGCCGCCCATGATCATCGCGCCGCACACCACGACCAGGGCTACCAGCGCGAGGCGCTGTCCCCAGCGGGCCAGGCCGAGCGCCCACGGCGTGGTGACATGATGCCAGCGTTGCGTGCGGGCGTGCTGAACGACTTCGCCAACGATCGTGTCCTGCAGGTAGCCGAGCCGCCGGGTTTCCGGGTGCGGTTTTTGTTCCAGCGCCGTCAGCAGGCGGGCGTTCAGGTCCGGAAATTGCCGTTCCAGCCGACGGGCCACCCAGTGCGGGTTGCGGGTCTGTTTCAGCAGCAATGGAAGCAGGGCCGCGAACACGGTCGCGACCGCCGCGAGCGTCAACGGTGCCCAGAGCGGCAAGCCGTAACCTTGCCGGTGGGCAACGACGAGCGCCGCAACCCCAATGATCGCCAGCACCGTCCAGGCGATGGCCAACCCGGTCGATTGCCACAAACTGCGGTAGCGCTGGCCGACGCGGTCCAACTCGTGCCGAAGTGCTTGATCATTCATGACGTCACCTGTTGCCCCGCCGGGCCGTTCCCCGCACTGCCGGCCCGGCGTGAAAGCCGCCCGGCCAGGGCCGTCTCCGCGGCGATCAATCCTAACACGCCCACCAGCAACCATTGCCACAGCTTTTGACGATTCTCCAGCTCCGCGAGCTTCGCCTGTCGCTGCTGGGCACCGGCCGTGGGGGACGTTTCGTCGGATTCGAACTTCGCCCCCCATTGCTTCAGGTCCGCGGGGGCCAGCGGCGTCGTACGGCTTTCATCCGGCGCCAGGTTCACCGCGAACGGCATCTGCTGGCGGCCGTCGCTTAAGGTATAGACGCCGGGGCGGTCAGTGGCATTCGCCAAGGCGGCGGGGTCGGCCTTGATTTCTCGGCCGTCCGGCGTCTTCAACGTCCACGGCTTGTCTGCGGCCGGCAGTGTCACTGCGTCGCCGACGGCGTATTGCGTCTCCACCTGCTTCGCGTCGCGGGCGCGCAGCAGGCCGTCGAGCAACGGCACGAACTTCGTCGACAGCGCCAACTGGCTGTCGGCGGGGTGCCATCCGCTGGTCGCCACGATCAACCGGCCGCGGCCGACTGCCGATTCCAGCAGAAACGGGTCGCCGTTATCGAACGACGCCAACACTTTCGCGTTCGCCGAGTCCGGCACCGTCACCTTGCGGTGCTTCCAGAAATGAACACGGCTGAAGTCGCTGAAGCGTGCGTCGGCGAAGGCGGAAAACAGCGGGTGCGCGAGGTCGATGCGGCTGACGAGCGAGAAGTTGCCGGCCGGTGCTTCGTCGATCTTGATCGCCGCCTCCGGCAGCACGCCCATCAACCCGCGGCCTGCCGCTACGTCGCGAAGTACCCATAGCGCGTCGCCACCCGCATGCAGAAACGTGCGGACGGTTGCCGCCTCGTCGTCCGCCAACGGCCGACTGATCACGACGCAAACGGTGTTGGCCAAATCGGTCGTGGCCAGGCGTTCGGTGCGGCGCAGTTGCAGGTCCACGCGGCGTTGCGGCGTGTCGCCGAGGGCACTCGCAAGATAAAAGCTGAGGCCGTTCGGGTCATCGGGCGCGTCGTCGCCGACATAGACCATTCGAAGGGTTTCCTGCCGCGGGCGGACGACATACAGGGTGTTATCGAAATCGGCCGAATCGCCCTGCAACTGCAGGCGGTCGGCCGTGGCGTCGCCGGCGGGCCAGTCGATGCGGACGATTTTGCTCTGCCCGGCCGGCACGTAGACCTGGCTCGGACGTGTGGTGGGCAGCGGGCCTTTTTCGTTGGCCCAGGCGACGGCGAACTGCTCCGTGCCGGCCCCGGCCTGGCTGGTGACGCGGACGCGCGGCCTGTCGCCGGCGGCGTCCGACGCGTCGGACTGCGGGCGGATCAGTTGCAGGCTGGCATTGCCGGTCGATTCGGTCGTCACCGCCCGCACGTCCAGCCGCACAGTGTCGGGCCACTGGTGGCCCTGCAGCGCTTCGGCGCGGCTGCCTTGCTGAAGGTCGGACACCAAAACGATCCTCCGCTTCACGCCGTCCTTCGAAGCGTCTGAACCTTCCGTGGCGGCCAATTGATCGGCCACACTCGCCAGGGCGTCGCCCAGTGCCGTGCCGGCCCAAGTCGGCGTGGTCCCGGCAAGCGCCGCCTGCAGGGCGGGCACGCGCTGGCTGGGGGCAAGAAGGTTCCACTGCTCGCGCGTGAAAGCCGGACGAACGGAGCGGTCGAAGAGGAACAGTGAGACTTCGTCCGCCGGCGTCACGTCGGCGAGCGCCTGCTCGACCTGCTTTTGCGCCTGGGCCCATAAATCCCCGCGCCGCATGCTGGCGCTGGTGTCAACCAGCAGCGCGATGCGGCGGCCCGGCGGGCCGGTTTCAGTAGCGGCCATGCTGGTCGGCAGAAACGGTCGAGCGAAAGCCAGCGCCAGTAGCGTGAGTGCGAGCGCCCGCAGCAGCAGCAGGAAGATATTGCTCAGCCGGCTGCGCCGCGTCAGGCGGGGCGGCGTCGGCGTGAGGAACATCAGCGAGCTGAAGGTCTGCCGTTGTTGCGGCACGCGGCGGATCAGGTGGAACAGGATCGGCAGCGTAACCGCGAGGGCCCCGGCGATGTAAAGCGGCGTGAGGAAGTTCATGCGCCGCCCCCGCCCGAACGGTTGCCCGCGCGGACGACCTGTCGGCCGCCGTGCAGTCGCGCTTGCAGAAACCCGTACAACGCCAGTTCCAGCGGCTGCGACGTCACCAGCTGGTGCAGATCGATGCCGAGTTCGCGGCAGGTGCGGTCGATCTGCTCCGCGTGGCGGGCGAAGTTCTGCTGGTACGTCTGCCGGGCGGCGGCGGGATCGACATAAAGGTCGCGGCCGGACTCGGCATCCACGAACGTGGCGACGCCGTCGAACTTGAAGTCGACTTCCGTCGGGTCCAACACGCGCAACAGCACGATCTCGTGGCCCTGCGAACGCAGGTATTGCAGCTGCGTCGTTAGCGCGGCCGGGTCGGTCAGCAGGTCGGAAATCAGCACCAGCATGCCGCGCTTGCGCACGGTGGCGGCGACGTGTGAGAGGGCAGAGACCAAGTCGGTCGACGTGCCGGCAACGGCCCGTTCGAGGCTGACCATCACCCGCTGCAAATGCCCCGGCCGGTAGCGGGCGGGGATGTAGTCGGCGACCGTGTCGGCGAACGTCAGCAAACCGACTGCGTCGCGCTGGCCGGCCAGGAAGTACGCCAGCGTTGCCGCCACGGTGCGGGCGTAGTCGGCCTTGGTGTAAGCGAGTGAGCCGTAGCCCATTGACCGGCTGAGATCAATTAGCACGTGACAGCGGAGGTTCGTCTCTTCTTCGAATCGCTTGAGGTAATAGCGGTCGGTGCGGGCGTAGAGCCGCCAGTCGATGTAGCGCGTGTCGTCGCCGGGCGTGTACTGGCGGTATTCGCTGAACTCGACGCTGAAGCCGTGATTAGGGCTGCGGTGTAGGCCGCTGAGGAAGCCCTGGACGATAATGCGGGCGCGGACGTGCAGGCTCTTGATCCGCATCAGGGTGTGCGGGTCTACGAACGTAGCCGCCGTGCCGGCGGGAACGGGGAAACTGCCGGTGAGCGCGTTGGGCTTCGAAGATGGCGGCGGGGCGGCCTTCAGCGGGTTACTCCTTCACGGTCTGCACCAGGCGTTCGATCACGCTGTCGACGGTCACGCCGTCGGCTTCGGCGCGGTAGTTGATGAGCACGCGGTGCCGGAGCGTCGCTTTGGCCAAGGCGCGGATGTCGTCCGGGGTGACGTGCGCGCGGCCGGCCAGGACGGCACGCGCCTTGCCGCCCAGGACCAGGAACTGCGCCGCCCGCAGGCCGGCACCCCAGCTGACCCAGCTTTTGATGAAATCCGGCGCGTTCGGCGTCGCAGGCCGGCTGGCGGCGGCCAGGCGGACGGCGTAGCGCACGACGTCTTCGGCGATCGGCACGCGGCGCACCACGTCGTGGAAGCGCAGCACGTCTTCGCCGGTAAACAATGGCTCAATGGGTTCTGGCCGCCCGGCCGTCGTGCGGCGGACGACTTCGACTTCGTCCGCTTCCGGCAAGTAGTCGATGACGACGTTGAACATGAACCGGTCGAGCTGCGCTTCGGGCAGCGGGTAGGTGCCTTCCATTTCGATCGGGTTCTGTGTCGCCAGGACGAAGAACGGCCGTTCCAGCGGGTAGCGCACGCCGCCGGCGGTGACCTGGAACTCCTGCATCGCTTCGAGCAGTGACGCCTGCGTTTTAGGCGGCGTGCGGTTGATTTCGTCGGCCAGCAGCACGTTGGCGAAAATCGGGCCTTTGACGAACTGCATGCGCCGGCGGCCGTCGCCGACGTCGTCGAGGATTTCGGTGCCGGTGATGTCGGCGGGCATCAGGTCGGGCGTGAACTGGATGCGCTGGAACTTCAGGTGGAAAATCTGCGCCAGTGACCGCACGAGCAGCGTTTTAGCCAATCCCGGTGCGCCGGTGATCAGGCAGTGGCCGCCGGCGAAGAGGCAGTAGAGCAGTTGCTCGATGACTTCGCGCTGGCCGACGACGGCCTTGTTCAGTTCCTGCTCGATGCGCTGCCGGGCGGCACGCAGTTGTTCGACCGCTTCGCGTTCGGCTTCGTAAGTGGGCGCTGGGGTCACGCAGTCTCCGGGGTACGGGATGGCCTGCACAACGGCAGGCAGGATTTCAATGGGTCATGGCGTACATGACGATGTTGATGCCCATCGGGTAGGCGAACTTCTCTGAAAACTCACGGAAGTACCATTCTTCTTCGCCTTCGCGCTCCCACGCGTCGCCGTTGTCGGTGTTATGGCAGATGATGGCCATCATGCGGCCCTTGTCGTCGAACAGGCCGCGGTAGTGCACTTCGCGGGCGTCGTAGCGTTCCCAGGTGACGTTGGTCCCGCGCATGCGGCGGGCCACGTCGATGCCGGGAATCTGCGGCTTCTGCTTCAGGTCGTACACGGTATGGAAGATCGGGTGTTCCAAAGGCAAATCGACCGCCTCACGATCCGGGAATACCCGTTTCATTTGTTCGCGGAAGTTTTCCCATTCGTCCTCGCCCCAGAAGTCGTCGACCATGAGGAACCCGCCGTTGGTCAGATAGCGACGTAGGGCCAGCACCTCGGCTTCGCTGAACTCCAGGGAGCCGACTTCCAGCATGTAGAGGAACGGGTAATCGAACAGCGCTTCGTCCGTCAGTTCCAGGACTTTTCCTTTCGGGTCGACCTTCAGCGACGTCAACTGCTGCAGGCGGAAGGAGAAGTTCAGGTCGCTGTCGGGGTAGTCCGTCATCCATGAGCGTGAGCGGTAATTGGAGTTGTAGCGAACGCGGACGAACGTGAAGACGTCGCTCCGGAAGGCGGGCGGCACTTCCCAGAGGGGCACGCCGTTGCGGTCGACGCTGGTGTCGGGCATGGGCGCGTTGCGGCGGTTGCGGGAGTCGCGTTGACGCTGCTGTTGCTGTGCGAATGCGATGCCCCCGACGCTGGCCAGCAGGAAGAGCAGAACGAGGGATCCGACGAGCAGTCTGCGACTCATGGGGTGCCTGCCTCCTTCTGTGCCGCCACCGGCTTCGGCTTGGACGGCCCTGTCGTCGGCGTGGTGCGGGCGACGATGTCGAGCAGCAGCCGGTGCGCGTCGCGGTAGCGGGGCGTTTCTTCGAGCGACCGCAGCACCTGTTGTTTGGCCTCGCCGAACTGCTGCTGTTCCGACAGCAACTTCGCCAGATGATAGTGCTGGCCGGAGCGGTCGAGCGGGTCCATCAGCAACAGGGCACGACGGGCGTCGATGGCCACGGGCCGGTCTTTCAATGCCTCGGCGGCCTTGGCCAGAAAGCGGTGGGGGGCGGCCGTCAGCGGGTTGATCGCCAGCACGTCCTCCGCCACTTTCTTGACGGTCGTCCAGTCGCCGTCCGACGCGGCCAGTTCGAGCAAGCGCAGGCGCGGCGCGACGGCGTCGGCGCTGAGGCTCGCGTGCTTCTGGAGCATCAGGCGCTCGTTGGCCGGGTCTTTGAGTTCGCGGTACGCCTCGGCCATCAGCACGTACGGCCCGCCGATTTCGGCGTACGTCGGGTAGAGTGCGGCCGCCTGCTGCAGCGGGGCGAGTGCGGCCTGCCATTTGCGCTCGGCGAGCAGCGCCTGGCCCTCGGCGAGCAGGCCCCAGACGTTTTTCGGGCGTTGCCGGTTCCATGCCGCCAGCGTCGCACTGTCGCCGTCCAGCGGCAGGTCTTCACGGCTGAGGTCGGCGTCGGAGGCGAGTCGCTGCGCCTCGGCCCGCAGCCACGCGTCGAAGTCCGTGTCCAGTTTTTCGATCGGCACCGTGTGGAGGCTCAACGCGTCGTTGATCGCGACCGAATCGCCTAAATCTTTTAGGACGTTGCGCACGGCCGTGATGCCGAATCGGTCCACGATGTAACGCACGACCATCGACGATTCGTAGTACGCGAACTGCAACTCCATCGGCCCCGGCGGGCGGAGGAACGCGCCGCTGAGTTTGCTGACCGGCGTCGCGTCGCCGCGGAGAATCATCTCGCGGTATTGCGGGTTCATCGTCTGGCCCCAGATGGGGTTCTCCAGCGTCTCCTCGTACACCGAAATGCCTTCACTGAGCCAGCGGGGCATGCGGTTGCGGGTTTTGCCGAGCGTGACGCTGTGACAAAACTCGTGCCAGAGCACGGCTTCCCAATTCGACGGCGTGGCGACGCGGGAGGCCGGGCTGTTGACCGTGATCACGTTGCCGAAGCAAACGCCCAAATACCCCGCGCCGCCCGGCAGGCCGAACGTGCGGATGGCGAAGTCCTTCTGCTGCGGGAAGATTTCAACGACGACTTCGTCGAGCACGTCGACGGCGTATTTCTCGACCAGCTTCCGCCGCGCGCGGACGAGCAGGTCCATCACGCGCGGGCCGTAGATGTCCGCCTCACGCGGGTCCATGCGGATTTTGACGTTCGGCCCCTGCATCATGCGGAAGCCGGCCAAATGATCGCGCAGCGTCGTGAGGTTAAACGCCAGGATGTTGAACGGGTCTTCCTTGAACACTTCGCCCGCCAACTGCCAGCCGTGGTCTTCTTCGCCGAGGCGCAGCAAATCCTGGCAAAGTTGCACCTTGGCGGGCGCGTAATTGGGGTCGGTGGCCAGGGCCCGTTGCTGGTAGGTTTTTCCCTCGGCGAAGCGGTACTTCTGGGACAACTTCAGGCCGATCAGGTGGTCGACGTGCGGGTTCGTCCGCCAGGGGGCCAGTGCCTCTTCGCGGGCTGTCTTTTCGCCCGCGGCATCGCCGACTAGGTGGGCGAGCACAGCACGATACGACGCGGCACGGCTGTCACGCGGATTGATTTCCGCCACGGCTTTTAGCGTGACTCTTGCCTCGTCGTACGCTTCCTGGTCGATCCGGTTGTCGGCTTGGAACAGCAGGCTGTCGACGTGGTGCGGGTTCAGCTCCAACGCCTTTTTCAGAGCAGCGGTAGCGCGGGCGCTGTCGTCCTGGTAAGCACGGGCCAAGCCGAAGTAGACGTCCGGGTCGTCGGGCGTCCGCTGAGCGGCGGCCTCGAATGCTTCGGCGGCCAAGGCGAAGTCGTTCTTCTCCAACGCCAGGTCGCCGCTGGCCAGGTACGGCTCGGCGGCGTCGGGTTCGGCTTTTTTCGCGCGGTCGTAAATCTGTTCCAGCACCCGCCGCGCGTCTTCGCGGTTCAGCAGCAACGCCCGGCCGAGCGTGGCGCGGTCGGCAGCGCCGCCGTAACGCCACGGCACATCGGTGACCAATTCAACAATGGTGGCCGGCACGCGGGCGGCTTCGTCGGGGCGGCCGTTCCACTGCAGCACGCTTCGGCCGAGCAGGCGGATCTGGATGCTCCGCGGCCGCTGCGTGATTGCGGCTTCGTACGTCTTCAACGCGTCGGCGTATCGCCCGCTGGCTAGCTCCGCGCGGATTTTAAGCAGCCACCACCCCTCGACATCGTCACCCGCTTCAATGGCGGCACGGCACTGGTCGACGCACTCGTTATATTTTCCTGTTCGAAAAAGCGTCTGCGCGTCACGCACTTCTGCCGCCAACACCCCGTTGTTGAGAAGGGCGACGGACAAAGCCGCCAGCAGGAGCGTCGGCCGTGCCGCTAGAGTTCGATTGGGGGCTTCTGCGGCGTTGGGGCGACGGCAGCGCATACGGTCATTGTACTAACCCGCGCGATCGGCCGTTGACGGAAATATGGAAAGCAGGAGGCCGTGTCGGTTGGTTCAGCGTTTGCCGTGAAATTGGCATATCGACCGTATCGTGCGGGCCTACTATGGCGGAATGCTCATGAAGGCAGGCGGCCGTGAAGCCGGCCTGTTTTCAGAAACGGCCGGAGTGACGGTGAATCGTGTTGATTGACGGACGCCCCGACGGCATGATTCGGCCGCATACTGGCGTTCATCGCCGGGGTGTCGGGCATCCACAGTAGGAACTGTACGATTATGATTCGTTCGGACGTCGCGTCTCCTTCAGACATCGCCACGTGCGATCGGGAAGCGATCCATATTCCCGGCCGCATTCAGCCGCACGGGTTTCTGCTGGCGGTGGACGAACCGGCGTTCGTCGTGCGGCAGGTGAGTCGGAACGTGCGTGATTTTCTCGCCACCGATTCCGAACTCGTTCTCGGCCGCAGCCTGGCAGACGTGCTCGGTGAGGCGTTGGCCGCCGAAGTGCGACGCACTGTCGATAATCCTGCCTTGAATGTCGGTGCCGTTTACCTGCAGACGGCTCACCTGTCTGCTTCCGGCCGCCCGGCCTTCAGCGTGATCGGGCACCGCCGCGACGGGCTGCTGGTGTTGGAGTTCGAACCGGCCGGCCCAGACGACGGCGCTTCCTTTCGTGGCCTGCACACGCTGATTGAGACGTTCGTGGCGGGGCTGGAGAACGTCACCACCGTGGCGCACCTGTGCGAGCTGGCGGCCCGCGAGACGCGCCGCATCACCGGCTTCGACCGCGTTCTCGTCTATCAATTCGATGCGGATTGGAACGGGCTGGTCATCGCCGAAGACCGCAACGAACGGCTGCCGCTTTATCTGGATTTGCGGTTCCCGGCCTCTGACATTCCGCGTCAGGCGCGTGAGTTGTACCGCCTGAACCGGTTGCGGATCATTCCGGACAGCGGCTACACGCCATCCCCGCTCGTGCCCTCCGCGAACCCGCTTACCGGGCGGCCGCTGGACCTGAGCCTGTCGGTCCTGCGCAGCGTGTCACCGGTCCACGTCGAATACATGAACAACATGGGCACGGCCGCGTCCATGTCGATCTCGATTATCCGCGACGGGCAGCTTTGGGGGCTGATTTCCTGCCACCACAAGACGCCACGCCTGATCCCGTTCGAAGCGCGCATGGCGTGCGACTTCATCGGCAAAGTGCTGTCGCTCCAACTGACCGCGAAAGAACAGAGCCAAAGTGCCGAGTACCGCGTGCGGCTGAAGACGACGCTGGCGACGCTGCTGACCAGCCTGGCCCGCGAGGAAAGTCTTGTCGAGGGATTAAGAAAAGATCCGGAAGCGTTGCTCGGCCTGACGGCGGCACAAGGGGCGGCGGTGGTGCACGACGGCGGTTGCCTGCTCCTCGGCTCCACGCCGGACGAAGCGGCCGTACGAAAGTTAGCCGACTGGTTCGCGGCCTCGATACGCGACGACGTTTTTTCCACAGACTGCCTGGCCGACTATCTACCGGAGGTCGACACCTATCGGCCGTTCGCCAGCGGCGTTATCGCGGCGTCCATTTCACGGCTTAACAAGGGCTATATTCTCTGGTTCCGCCCGGAAGTGGTGCAGACCGTCAAGTGGGGCGGCGACCCGCGCAAGCCCACGGAGCCCATGCAGGAAGGCCTGCGGCTTCACCCGCGCAAAAGTTTCGACCAATGGAAAGAGACCGTTCATGGCCGGTCGCTCCCGTGGCAGGACGCGGAAATCGAAACCGCCGCCGAGTTCCGCAACGTAATCCTCGGCATCGTGCTGCAGAAGGCGGAAGAACTGGCGGGCCTGACGCGCGAACTGGAGCGAAGCAATAAGGAACTGGAGGCCTTCTCCTATTCCGTATCCCACGATTTGCGGGCGCCGTTCCGCCACATTGTCGGCTACGCCGAACTGCTTCGGGAACAAAAGAGCGACGAACTGGACGCCGAAGGCAATCGCTACATCAACACCATCATTGATTCGGCCAACTACGCCGGAAAACTCGTCGACAACCTGCTGGCGTTTTCACAGATGGGCCGTTCGTCGCTGAGTTTCGGGCCGATCGACATGGACCGTTTGATGGCCGAGGTGCGTGCGGACGTGATGTCCGAAGTGCCCAACCGAAACATCGTCTGGAACATCAGGCCGCTGCCGCCCGTGGTCGGCGATCTGATGATGCTCAAGCTGGCCGTGCGGAATCTATTGGCCAACGCCGTCAAATATACGGGGCACGCCGAACACGCGACCATCGACATCGGTTTCGAAGACCGCGCCCAGGAAATCATCTTTTGCATTCAAGATGACGGAATCGGTTTCGACATGCAGTACGTAGATAAATTGTTCGGCGTTTTCCAGCGGCTGCACCGCATGGAAGAGTTCGAAGGCACCGGCATCGGGCTGGCGAACGTGCGCCGCATCATCAATCGCCATGGTGGCCAGACGTGGGCGCATGGTAAGATCGGGCAAGGCGCGACGTTTTATTTCTCGCTGCCGAAGCGTTCTCAAACCCAGATCGGGGCATAACTTTGCTCAAGCCGATTCTGCTCGTCGAAGACAATCCGAAAGACCTTGAACTCACGCTGATCGCCCTGGGCAAGAGCAATTTGGCCAACGAGGTCATCACCGTCCGCGATGGCGCCGAGGCTATGGATTTTCTTTGCTACCGAGGCACCTACGTCGACCGCCCACGCGGTAATCCCGCCGTCATTCTTCTGGATCTGAAGCTGCCAAAACTCGACGGTATCCAGGTGTTGGAGCGTGTGAAGGGTGAAGAAGACCTCAAAGCCATCCCTGTAGTCATGCTGACGTCGTCTCGTGAAGAAAAAGACGTCGTCCGGAGCTACGCCCTGGGCGTCAACGCGTTCGTGGTCAAGCCGGTCGGGTTCCAGGACTTCCTTGATGCGATCTCAGATCTGGGTATGTTCTGGGCCGTTCTGAATGAGCCGCCTCCCGGTTCGACCAAGCCGAAGTTGAAGACGTGAGGTCGCTATGTCGTTGAACGCGGACACCGTCGGACAAGGTCGGGACGGCCCTAAGCCGGTCGCCATCCTCCACCTGGAGGACAGCCCGCTGGACGCGGAACTGGTCGATTCGCGCCTCCGCCGGGGCGGCCTCCACTATTCGATCGAACGTGCCGTCACACGTGAGGATTTCGTCGCGGCGTTGGAACGCGGTCGTTTCGATCTGATCCTGTCCGACTACAACCTGCCGCAATTCGACGGTTACGCGGCGCTCGCCATCGCGCAGGAGCGTTGGCCCGACGTGCCGTTCATCTTCGTCTCCGGCGTACTGGGCGAAGAGGTGGCGATTGAAACGCTTAAAGGCGGCGCCGTCGATTACGTGCTGAAGCAGCGCATCGACCGCCTCGTGCCGGCCGTCCGTCGCGCACTCGCGGAAGCGGCCGAACGTGTGGCCCGGCGGGACGCGGAGCAGCGTTTGCGCGACAGCGAAGAGCGCTTTCGCTCGCTCGTTTCGGTCATCACCGACATCCCCTGGACCACGAACGCCGACGGCCAATTCGTTACCGAACAGCCGGCCTGGACGACGTACACCGGGCAGAGTTGGGAACAGCTGTGCGGCTACGGCTGGCTCGACGCCGTTCACCCCGACGACCGCGACCGGCTGTTCACCAGTTGGCAGCAGGCCTGCACGGGCCGAACGCTGTACGAGGCGCAGGGCCGCTTGTGTCACGCGCCGTCGCAGCAGTACCGCCATTTCTTTGTACGGGCGACGCCGGTCTTCGATTCCGATGGCCACGTCCGCGAATGGGTCGGCAGCTGCACCGATATTCACGACCGCAAGCAGGCCGAACACGAGCGCGAACGGCTGCTTGAAAATGAGCGGACCGCCCGCGCCGAGGCCGAGCGGGCCAATGGAATCAAGGATGACTTCCTGGCGACCGTCAGCCACGAGCTGCGCACGCCGCTGAACGCGATTCTCGGCTGGTCACAAATCATTGCCCGTGAAGGCCTTGACGTCGAAGACGCTCAAGAGGGCCTTGACGCCATCAATCGCAACGCCCGCGCACAATCGCAGATCATCGACGAACTGCTCGACATGAGCCGCATCATGTCCGGCAAGGTTCAGTTGAACGCCCGGCCGGTGGAACTGCTGACGATCGTGGAAGAAGCGGTTCAGTCCGTGACGCCGTCGGCCGACGTTCGACAGATTCGGCTGGTCAAAACGCTCACCGCCGACGGCAGCCCCATCGTCGGCGACGCCGACCGGCTCCGCCAGGTCGTCTGGAACCTGCTCGGGAATGCCATCAAGTTCACGCCCCGCGGCGGCCGAATCGACGTGTCACTGCAGCGGACGGATTCGCACCTGCAACTGCGCATCAGCGACACCGGCGAAGGCATCAGCCCGCAACTGCTCCCACACATCTTCGACCGGTTCCGTCAAGGCGACGGGTCGACCACGCGTCGATACGGCGGCTTGGGCCTGGGTCTGAGCATCGTCAAGCAATTGGTCGAGCTGCACGGCGGCAGCGTCGAGGCGAACAGCAAAGGGGCCGGGAAAGGCGCGACGTTTATCGTGCGTCTGCCGCTCTCGCCCGCGAGCGTCCGCGATTCTTCCGTCCCGGTCCGCCACGTCGCGACGAGCCCGGCCCCCGCTGGCGCGCCCGAGTGCGACGCGGTGCGGCTGAGCGGGATCAAGATCTTGATCGTTGATGACGAGGCCGACGCGCGGAAGCTGATCGAACGAATGCTGTCTCACTGCGAAGCGAGCGTCGTCAGTGCGGCCACCGTGGCCGACGCGTTGGAGATGATCGCCGCCGAGCGACCGCACATGCTCGTCAGCGACATCGGCATGCCGCGTGAGGACGGCTACGACTTGATCCGCAAAGTGCGTCGACTGCCGTCCGACGCCGGCGGGCAAATGCCCGCCATCGCCTTAACGGCTTTCGCGCGCGGTGAAGACCGGCAAAAGGCTCTCAAAGCGGGCTACCAGATGCACCTGACCAAGCCGGTCGATCGCACCAAACTCCTGGCCGCCATCGCGCGATTGTGCGACCAAGTTCCGAGTGACGCCCGCGGCGGTTAGACCAGTCTCGCCCGTGACACCCGGCAGATGCGATTGGCACTCACCAGAACCAGCGTCGTGCTTTAGCCGGCGGCGGTTGTTTCGTCAGCCGCAACGCAAGCACGACGTCCGCAACGACCACTGGCAGCACCATGGCCGCCACGGCGGCCAAACCGGCGGGGCGTTTGGTCTTCGTCGCAGCAACGCCGAGCATAACGCCGTCGAGTGCGTCGCCGGCCACGCGGGACCAGAGGCCAGGCGTCGGGTCGCGGTGGGACAGCAAGTCCACGCCGTGCAGTATTTCCCGCGCACCGAGCACGCGAAGAATGCCCAAGTGCTGCGGCTTGTCCTTCAAACCCATCAGCCGTTGCAGCGGTTGCGCGGCGGCGATTTCGGTGAGCCCGATCGCTAAACTGACCCATCCCATCGTGCGGCCGAGCGTGACGTCGGTCGCCTGTTGAACCGGCCGAGTGACTGCCCGTTTGTATGCCTTCAGTTGTTTCATGGCCTGCTCCTGATCGGACGATTTATGCGGCCGGGTCCAGCACGACCTTGATGCAGCCGTCTTTCTTTTCCCGGAACATCTGATACCCCTCCGCGGCGCGGCTGAGCGGCAAGCGGTGGGTGACGACGAAGCTTGGGTCGATTTTCCCTTGGCGGATGAAGTCCAGCAGTTCGGGCACGTAACGGTGCACGTGGGTTTGGCCGGTCTTGATGGTCAGGCCCTTGTTCATGAGCGCGCCCATGGGGATTTTGTCCGACGCGCCGCCGTACACGCCGGGGATGGAGACGGTGCCGCCTTTGCGGCAGCACTCGATCGTCTGCCGGAGCACCGCGGGGCGTTCGCTTTCCTGCATCAGGTTGGTCTTGATCTTGTCATACACGTGTTCGACCATGTTGTGGCCGTGGGCTTCCATGCCGACCGCGTCGATGCAGACGTCCGGCCCGATGCCGCCTGTCAATTCCTGCAGGCGGTCGTAGACGTCTTCGGTGCTGTTGTCGATCGTGATCGCGCCGATATCACGGGCCATTTTCAGGCGTTCCGGCACCAATTTGCCGTTATCGATCGCGATGATCCGGCCGGCATTCAGTAGCCGCGCGCTCTGGATCGTGAACTGCCCGACAGGCCCGCAGCCCCAGATCGCGACCGTGTCGTCCGGCTGCACATTGCACTGGTGCACGGCCATGTAGCCGGTGGGGAAAATGTCACTCAGGAACACGAGCTGGTGGTCGGTGAACTCACGCGGCATCACCTGGCAGTTCACGTCCGCGAACGGCACGCGCAGGAACTCGGCCTGTCCGCCGGCGTAGCCGCCGGTGAGGTGCGAATAGCCGAACACGCCCGCGATCGGCTGTCCGAACGCCTGCTCGGCCAGATAGGCCTTCGGGTTGGAGTTGTCGCACGCGCTCCAAAGTTGCCGCCGACAGAAAAAACATTCGCCGCAGCCGATGGGGAACGGCACGACGACGCGGTCGCCTTTGCGCAGCTTGTTCTGGTCCACGTCCGGCCCGACTTCTTCAACGATGCCCATCGGCTCGTGGCCGAGGATGTCGCCGGGCTTCATGAACGGAATCATGCCGTCGACCAGATGAAGGTCGGACCCGCAGATACAGGTGGACGTGACGCGGATGATCGCGTCGCGGCGGCTAATGATTTTCGGGTCGGGGACGTTTTCGACGTTGACCTTGTACGGGCCACACCAGACGAGCGCTTTCATGGCAATGTCCTTGTTTTTGAAGTCACAATGGGGGCGATACGGATCAGCCGGCGTCGGCCGGGCGTCAGGTGAACAACGGCTTCCAGTCCGATTCCTGTGTCCGCTTGCCTTGGCCGCCACAGCCGCCCTGCGATTGGCCGTTGATCGTGGGCAGCTCGCCGAGCTCCATCAGGCGTTTGAAGTTCCGCAAATCTTCGCGAACCACGCGTTTCGGGTTCTGTCCGAGCAGCGACGCCACCCAGTGAACCACGCGGCCGCCCGGCGGGACATAACTCATAGACACGTGAACCTGTGACCCGCGGTCACCCAAGGCCTGCCCGAACGTAATTCGGCCGTCATTCTGCACGCTCGCGCCCGGCAGCGACCGCCAGGCAATTACCCGATTCGGCTCATCGGCCGTGATCCGTGCGTCCCATTCCAAACGCTTGCTCAAGAGGCCGTGCCCCTTGGCGACCCAGCGCGAATGCGTGCCGTCGCCGTCGAGCACCTGGACCGATTCCAGGTGCGTCATGATGCGTGGCAGGTTTTCGAAGTCGCGCCAGAACGCGTAAAGCTCGGCGACCGGGCGGTTGATGATGAACGACTGCGCGATGTGAATGCCGTGCTCGTCCAGCGCGTCGTCTTCGTTCGCGGTGCTGACGCCGAGGGCTTGGTAAGCGTGACAATGGCCGGTCACGCCCCGGTAAATCAAGGCCCCGCCGACACCTGCCGCGATAAAGCCGGGCAAGGTGCCGCGTTTCAGGCCCATCAGCGCGACAATCGCTCCGGCGGCTACGGAGACGGCCCGTTCGCCGTCACTGATGTTCGTCGCCCGAACGGCCGGGAGCGTCTCCGCCGGGCCGGAGTGGGGAACAGGGCCATCAGTTGCCAGTGATTGATCGACTGTTTCCTCACCGCCGGAATAGTTTTGCAGTGTCATAACGAACCTCCCTGAAAAGCCTTCTGGGGCAGTGAGCGTTGACGATTCGCCTCTTGCTTCAAATGTCATGCACAAAAATTTTTTGAGCACTCTAGAAAGTAGGAGGGTGTATGGAGGATGAGCAAATAAGGAAAAACGAACTTCGAGCGATTTAGCAGTGGCAGTCGGGATCCGAATGCTTGCACAAGGTTGATGCTTATGTGGCCTCTGGAACTACGCGAGGGGTGTTCTTGGTCAGGTAGTTTCTCGTGCCCGGCTCGCAGGCGGCCGATGCTCATGATTCTCGCCCACCTTAAATCCCGCGGCCCCGACGGTTCACGTCGTTCAGCCTCGGCCGGCGTTTTCTGCACGGCAATGCACGGCTCGGCGTCCATCGACACTGGCCAAATCGGCGGCATCCATGCAGGGCATTGGATCACAGGCTGCTAAAGCGGGGCATATTGGGGCGTTCGTTGTCGGCCGTCTCGCTCGCGATTATGCTCCGACGCCGCCCCGGCGGCGGTTAATAAGATCCTATGGCACACAAGCACCGCGTCGCAAAACCGTCCACTCTCGCGACCGTTACCGTGCTTGTCGTCGCCGTGGCTACGCTTTATTTCGCGCGCGACGTCATCATCCCGATGGTGCTGGCGGTGCTGCTGGCGTTCCTCTTGGGCCGGCCGGTGGCGTGGCTGGAGCGGCGGAAGGTCGGGCGGGTGTCGTCGGTGCTGCTGGTCGTTACCGTCGCGTTTCTCGTCATCGGCGGACTCGGCTACGTCGTCGGCAATCAGGTCGTCGGGCTGGCCAACAATCTCGGC
>DASVSC010000206.1:0-3419 GCA_036388295.1 Tepidisphaeraceae bacterium | reverse complement strand
TGCTGGCGGCCGTCCGTTCGAGCGGCCCGCTGGCGGCGGTGACGATCGACGCGGCGGTCAACGCCGACGCGTTCGTGCTGTGGACGCAGCAAGTGCCGGCCCCTTGCCTGGCGACGTGGTGGTGATGGACGACCTGCCGGCCCACAAGGCCCCCGGCGTGGCCGAGGCGGTCGAAGCGGCCGGCGTGACCCTGCGTTATCTGCCGCCGTACTCGCCGGACTACAACCCGATCGAGAACACGTGGAGCAAGGTCAAGGGCCACCCGCGTGCGGCCGCCGCCCGCACGCTCGACGCCCTCGGCGACGCAATCGACTCGGCCCTCGCCGCCGTCACGACCGAAGACTGCCGCGGCTTCTTCGGCAACAGCGGATACGTCGCTCTATAAAGATGCGCGCTGCTCTAGCGAATTTTAAGCGAGTACGTCGGCTGCGGGTGCTGGGGCTCTAAGGGGTGTCGGCATGTCACTGACCTGCCCCCTTCAAACGAGTCCGGCTGCTGTATGAAAATGGCAGCCACGTCGAAGGGAGCCGAGCATGTCGAAGTATCGTCACAAGCCCGAGCAGATCATCGCGAAGCTGCGTGAGGTCGAGGTGGGGCGGTCGAAGGGAACGCCAGTAGGGCAGGCGGTGAAGAAGATCAGCGTCACCGACCAGACCTGCTACCGGTGGCGGAAGCAGTACGGCGGGTCGAAGGTCGACCAGGCCAAGCGTCTTAAGACGCTGGAGCAGGAGAACGTGCGTCTGAAGCGTCTTCTGGCGGATGCCGAACCGGACAAGGCGGTCCTGAAGGAAGCCGCCTCGGGAAACTATCGAGCCCGGCGAAGCGGCGTGCGGCGTGCGGCGGTCGAGCATGCCCGCGGGACGCTCGGCCAAGGTCGTGTGTCCGAACGCCGGGCGTGTCGCGTCTTAGGTCAGGGCCGTGCGACCCGGTACCTTGTCGGCGGCAGCGATGCGGACACCAGATCGGATCGCGACATTCCAGGGAGCGACTGGTCCGAAAATTGAAGAAACACTTATAATCGAAGCATGGGAATCAAGGCGGCTCTACGACGGAACGGTGACGGTCGCTACGACTGGCGAAACGATCCTTGTGAGTGGGGACGGCGCGGCCAACGAAATTCTCTTGAAGGTGAACACAACACCCGATGGCGATGATGGCGTCCCCGGTATCGTCGTGGACACTGACACTGCGCTTGTCATCGACGGAAAACGTGTCCGGGGTGGTTCGTACGCATTCTCAACAACACCATTGGAGTCCATTAAAAACTTTACTGTCGATTTTGGCAGTGGGAACGATTTCCTCCGCGTCAGCTCTGATAACCTCAACCGTGCCCGCAGCATCTTCAATGGTCTGGATATAAACGGCGGGAACGGCAACGATCGGGTCGAACTTCTGTGCAGCACGACCGCCTTGCGGTATTTGGGCGGCAGGGGGATAGACAGCCTTGGCATCGCGTCGGGCATCACTGTGTACGGCAACGCTGAAATCCGCCCAGGCGATGGCCGTGACCGGATCACCATTGGCAATCCAGCCGAGAACTCGGACGTGTCCGTGCGTGGCAAATTGCTCGTCGTCGATACCAACGGGCCGTTAGCGCTTGCTGCCTCAACTTCCACGGCTGCCTGATTTCCTAGGCGGCAATGAACACCGTGCCGTCCCGACGCGGGCGTTCGCGGCGTCGATCGTTGCCGTGAGTTGATGCCGGCGTGGCCGATCGACCACGCTGAACCGGCCTCTCCGGGCCGTCGCCTCCTGCACCAGCTCGGTGAGCATCATACTGGCCCTATTGAACCGAAAGGCGTTGTTCAGAACCGAATGAGAGTTGATTTGTAAGTCAGGGGTTCCTCAAGCGCCTTATTGACGTTGGCCGCTTTGGTGTATCGCCGGACTAGGCGAAGACCTTAGTCAGCATCTTTGGATGCTTTGTTTTCAGCATTTCCCAAGGAATGCCGGCCATTATCATGTGACTCGGCTAGTACTGCTGTTTATGAGATTCGCTCAGGGGTGCAGGATGACAGAAAAGAAGCTGCGTTTCTCTTGGGCGTCAATCGTGAGCAGATCGTTGAAATGAACGAGGACGGCATGCCACTGCCGAAGTTCGACCGGTCGTCAAGCTGGCGGTCACGAAGATTGATAAGGTCTACGATGTTGGCGAAACTGATCTAAACGCATCCATCAAGCACTTCGAGGATGAAGATCCGGGTCGGCACCCGCCTACTGACGTTCGCGGGCTTTGTTTGTCGAGGCGTGTCACCGATGTGCGATTTGTGATAAACATGTTCCTATCCTTCAATATCACCACATCTTGGGCTAGGAAAAGCTCAAGCATTTCGACCGTCTCCACATGATCGCCATGTGGGTACGGATCACGATGCGTGTTCAATTGCCCGCATCGACAAGGCTGCTCAGTACAAGTACAGGCGATGTTGTCTCAGTCCGTTTACCCAGCGGAAGATACAATAACTAATCTCAAGCGTTCGCGTGACTTAAGAGCCTGGCCCACAACTCATTTTAGGTTTCGCCAGCAGATGACGCAGCAGGCCAGTTCGAGAAACGCTTCATGGATATCCAGCCGTCGCTCGTACCGCGTCCGCAGCCGCCGGAACTGCTTGTGAGCCAGGCCATCGACCGCTCGACCGGCCACCGCAGCCGGCCGGGCCCGCGGTTCGTGCCATGTCCACGCGCCGGCAGCAGCGGCCAGACGCCCCGGGCGTGCAGCGCGTCGGCCCGGGCTCTGGAGTGGTAGGCACGGTCGGCCGTGACCAGCAGCGGCTTCGTGCGGGGACGGCCCACGCGGCCTGGCAGGAACGGGAACTTGTCCAAGAGCGGTAGGAGCATAGTGCCGTCATGGACGTTCGCGGCGGTGACCGCCGACGCCAGGGGCGTGCCATCGGCGTCGGTCAGCAGGTGGTGCTTGCTACCCGCACGGCCGCGGTCCGTCGGGTTCGGGCCGGTGCCCTCGCCCCTTTTACCGCACGCAGGCTGGTCGAGTCGGCCAGCGTCACCTCGGGCGAGAGCTTCCCGGCGCCATTCAGTTCGGCCAGCAGCACTTCGAGCACCTTCTGCCAGACGCCGCTTTGCTTCCATTGTCGCAAACGCCGCCAGCCGCTCATCCGGCTGACGCCGAACTCCGCGGGGAACAGGTTCCACGGGATGCCGCTCCGCAAGACGAACAGGATGCCGCCGAGGCAGGCCCGGTCGCTCACCCACGGCCGCCCGCCACGACACCCGACCGAGTGCCGCGGCAGCAAGGGCTCGATCCTCGCCCAGAGTTCGTCGGGCAAGATTGTCCTGGCCATGTCGTCCTCCCTGACGATGACCAGACACCCTAGGTTGTGTCTGACGGGTCACGCCAGTGCCCTCAGGTAGAGGACGGCCATGCCGAGCGTGAGCATCGTGGCGTAGTGGTCGGCCCGCTT
>DASVSC010000205.1:0-4743 GCA_036388295.1 Tepidisphaeraceae bacterium | reverse complement strand
GGTCGGCGGCGCTGACGCCGGTGGTCGTGCCGACTAATGCGTCCACGGTTTCCGCCATCGCCGTCCCGTGGCGGGCCGTCGACCGCTTGGTCATCATCGGGATTTCCAGCTGCTGCAGCCGTTCGGCGGTCGTCGGAATGAACGGCACGCCGCGGCCGTACTTGATCATGAAATTGATGTGTTCGGGCGTGACGGTGTCGCAGGGGATCATGAGGTCGCCCTCATTTTCCCGGTCCTCGTCGTCCACAATCACGACCATGCGGCCGGCTTTAAGTTCGTCTATCGCTTCTGGAATCGTCGCAAACGGCATAGACGTATTGTAGAGGCGTAAGGGGAGAGGCGTAAGGCGTAAGGAAATTGTGGCTCGGAAGAACGGCCTGCTGTTCCTTCTTCCCTGTACCCACGGGAGAGGGCATCACGGTTTAGTCTTCGCGATACACGGTATCTGGCGCGTGGTACGGGTTTTCCTCTGCCGTCCAGACGCCGACGCGCCGCTGCAACTCCACCAGCCGATCGATCGGCACGTTCCGGTACAGCCCCAGCACGGCCAACTCCCGCGTTTCAAGCGTTTCAAAACCGACCGGCAGCGGCCCGGACAGTCGCTCGGCCTGCAAATCCGGCTGGACGGGCAGAATGACAAACTCGCTGGCGGCCAAGTCTTGTCGCGTGAGGTAGCTGCCCGGGTGCCGGCCCAGGAGCGTCGTGAGCGGGTGTTTGCCGCGGACCAGGACGAGCAGCCGCTGGTCCGGTCGGACGATTCGGCGGACGTCGGCGGCGAACGCCACGGCACGGTCAGACCAGCGGCTTTGGGCCTCGATCGACTTCGTCCAGTGTTGCCGCCCGAGCATCGCCGCCAGCAGCAGCGGCACGACCGCGAACGCCGCCAACGGCAAGCGCCGCCGGCGCTCAACGACGAATGCCAGAACGGCCAGAACGCCGACCGCACCCAGCACCGGCCAGTCGATCCGCCCCGTGATGCCGGAATGATTCAGGCGCAGCGCCAGCCAAACGCTTTCGTTGATCATCACGCCGACCAGGCCGACAAGCGCCGCCGCCGCGACGACGCGGAAGCGCACCAGATCCGCCACAAACACCGCCAGCAGCACGGCCGCCGGCGGGTAGGTGACGAGCAGATAATCCTGCCGCTTTCCCGCCGGCAGCGACAGGCCGATCAGCACGATCGCCAGGTAAAGCGCCGCAGGCCCGGCGATGCGGCGCAGCCGTGGCACGCACACGCTCGCGAGCAGTCCGCCGAGTGCGATCGCCCCCCACGGCTGGGCCTTCGTAACGAACCACATCACGCTTTGGTACGGCGGCGAGACGAAGCCTTCCGGGCTCTTTTCGGTCAGGCGGCTTGCCACTTCCGCCCCCCAGATGACCTGCCGAAAGTGCGTCTCGTCCTGCCGCATGATGAACGTCAGCCAAGTGCCGACGCCAAGAACGACGATCGGCAATCCCAACGGCAGCCACAGCCGGGCGTAACGGCGCAGCAGGCCGTCCGTCTGCGGCACTGGCGTGAATGGCGTGTGCGGCTCTGCGCCGTTTCGTTCGTCGCTGGCGACGGTCGGGGCACGAGACAACAGCAACGGATAGAGCAGCGCGAAGGCGATCGGCATCAGCGCCGCCGGCCCTTTCGTCAGCGCCGCGGCCGTCACGCACAGCCACCCGCCGACGGCCGGTGCGAACGCCTTTCGCAATGTCGGCCGTTCGATGGCGATCGTGAAGCAGGCCCACGCGCCGGTGACGAACGCGCACAGCAGCATGTCCGGCCGGGCCAGATAGCTGAGGCGCAGCACGCTGCCGTGACGGACATTGCTGCCGAAGGTGAACCAGACGCCGACCGCCAGCAGGCCGACGATTACGGCTGCCGTGTCGACCGATTGGGTCGCCCGCCGGGCCATGGCGAAGACGATCGCGCCGGTCGCCAGCACGCCCAGCACGCTCGGGCACTTCAGCGTCCACTCACTCCAGACGCCCGTCGTTTGGACGACTGCTGCGCCAATCCAGTTGTACATGGGCGGCTTCGTGGCCGGCTGGTAGATCACGTCGCGCGGCAGCGCGAACCGATGGTTTAGGACCACATCGGCCGTGTACGCCATCGTTTTCGGCTGGTCTTTTTCGTACAAGTCGTGCGGCCCGAACCAGCGCACGCCGAGCACGATCGCGACGACGGCTAACGTGCAGAGGGCGGCGAATACTGTGGCGTCTCGTGTCACTTGGCCCCCTCGCCGACGCGCAGCACGACCCACTCGCCGTTCGACATCAGCACCCGACCCGGCGGCGGGTCGAGCAGCGCGAACCGCCCGCGGCCGGCGTCGATGCGAAGGCGGTTTTCGCTCCGAAACGGTTCATAGTACGGCCGCTCGTCGGGGTGCGTCAGGCGGCGGCGGTCGAGGACGAACACGGTCGCGCCTTCGCGCGTCGCCACTGCGTCGATCGTCGTCCAGTCTGTAGCGTACAGCATGTCGAACGCCGAACGGATGCGCTCGCGGATGCGCAGGTAATAGGCCTTGTTGAACGCGACTGACGTCTCCGTGTTCGCCAGCACCGAGCGTCGCGCGAACAGCGGAATGCTGTTGGCGTCGTCGGGGTCGGCGGCGATGCGGGTGTCGGCGGGCAGCGTGCGCAGGTACTCAAGGACCGGGCCCTGCCCGATCGTCAGCCGGGGGCCGAACGGCGGCACCGCCATCGCTGCGCCGGCCACACGCGTCGCGGCGGCGAGCGTGAAGACGCAAAACACGCACAAGCCGGCCAGCACGATCGGTCGCGTCAGGCGTTCAGCGAGACCGCCCCGGGCCAGGATCACGACCTTGATCTGTCGTGCGAACGCCGCGGCCCACATCATCGCGAACACGGGCAGCGCATACATCGTGTACCGGTTCGGCAAGTACAGCTTGAACAAGAACAGATGAGCGGCGGCCCAGGCGATTAGCGCCCCGGCGAGCAACGCCCACGCGACCAACGGCACAGCGCGAGGCCGCCAGGCCAGACCGATCAATAGTGCCACAGCGGCGGCGATGGTTTGCGGTCGCGTCAGGCCGAGGCCGGACTGTTGGCTCGTAAAATAGAACGAGGTCGGTGAACGGAAAAATGCGGTCCGTCCGCTGGGCCGCCATTCGGCCATTTTTCGGGCTTCACTCGCGCTGAACCACGGCCCCACTTCGGCGGGCAGGGGCCGCAGGTAAATCAGGCCGACCGCGATCGCGCCGATCGACCCGAGCGCGGCTAGGTTCCAGAACCCGCGCGGCAGCCGCCGGTACCGCCAGATGCCGACCGCCAGCACCGCCGCTGTCACCGGCGCCAGGTTCAGCACCGTCGGCGCGTACAGCAACGGCGAAATCGCGAACACCAGACCCAATGCCGTCCACCACCGGCGGTAAAGGGCCAGCACGCCGGCCAGCACCAGCACGAGGCCGAACGAACGGGGGAAGCCGCCTTCGACGAGGCGTTCGCCATGGACGACCAGGTACACCGCCACGGCCGCCACCGCCCCGGTCTTTTTACCGATGCACGCGCCGAGCGCCGCCGTCAGCCCGATCGCCGCGAGTGCCAGCACGATCGCCACCGCTTCGGCCAGCCGCTGCGGATCGGCACCCCAGACGCACAGGACACGGAACAGCGCCTGATAGCCGGGCGGGGAGTATGCCCAGAGCGAATAATAGGCGGCGATCGGGTCGTTCGGGAACAGTGCCGGGTCGGCGAAACGGTACATCCACCAGACGTGCTGGGCGGCGTCGCCGGCGTAAAGGTCCTCGCTCAGCCATTGCGGGATCAGGATGCAGAAGGACTGAAAAACCGCAGTGGCGATCAACAGCAGAAGGATCGGAATGCCAGCCCGACCGCTGAGCGATCGGTTAGTGGAAGCGTCAATGGGCATTCGGTCCCGACTTTAGCGTGAATCAGAGGGCGACGCGATACCGGCACTTCTGCGTTTCGCCCTTCAGCCGTAGCGGGTGGTCGGGCGGGATGTCGACCGTCTCCACCAGTTCGCCGCCGAGGCGTTCGCAGGTGCGGCGGCTGGCGAAGTTGTCCGGGTTGCAGGTGATCCACAGCGCGTCCAGCTTGTGCCAGCGGGCCAGCGGCAGGACCAGTCGGCAGGCCCGTTCGGCGTAGTGCCGGCCGCGCACGGGCGGGAAGACGCCGTAGCCGATGTGGCCCCAGTAGCGGAGCAGTTCCTCGTCCTGGCCGATGCGCAGCGACAGCGTACCGGCGATGGGCACGGCAGGACGGTCCGCCGGCAACAGACGCATCCAGAAGTAATACCCGGGCCAGCGGTCGCGCGGGCCGTGGCCGAAGGTGCCGTTCGGGTGGTGCTGCACGAAGGACAGCAACTGTTCGCGCGTCCAGTGCGTCGCGGTGTCGGCCCAGCATTGCGGGTGGGCACAGGCGGCGAGGAAGTCGTCGACGAACCGGGCCGCCGGCGCGACCAACTGGAGTTCGCCGTCCGTATCCTGCCCGTGGACCAGCTTCGAGAACCGCATCGGCCACGAGCGTCGCCCGCGGCCGGGAAAAAAACAAGCGGCGACCGACCCGGTCGCCGCTTGTGGATTGTCTCAAGAGGACCGCGGGCTTACTGGAACAGTTGCTTGCCGAGCACGTCGCTGGCTTTCAGGAAGAACAGGACGGTGGCAACAAGCGTCGCCACGAAGGCCGCGGCCGCGAGGCCGGTGTACACATTGTTGGTCGGGGCGACCCGGATGACGTCACCGCTGGAAATACGACTCATGGGAATCCTTTCGGTTG
>DASVSC010000204.1:0-9235 GCA_036388295.1 Tepidisphaeraceae bacterium | reverse complement strand
CCACTTCGGTCGGACTGTCGGCCACTTCCACTAGCTTCAGGTGCAACTGGCCGTTGCTGAGCGTGGCGACGGCGGCATCGAGCTGGCTCACCAGGGTGAGCAAATCATCGATAGCCTTCTGATGCCCGGCGTTGACGCTGCCGACGGCTTCGCGGAGCAAGGCATGAAAATCGATATCGCCGGTGCCGACGTCGCAAGCGATCGGCTTACGCGGGGCGGGGGCGGGTTTGGGCGATAAAAAACGCATGGCAACCTTCTGCGGGGTCGCGGAATCAGCAGCCTCCGGCCCGACCGGCTCCGGCCGACCGATGGCGAGTGATACCGCTTTGGGGATGTGCGATTCAGCGCACGGATTGTCAAACGCATTTCTGAAAGTCGTTGAACCGTGCTCGGGCTGCGGACGTCTGATAAGCAGACCGATTCGAGCCGCGGGTGTAAACCCGCGGCTCGAATCCGTGTGGTCGCTTCAAGTTCAATGCGCGATCAAACCCGCGCCTTCCGTGGCGTCGGCTTCGGCAAAAGCGCCCGTTCCAGGTTCCGCATCGCCTGTTTGAGGCGCTGCTCGTTTTCGACGAGTGCGATGCGGACGAACCCTTCGCCGTTCTCGCCGAACGCACGGCCGGGCGCTAGCGCGACCTCCGCTTCGTCCATCATGCGGATGCAGAAATCGAGCGTGCTCTGGCCCTTGAGATGCTCCTCGGCAATCTTCGCCCAGACGAACATGCCGGCCCGCGGGCGGTCGTACGTCCAGCCGAGCCGGTCCAGGCTGCGGCAGAGTACGTCGCGCCGCTTTTCATAGATCGCCGACTGCTCGGCCGGCACTTTGCCGCACGTGCGCAGGGCGATCACGCTGGCGATCCAAACCGGCGCGAAATGGCCGTAGTCGTAGTAGCCCTTGATGGTGGCCAGGGCTTTGACCATTTCGCGGTTGCCGCAGCAGAAGCCGACGCGCCAGCCGGCCATGTTGAAGCTCTTGCTCATGGTGCTGAACTCGACGCCCACTTCTTTCGCGCCCGGCGCGCTGAGAAAACTCGGGGCCTTGTAGCCGTCGAAGTTGATCTCTCCGTAAGCGAAATCGCTCATGATCATGATATTGCGCTTGCGGCAGACCTCGATGGCACGCGTCCAGAACTGCGGGTCGACTGTCATGCTCGTCGGGTTGTGCGGGTAGTTGAGGATCACCAGCTTCGGCGCGGGGAACAGGCCGTCGATCATCCGCTCCATGCGGTCGAGGAACGCGTCGTCATTGCCCAGCGGCACACGCAGCACATTCGCGCCGGCCATCGTCGGGGCGTACAGGTGGGCGGGGAACGCCGGGTCGGGCACGATGGCGGTGTCGCCGGGGCCGAGCAGGGCCAGGCACATGTGGCTCAGGCCCTCTTTGCTGCCGATGGTGACGATGACTTCGTGTTCCGGGTCGAGGTCCACGCCGTACTTGGTCTTGTACCGCTTGGCCACTTCCTTCCGCAGGCCGGCGATGCCGTTGCTGACGCTGTAGCGGTGGTTGCGCGGGTCGCGCGCGGCGTCGGCGAGTTTTTCGACAATCGCGTCGGGCGTCGGGTCGGTCGGGTTGCCCATGCCCAGGTCGATGATGTCGACCCCGGCCACGCGCTTGTCGTACTTGGTCTTGTTGATGCGCGAGAACAAGTACGGCGGCAAACGCTCCAGCCGCGCACTGACGTCGATCTTGAAAGGCTGGTCGGACATGACAGGCTCCGCTGGCGGCTGGCAGCGGACGGCTGCAGCCAGAAACTTACGGACGAGTGGTCGGCGCGGTCGAAGGCACGGATGCCGGTGCAGGCGTGTCTGCTGCAGGCGCTCCTGCTGCGGGCGCCTGTGATGCGGGCGCCTGCGCCGCAGGCGGCGTCGGCTGTCCGCCCGCCGTCGGGTGCGTGGCCGGCATCGCCGGCTCGGTCGGCTGCGTCGGTGGCGCGATCGGGTCGACGGCACTCGACGTGGTGTCGGGCATCGGCGCCGGCCGAGTCGCAGGCGCGGTGGCCGGCGCGATCGGTTCGACGGCGGCCGGGGCGGGCACGACCGTGTCGGGCGCGGTCGTCGGCTGGGTCGATGTCGTCGATGTTGTCGGCGAATCGGCGGGAGGAGCGGCGGCTTTGGCGCGGTCCTTTTCCATCTGCTCGCGCATCTTTTCACGGTCGCGAATGACCTGGTCCCGCGCCGCCAGACGCTTGTCGAATTCGGCCTTAAGGATCGGGTCACTGATGCTTAACTGCGCCAGCGCCTGTTGGGCTAAACGCGTCCGCAGGGCTTTGACGCCTTCGACGACAAGTTTGGCCTTATAGTCCTCGCGCAGACTTTCCTTCACGTCCTCGAACTTCACGGCCTTGGGGGCGATGCGCTGTTCGAGCTTGATCAGGTGATACCCGCCGGCCGCCTGCACCGGGTCGCTGACTTCGCCCGGCTTCATCGCAAAGGCGACCCGCTTGAAGTTCTCCGGCAAGCGCGTGTTGTTCAGCCCGAACGGGGCCAGTTCACCGCCGAGGCGTTTGGTCTGCGGGTCGCGGCTGATTTGCCGGGCGACGGTGGCGAAGTCTTCGCCGCCGTCCAGTCGCCGGCGCACGTCGGTCGCTTCCTGCGGATTGGCCACCACAATGTGACGGACCTTCACCTGCGACCCGTACGCCTCGTCGAACTGCTGCTGCAACAGTTCGTCGTTCACGCCGCGGCTGATCGACGGTTCCACGAGCTTGCGCAGGTGGGCATTGGTATCGATGATGACGTCGAACTCGGCCCGCGTCGTGGTCTGGTCGCGCGGCTTCGGCTGGGCGAGGAACTGCTCAAGGATTTTGTCGCGGTCCTCGGTCGGGGCGAGCGTGGGGAACATCTGGTTGATCGTCCAGTCGTGCTCCCACTTCACGTCCGATGGCGAAACGACGATTCCTTGCTGCGCGCAGGCGTCACGGGCCATGTCGCGCTGGACGATCAGCATCAGGAGGTTGAAGCCGTACGCCTCCATCAGCGGCGTGACGAGTGCCGACCGCTTGATCTGCGTGGTGCCGATGACGGCGATGACGTCGTCGCCGGGCCCGGCCGGGCGTGTGGCGGCGGGCGTGGCGGTCGACGGGGTCGGGGCGACGGCCGGCGGCATGTCCGGCCGGACCACCGGCGGCTGCTTCTGCGCCGCCTCGCAGCCGGCGATCAGTGCGATTGCTAACCAAATCTTCTTGGGGGCGGCCTTTGACACGTTCGGCTGGCTCGGCATAAGACGGTGCACTATGGAAGCGTGGGCAAATCAAGTCAAGCGACCCGCCATGGCCGCCATCGCCGCCGCCCTGCTGTTGCTGCTCGGGACGGCGTCCGTCGCACGGTCGGCCGAGCCGCGCGTGGTGATCTTCAGCGTCGACGGCATGCGCCCGGACGTCGCCCTGCGCGCCGAGATGCCCACGCTCCGCCGGATGATGCGCAACGGCTGCTTCACATTCTGGGCCACCACCACGCCCGCCGCCATTACGCTGCCGTCGCACACCAGCATGCTCACCGGTGTCACCATCGAACGCCACGGCATCGTCGGCAACGACGACGACTCGGCCGCCGGGGAAACGATCAAGGTCCCGACGATTTTCGACCTCGCCCGTGCCAGTGGCCTCAGCACGGCGATGGCGTCCGGCAAGTCGAAGTTCTCGATGTACGCCAAGCCGATCGACCACGTCTGGCAGCCCGAGCCCAGGTCGGCCACCACGCGCGACGCCAGCGGCGAAACCCGGAAGGTGCTCAAAGGCATATCGGTCAGCGACGAACGCGTCGCCGACCAGGCCATCGCCCTGCTGCAAACGCATCGACCGCGGCTGATGCTGGTTCACTTCGCCCAGAACGACACCATCGGCCACGCACTCGGGTGGGGATCGCCGCTGCAGGTCGAAGGATTAGCCAACACCGACAAACAGATCGGCCGGGTGGTGGAGACGCTGCGCGCGATGAACCTGCTGGCGGAGACGACGCTGATTCTCAGCGCCGACCACGGCGGCAGCGGCCGCACACACGGGAAGGACGACAACGCGTCGAAGTTCATCCCGTGGGTCATCGTCGGGCCGGGCGTTCGGCGGAACGTGGACTTGTCGCTCTACCGCGACCGGCCGATCCGCACGTACGACACGTTCGCCACCGCCTGCCGTGTGATGGGGCTGACGCCGCCGGCCGACACCGACGGCAGCGCGGTGCTGCAGGCCTTTGAGGGCACGGAACTTTTGAATACCGGCCCCTCGACCGAGCCGGCCAAGGTGCCGGCGACGCTGCCGAAGGAGTCATTTTGATCCTCGGCCACGGCATCGACATCGTCGACACCGCCCGCATCCGCCGCATGCTCGACGAGCACGGCCAGCGCTTCCTCGACCGCTGCTTCACCCCCGCCGAACAAGGCCATTGCGGCCAGAGCGACAAACGCCACATCGAACGCTTGGCCGGACGGTTCGCGGTGAAAGAGGCGATCCTCAAAGTCCTCGGCACCGGCTGGCGCGGCGGCATCCAGTGGACCGACATGGAAGTCCTGCCCGACCCGCTCGGCCGACCGGTCCTCACGCTGACCGGCGAAGCCGCCGCCGTCGCCGAGAAGAATGGCATCACGCGGTGGCATGTGAGCATCTCGCACATCGAAACGCACGCGGTCGGCTCGGCAATTGGGGAAGGGAAGTAGCCGCAGATGCACGCAGATCACTAAGTGCATTCGGAGTAGCAAACAAGATGAGAACACGCAGCGTTTTGGGTGGCTACACGGGCATCTCTTGCCGTAAGCCTCTTTCTTATCTGTGTTCATCTGCGTCCATCTGCGGCCACTCAATCCATCCAGCGCGCAAGCCGACGCGAGGGCACAAGTGCCCTCGCGTCGGTGTTATTCAAAGCGGAACCGGAACGGCCGTTCGCTTATTTCGCGTACTTGACCGTGCAGCCGTACTGCTTCGTCTCGCTCTTGGTCACCGGCTTGCCGGCCAGGAGTTCGTCGAGGGCGACGGCGACGTAGTTGGTCGCGCCCGCGATGTCGGCGGAGTCGGCGCTGCTGTTGCTGTCGATCGCGCCTTTGTAGACCAGCGTCCCTTTGGCGTCCACGATGTACATGCCGGGCGTGTTCGTCGCGCCGTACAGGTGTCCTACGGTGCCGCTACGGTCGTCCAGAATCGGGCGTTCCATCTTCCACTCTTTAGCGGCCTTAGCGTTGGACTCGGTCGTGGCTTTGTTCGTGGAGTTGACCGCCAGCCAGACGACGCCCTTCTCGGCGTACTTGGCGGCCGTGGTGTTCATGGCGGTGTTGCCGACGTAGAACTTCTTGACGAACGGGCAGGCCTCGTTGAACCACTCCAGCACCACGATTTTGCCCGCCAGGTCGGACAGCTTCACCGTTTTGCCGGCGTGGTCCGTGAGCGTGAAATCGGGGGCCGGCTTGCCGATGTCGGCGGCGGCGCGGACGAAGGTGGCGCTGGCACACATCAGGGCCAACGCGGCGACGGCGGATAAAGTTCGGACTCGCATGACAGTCTCCTCTTGTCTGATCCATTGCCCCTAGCGGGACGGGAACTTGAACGTGAACGGGCGCTCTTCGGCAATCGTTTTGCCCGCGGCGTCCCGCCAAACGACCAGCCCGACGGCTGAATACTCGGCCGGGGCACCGGGCAGTACGCGGAAGGGTAGGCGGTAGATGCCGTTTTCTTCCACTTTCTGCCCCGGCCGAAACTGCGGCTGCTCGTACACCGCGAACGGCGTGACGGGCGGAAAAAACTCGACGGCGGTGCGGCCCGGCTTGGCGGGCACTTCCAAAGCGCCGCGACGGCCCTCGGCGTCGAGCGTCGCCGCGATGGGTTCTACCGCCGTGCGGTCGGGCTGTTGCAACTGCCAGGCCTTAAATTGCTCGGGTCGGCTCGCCGCGCCGGGGCCGACGGGCAGTTCCAGCGCGATAGATTGCGTTTCCGACACGCAGGCATCGGCACACACCACCCAGCGGGCGTCGCCGGCAATTGTTAATGTTCCAGTCGTATCGGCCGGAATTGTCAGGTCGGTCAGCAGCGTGAGCGTGTTTTCGTATCCGTAGGCCGTCAGTTCGCCCGCTTCGATGCGGTGCGGCACGGGAAACCGCAGCGGCCCGGCCGTCACGCCGGGCGGCAGCCGCCATTTCACCTTCGGTGGCACGCCCGTTTCGCCAGGATTGATCCAGTACAAGTGCCAGCCCGGCTCGATCGTAAACGTCAGCGCCAGCGTGACTTTGCCGCCGGGCGTCGCGGCCGTCCGGTCGGCGACGACGTCCATCGTCGCCCGATTCGCGTACGCGGCAGACTGCAAAGCGAGCAACGCGGCGGCGACAACGGCAAGACGGGTTCGCATGTCTACTCCTACGCAGGGGGTGCGTCTAACGGATGCCCGAGGCACGGTCCGTTGAAGCGAGCCGTGCCTGTACTGGGTTCGCTCAGTCGAGCGTTCCGAACGGAAGCCCGGTCGCCATGGGCGCGGGGCATTCGTACCGCGTTTTGGGCCGGATCGCCTGGTTGCTGTTCGACGAATCGGTAAACGCCTGCATGACTTCCATCGCCACGAGCGCCTGTCGCCCGCCGCAGCGGTGCGGTCGGCCGGTGCGGAGGGCGGTCGCCATGTCGGCCAAGCCGACGCTGCGGCCGTAGCCGGTGGGGAAGGCGGGCGGCACCTCCACGAACGTGTCTTCGCGGCCCTCTTCGAACCGGCAGACTTTCACCGGGCCGTCAAAGTTATTCGGGTCGGGCACGTGCAGCGTGCCTTCGGTGCCGTAGACGATAATCGGGCTGGCCGCCCCGCTGCCGGCCCGCATGGCGAAACTTTGAATCACCGAGCCGACCGCGCCATTTTCGAACTCAATGGTGCCCATCACGTGGTCCGGCGTGGTCACCTGCATGACCTGGCCCGCCAACGGCTGGCTGCTGATGACGCGCGTCGGCCGGCTGATGCTGCTCATGCCCATCACGCGCTTCGCGGGGCCGAGCAGGTTCAGCAGCGCGGTGACGTAGTAAGGCCCCATGTCCAGCATCGGTCCGCCGCCAGGCTGGTAGTAAAACGCCGGCGACGGGTGCCAGTGCTCGTGACCGCGGCCGATCATGAAGGCGGTGAACGCGATCGGCCGGCCGATGGTGCCGTCGTCGATCACCTTGCGGGCCGTCTGCAGGCCGCTGCCCAGGAACGTGTCTGGAGCGCAGCCGACGCGTAGTTTCTTCGCCTCGGCGGCTTCCATAAGCGTCGTCGCTTCCGCGACATTCACGCCGAGCGGCTTTTCCAGAAACGTGTGTTTGCCTGCCTCGATCGTCCGCAGCCCGACCGGCACGTGGGCGGCGGGAATGGTCAGGTTCAGCACGATCTCGACCGACGGGTCGGCCAGCAGTTCGTCGACGCCGCACGCCTTGGGCACGCCGAACTCTGTCGCCCGGGCCTTGGCCGAGTCGACGTTCAGGTCGGCCAGCGCGACGAACTTCAGAATCGGCAGGCTTTTGGCCGCCGACAGGTAGGCCGAACTGATCTTCCCCGTTCCGATGACCCCGACGCGCAGCGGCTCCATGCGGTTCTCCTTCGCAATCGACCGACACATTGTGGCCGCACGAAAGTGCGTTGCAACTAAGGCGGCCTGCGGGAGAATGCGCCAGTGACCGCCGGCCATGACCTTCTGCTCTGCCAGCAATGCGGCTACGACCTACGCGCCCTGCCGAGCGACCGTTGCCCCGAATGCGGCCTGCTGATCGACCGGGATCGACCCACCAGCCTGATCCCCTGGAGCAACCGCCAGCGCATCGGCTGGGTGCGCGGGTTCGTCGGCACTTTCTGGCTGGTCACGGTGCGGCCGCGGTTGCTGATCGCGGAGGCGAACCAGGCCGTCAGCTATCGGGATGCGCGGCGGTTTTGGGTCGTCTCGTCGCTGCTGCTGTGCCTGCCGGCTTTGCTCATGGTGAGTGCGCTGCTTCTAATGTTATTCGAGCGTGGCTTGTCGTTCTTTGACGTCCGACTGCTGGCCGCTGCGCCGTGGTACAGCGCGGTGATGATCGACGGCATCGCCCCGCTGGCGGCGGGCTGGATGTTTTCGCCGCTGACGTTGCTCTGCACCTTGCTGGCGACGTTCGGGTTCGCGAACACGCTGCCATGGCTGGTCAGCCATGCCGCGCTGCCCGCGGACCGGCGAGCGCGATTTGTGGCGCTGGCGTACTACGTCAGTGGCGCGATGTTGTGGTGGCCGATCGGCCTGCTCGGGGTGGTCGCGCTGACGGTCCTGACATACTGGCTCGGTGGGCCGCCGGTGCAGGCGTGGTACACGCTCTATTTCAACGTCGACTGGGAAGCACGCGTGATTGCCGTGCTGGCCCTGGGCGGCATCATCGTGTATTTGACGCCGCTCCTGCTGACTTGGGCACGGGCCAGCGGTTTCTACCGCGCCAGCCGCGGCGGCGGGCGCGGCACCTGGTTTCTCGGCAGCTTTTACGTGGCAGTGCTTTGGATAGCTGTCTGGGCCTTTTGGCTGGTCGCCGTGCCGTGGGCCGTCGGGCTAATTTGGCTGCTGTGGCGCGGGTTGAGTTGAGGCCGGGTTACCCTCGTCGTTCCAACCGCGGGAGACGGTTTCATCTTCGTCCGACTGCGGTCGTCGCAAGACGGGGTAAGCCTTGAAAGGCCACGCTTCGACGTCGCGCCATTGCCGGCCGGCCTCGTCGATGCGCCGGTTGCCCGTCATGCCGCTCGTCCAGCCCACCGCTCGGTCTTGCGGAGGCGGGTTGCTGTCGTTGCCCATGCTCACGTAGACCATCGGCCGGTCCGCGCCGTCGGGGCGGCCGCTCGGGAGCACGACGAACTCGACGCGTGCCCCGTCCCGCCGCGCGGGGCTGAGTGGTGTAGCCGTTAGGAACTCCGGCACCAATTCGTCGACCGACGCCGGCCAACGCCCGTGTGCGCCGCGGAATAATCTCACTGCCAGCATCGTTCGCAGCAATCGCGACTCGGCCAGCACGCGCTCCGTGGCAGCGAAGTAGCGCGACAGGGAGGGCAGCAGCACGTCGTTGACGAGCTCGCGCGGCCACAGCGGCGGCGTGAGCGGCACCGGCACATCGGGCAAGCTGACGTACGATCGTCGCGAGCGGCCGGGCTGGGGACGGCCAGGCGCGGGTTTGCCCTCGTCAATCGCCTGCCGCACGTCTCGTCCGTATTGAACGTAGTCCGCCGCGGCGCGGTCGAACACCGGCCGGACCAGCCATGCGTATCCGCGCACGTGATGAATAAGTGATCGAGCCATCAG
>DASVSC010000203.1:0-42730 GCA_036388295.1 Tepidisphaeraceae bacterium | reverse complement strand
CGCCCCCCGGCCACGGTTCAACTCATTCACGCATCAACCGATCAACCCTCCTACGGCATCGCGATCTGCTGGCCGGCCTTGAGCTTCTGCGGCGTCAGGCCGGGGTTGGCGGCGGTGATCTTCTGCCAGTCGCGGCCGCTGCCGAGTTGGGTCTTGGCGATCGAGAACAGGGTGTCGCCCTTCTTAACGGTGTAAGTCTTCGGCGACGCGGCGACCGGCGAAACGGCCACGGCCGACTGAGGACGGGGCGCTTCGAAGGCGACGGCGGACGGCGTGTCATTGATCGGTATCGCCGCCAATTGCGGCTCGGCCGACGGCAGCGGGGCCGGGGCGACGTCGAGCACGGAACGGTTGGCCTTGGCG
Source organism: Tepidisphaeraceae bacterium (assembly GCA_036388295.1). Classification (GTDB taxonomy): domain Bacteria; phylum Planctomycetota; class Phycisphaerae; order Tepidisphaerales; family Tepidisphaeraceae; genus RYN-431. The sequence goes on along the minus strand of DASVSC010000203.1, from coordinate 42,367 downwards.
GTCGAGTTCTTGTTGCCGCAGCCGAGGACCAGACCGAGGATGACGAAGAAGGTGAAGAGAACGATGCGGTGCATAACGGCTCCTTGCCGGGAATCTCAGGGCCGCGACGTCCTTGTCGTGGCAATGGGATTTTTATCGGGCGGACACACGGCCGGGCTTTAGGCGAATGTCGCGGCGTCCGATCGACGGAGCGGCAGGGTTTAGTAAAACATCATGTCGTTCAGAAGCCACGAGCCATCGATTTTGCTGAAGCTGATGTGCTGGGACATCGTCCCGCCGTCGGGGTCGCGGCGGGAGAGATCACCGGTCGCAGTCAGGCCATCGGGGCTGACGACGAGGTTCATCAGGTCCGGCGCTGGGCGGGTCGACGGGGGCCGCTTGGCCCGGATGGCCTTTTGCTGAGTCATGAAGTCCAGGAGGAACGCACGCGAATCGGGCAGGTCGCCGATCAGGCGGTCAACGACCTGGTCGGGTGTCTCGCCGGGGCGGGGCGTGCGATCGCTCAGGCGGTGGCGCCGTTCGAAGGCGTCGCGCTCGGCGTTGGCCGGACGTGTGGCGGGCGAGCGCGCCATGATGGTCATGACGAACTTGACCATCTTCTGTTGTCCGGCGGGGCTTTGGCAGTTCAGAAAGGTTTCGAAATCGTCCTCCTTGTTGGCACGCTGCGCGGCCGCCACTACATCGGCCGGCGTGGCGTACACCGGACGCGTGGCCGGCGGCGCGGCCGATGCACTGACAGCGGCCAGCAGAACGATTGAAGTGAGAAGATTAGGTGTCAACCGCGTGTTCTCCATAGTCGTTACTGTAGCCAACCGATTACCGTCTTGTTAGCGGCCCCGCTAACAGGGCGGGTTTGCCACCGACGGCTTAAGAGAAACAACCTAGGCCGAAGCCGCCAGCCGTGCGTCGTCGGCCATTTTCTTTTTCAGATATTGAGACGTGTAGCTTTTGGGGAAGTCTTTGATCAGCTTTTCGGGCGTGCAACTGGCGAGGATGTTGCCGCCGCCCGAGCCGCCTTCGGGGCCGAGGTCGATGATCCAGTCGGCGCACTTGATCACGTCCAAGTTGTGCTCGATGACTACAATCGTGTTCCCCTTGTCGGCCAGGCGGTTCAGCACGTTCAACAGGTTGTTGATATCTGCGAAGTGCAGGCCGGTGGTCGGTTCGTCGAGGACGTACAGCGTGTGGCCGGTCGAGTTCTTGCCGAGTTCGGTCGCCAGCTTCACGCGCTGCGCTTCGCCGCCGGACAGTTGCGTGCTGGGCTGGCCGAGCTTCACGTAGCTGAGGCCGACGTCGTTCAGGGCCTGCAGCTGCCGGCTGATGCTGGGGAAGTTTTCGAAGAACTTGACGGCCTCTTCGCACGTCATCGCCAGAATGTCGGCCACGTTCTTGCTGCGGAACGTGACCTGCAGCGTTTCGCGGTTGTAGCGCGTGCCGTGGCAGGTTTCGCACTCGACGTTCACGTCGGGCAGGAAGTGCATTTCGATTACTTTGATGCCCGCGCCCTGGCACGCCTCGCAGCGGCCGCCTTTGACGTTGAAGCTGAATCGGCCGGGCTGGTAGCCGCGGACTTTGGCTTCTTTCGTCTGGCTGAAGACTTTGCGCACTTCGTCGAACACGCCGGTGTAGGTGGCCGGGTTACTGCGCGGCGTGCGGCCGATGGGGCTTTGGTCGATCTCAATGACCTTGTCGACTTTGTTCCAGCCCTTGATGTCTTTCAGTTCGCCGACGCGGGTTTTGCTGGCGTAAATCTTGCGCTTCAGCGCCGGCAGAAATGTCTGGTTAATGAGCGTGGACTTCCCGCTGCCGCTGACGCCGGTGACACAGACCAGGCCGTTCAGCGGGATCTTCACGTCGACGTTGTTCAGGTTGTTCTCGCACGCGCCTTTGAGTTCGATGCAGACCTTGTTCGGGTCGACCGGGCGGCGGACCGCGGGCTTTACGATCTGGTACTCGCCGGTGAGGTACTTGATCGTCACGCTCTTGTTCTGCGCCAGCACGGCGGGCATATCGCCCTGCGCGATCAGGTTGCCGCCGTGGCTGCCGGCGCCGGGGCCGATGTCGATCAGGTGGTCAGCGGCGCGAATGCAGTCCTCGTCGTGCTCGACCATGATGACCGTGTTGCCGAGGTCGCGCAGCTTCAGCAGCGTGTTAATCAAACGGTCGTTGTCGCGCTGGTGCAGGCCGATGGTCGGTTCGTCCAGGACGTAGCAGACGCCGACGAGTTTGCTGCCTACTTGTGTGGCCAGACGGATGCGCTGCGCCTCGCCGCCTGATAATGTGCCGGTTTTGCGGTCGAGCGACAGGTACTGCAGGCCGACGTCGTACATGAAGCCGAGGCGGGAGCTGATCTCGCGCAGAATCGGTTCGGCAATGGCCGAGCCTTCTTTGTTCAGCTTCAGGTTCTCGAAAAAGTGCTTGGCGTTGGCGACGGTCATCGTCGACAAGTCGTTGATCGAATAGCCCGGCAGCAGCACGGCCTCGGCCTGCTTTTTCTTTTTTGTCTTCGCGGGAATGTCGTTCTCGGGCATGTCGATCACGCCCTCGCCGCACGCCAACCGGACCGCCAGCGCGCCCGGCTGCAGCCGCTGGCCGTGACAGACTTTGCAGGCGGCTTCGCTTTGATAGGTGTTGAGCTTCTGCTGGACGTAGTCGCTTTCGGTGTTCTCGAAACGGCGGGTGAGGTTGGGGATGACGCCTTCGAAATACGTGCCGGTGCCTTGGTCGCCTTTCTCATCCGTGCCGTGCATCAGGATCTGGCGGACGAGCGGGTCCATCTCGCCGATGGGCGCGCCGTAGGTCGCGCCGAAGTCGCGGCAGAACTGGCGCAGCACGCGCGCGTAGTAGATGTTCATCCGCTTGCCGTGCTTGCGCCAGGCCTCGATCGCGCCCATTTCCAGCGATGTGCTTTCGTCGGGGATGATCAGGTCCGGGTCGAACTCCAGCGTGGTGCCCAGGCCGTGGCACGCGGGACAGGCGCCGTGCGGGGAATTGAAGCTGAACAGCCGCGGCTCCAACTCCGGCAAGCTGACGTGCGGGTGCTCAGGGCAGGCGAAGCGCTCGCTGAACACGTTGTCGACCCATTCGCCCTTCTCATCGACTGCTGCGATGACCAGGCCTTGCGCCAGCTTCAGCGCGGTTTCAACTGAGTCGGCCAGCCGGCTGCGGATTTCGGGTTTCAGCACGATGCGGTCGACCACGACGTCGATGTGGTGCCGCTTGTTCTTTTCGAGCTTGTACCCGCCGGTGGCGGCTTTGGTGGTGCCGAGGTCGATGATCTCGCCGTTAACGCGGACGCGGACGAAGCCTTGCTTGACGATGCTGGTGAAGATCTCCTTGTGCTCGCCCTTCTGGCCGCGAATCATCGGGGCCAGGATCATCACCTTCGTACCTTCGGGGCGTTTCATGACGCTGTCGGTGATCTGCGTCGGCGACTGGCTGCTGATCTCGCGGCCGCACTCCCAGCAGTGCGGCGTGCCGGCGCGGGCGAACAGGACGCGCAGGTAATCATAAATTTCCGTGGTCGTGGCGACGGTGCTGCGAGGGTTGCTGCTGGCCGACCGCTGTTCGATGGCGATGGTGGGCGGCAGGCCTTCGATGTCGTCGATTTCGGGCTTCTGCAGCTGGTCGAGGAACTGCCGGGCGTAGGCCGACAGGCTTTCCATGTACTTGCGCTGACCCTCGGCGAAAATGGTGTCGAACGCGAGGGTCGACTTGCCGCTGCCGCTCAGGCCGGTGACGACCACGAGCTTATCACGGGGCACGTCAACGCTAAGGTTCTTGAGATTGTGCTCGCGGGCACCACGGATTCGGATGAAGTTGCTGTCGCTGCGCATGAATACCCTAACTTTACGGGAACACGCCGGAAAAATCGACGTGTGTTCCCAAGGTTAGGCGCATCAGGCTTGCCCTTAGGCGGATTGAATTCGACAGTAGAAAAGAATTGCCGCGATCAGGCCCGGACGATGGCCGGCACCAGCCGCAGGCGACGCTGCACCAGCAGGGCATGGGCAGTGACGCAAAGGGCAAGGTATGGCGCGAGCAGGGCAAAACCGTGCTGGCCGGCGATAAAGGCGAGTGGCAGGTACTTCAGGTGCCTCACGATGCTCAAGCCTAGCCGCTGGAGTGCTGCGACGTAGGATGAATGCGATTTTATCGACAGCTATCGGACGCGAACCGCGTCAAGTTGGGTTGAGCCGAACGCGCGTTAGGCGGCAAAAGCGTTGGCCGCGGGTGTAAACCCGCGCGAAATCGATGCCGTCGTTGAACCCTTTCCCCGCTTCGCGCGGGTTCACACCCGCGGCTCAAACCCGCTGTCGTTTGGGCTTCGTTACCCTTCGATCACCGTTTTTTCAATCGGGTCCACCTGCAGCCCCGCCTTTCGGCAGAACTCGACGGCCGCCCGCACCTGCTCGGCCTCCCCTTCCAGCAGCACCGCCATAATGCCGATCTCGTCCTGCACACTGGCCTGGCGGATGTCGAAGACGACGTCCGGATACTTGCGGCTCATCTCCCAGATGACCGGCCGCTGGACTTCGGTCTTGGTCGGGAAGGTGAACCAGAACTTGCGGGAGATGGTGGGCATCCTGTCAGTCTGCGGAAGCCGCCAGTCTTTGTCGAGGGCGGGGCGTTCAATCGCATCTACAAACGCCCGAAAAAGAGGACTGGGGTGATGACGATGTCGGCGGCGAGGGTGAATGGCGTCAGCAACGCCGCACGAACGAGCGCCCCGCCGCGATCGCCCTCAGGACGGGCTTGGGTTGTCGGAAAGGCCAAGATAAGGGTCCGCTCGGTCAGGGCAACGTTTTCACCGCTCAGCAGGCGGACCGTTGCGCCGGTCGCCATAGGCGAACCGGACCGAGGGACGATAAACACGGTCACGTCGTTCGGTGGGTTGACCCCGGGGAACATGAGGGACAGTTTTTTCGCCTCCGTGGCGTGGGCTGTCTCGTCCTTCGATGTAACTCGACGCACGAACCGCGCGAGCGGAATGGCTCCACCGGCAGACAGACCGTCCGGTGCAGTATTCGCCGGTGCCAGCGGGCTTGCCGGTCGATTAGCCCAGAGCCCGGGCGGGCGGACGTAGTCATCGGCCGATTCGGGCGGCACGGCGAACAGGTAGTCGGTCGGCCCCCACCATGTGCCGGGCAGTCGGTAGACCGCGTCAAATCGCGGGGCGGGGCCGTCAACATCGTGCACGGTCACCGCGACCGGGCCGGTCAACTCCTTTGTGTTTGCCTCGTGCCACATCGCGCCAGTCATGCAGCCCGATTGAGTGCTGACCATCAGTACAATGATCACGAGGGAAAAGATTTGGCGGGCGTGGTGCATAATGCTCTTTCCGAGATAGCCCGCGCTCTCCCAGACGATTCCGACTTCGTCGCATTCTTCACCGACAGGCGAAGTTTAGCATGAAGCGAATGTCTATCTCGTTCACGAAGACGTTGACGAAGCGATTGAGCGTGCCGGTCCGACCTCTGGCGTTCAGATCTTGAGCGGTCGCCGAAGGTGCTGCCGATCACGGCCCTGCGTTACATCGACCACGGCTCGGCGTGGACGTCGGTTTCGTCGGACCAACGACGCTGCAGCGTTTCGATCTGCTGCTGAATCTCTGCCGGCAACGGCTTGATCTGGCTGGTGGAGGCGAGGAACTCGTTCAGATTCTCGGCTCTGGCGGTGGAGCCGACGGTGGCGCGCACCTGCGGCACACCGTAGGCGAAGCGCACGCAGAACTCGGTCCAGCTTTGGATGCCGGACTGTTCGAACAGCGGGGCCACTTCCACGGCCCGGTCGTGCAGGTACGGCTTCCACGCCGCGCCCGGGACGTCGCGCAAGCGCAGCACGCTGCCGCCACTCACGGTGCGCATCGCGATCACCGGCAGGTTCCGTTTTTGAATCTCGGCCCACAGTTCGTTCGACGCGAACCGCTGCAGCGGGTTGAGGTAGAAGATGTAGCCATCAATGACGCCTTCGGCCCAGCCGCCGCGGATGGCGTCGAGGGGCACACGGCTGGTCCAGGGGAACACCTCCACGACCAGGCGGCGGACGAGGCCTTCTTCCTTGAGCTGGCGCAGCCCGTCGTAGCAGGCCGGGTCGCCGGTGCGGAAGGCTTCGGCCAAGTCGCCGCCGAGGCAGAGTTGGCCGACGTCCATGTGATTGAGGCCGAGCGGGCCGATGTTCTTCGCGATCGTCTCGCGCAATTCTGCGATGCTGCTCCAGCCGATCTTGTAGATGATCTTCGGCACCCGCGCGCGGTCCTCGTCGAATGCCGTGCGCAAGACTTCAAGGGCATTGCCATATTGATGGCTGGTGTGGAACCAGACGCCAGCGTCCATGGCGGCGCGGGCGATCTTCACGCGATCGGCCGTCGGAAGTTTGTCGTCGCCGAGGCGCGTGGTGCCGTAGACGTACTTGGACAGATCAGTCAGTCCGCCGCTGGGGGTGGAAACGCTCATGAAACGGCTTTCGGTATAAGACGCGGACGGAACACGAACGGTTCACCCGCCCGCGATGGCCGCGACGATGCTTACTTCGTCGCCCTCTTTTACCGGCGTGTCGAGGTTCTGCAGGAAGCGGATGTCTTCCTGGTTCACGAAGATGTTGACGAAGCGGTTGAGCGTGCCGGTCTGGCCTTTGAACAGGCGCGTCTCGATGCCGGGGCCTTTGGCTTGCAGGTCTTTGAGTAGTTCGCCGACAGTGTTGCCGTTGCCGTCGAGGGTGGCAGCGTTGTTGGTGAACTGACGCAGCGGCGCGGGGATCATGATTTTGACGGGCATGGTTCTCTCGTAGGGTGGGCACTGCCCACCGTTTGCGGAATGGTGGGCAGTGCCCACCCTACATCAGACGGTCGCTAATTCCGGCTCCGGCTGGGTTTCGCCCAGCCGGCCGATCATCGCGTCGAACTCGCTCATCTTCGCGTTGATCACCTCGGGGTACGGCAGGGCGTCCTGCACGGTTTCCAACGTCTTCAGCCCGTTGCCGGTGATGCAGACGCAGATGCTTTCGTCCTTCGGGATACGGCCTTGCTGGATCAGCTTGATGGCGACCGCAAGTGTGGTGCCGCCGGCGGGTTCGGTCCAGATGCCTTCGGTGCGGCCGAGCAGGCGGATGGCGTCGATGATTTCCGGGTCGGTGGCGCTTTCGCCCCAGCCGCCGCTGTCTTTGATGACGTTGTAGACGTAGTACCCGTCGGCCGGGTTGCCGATGGCGATGCTCTTGGCGATCGTGTTCGGCTTCTGCGGCTCGATGATGTCGATGCCCTTGTGGATGGCCGTCACCACCGGATTGCAGCCGGCCGCCTGCGCGGAGTACATTTTCGGCTTGTTGTCCTCGACCAGGCCCAACTCGATGAACTCCTGATAGCCCTTGTAGATTTTCGGCAGGATGGTGCCGCCGGCGGTCGGGGCGATGGTGTGCTGCGGCAGCTTCCAGCCGTACTGCTCGGCGATTTCGAAGCCGAAGGTTTTGGCCCCCTCGGTGTAGTACGGCCGCAGGTTCACGTTGACGATGGCCCAGCCGTACTTGTCGGCGATTTCGGTGCAAAGGCGGTTGACGTCGTCGTAGTTGCCTTTGATGCGGACCATGGTCGGCCCGAAGATCAGGCTGCCGAGCACTTTGCCCTGTTCCAGGTCGTGCGGGATCATCACGTAACACTTCACGCCCGCGACGGCGGCGTGGGCGGCGGTGCTGTTGGCGAGGTTGCCGGTGCTGGCGCAGCCGACGATTTTGTAACCGAACTCGACGGCCTTGCTGATGCTCACGCTGACGACGCGCTCTTTGTAGCTGTAAGTCGGATAATTACACGAATCGTCCTTGATCCAGATCTCACGGCAGCCGAGCAGCTTCTCCAGCTTCGGTGCCCGGCGCAGCGGCGTCATGCCGCTGTTGAAGCCCGTGCGCGGCACGTCGACCGGCAGCAAATCCTTGTACCGCCAGAGCGAATGCGGCCCGGCCGCGATGCTTTCGCGCGTGACCTTTCCCTTCATGGCGGCGTAGTCGTATTCCACCTCGTACGGCCCGAAACACTGTTCGCACACATGCACCGGCGTCGCCGGGACGCGGTGGCCGCACTCTTTACACTTCAGGCCTTTGACGTAAGTCATGCTTATTGGTGGGCAGTGGGCAGTGGGCAGTGGGCAGGGGAATTAAGAAGCGGCTTCGATCATCCGCTTCCTGCATTTCCCTGCCCACTGCCCACTGTCCACTGTCCACTCCTCCAAACAAAAAAGCCGCTTCTCATCTGTTCGGATAAGAAGCGGCCGAGAAATCACGCTGGATTGCCTTCGCCGTCTTCTTATCTCTCCCACATCAGGCACTACGGCCGAACGCGGGCGGGAGTTAGCACCTAAATCGCCACGGAGGCGGTCCGGTTGCTGTGGCATCAAAGGGCCCAAACCCTCAACCACTCTGGATAAGAAAAACTATTAAATTGTCGACCCGGCAGTGTAGACCGCGCATCAGGGTTGTCAAGACGGTACCTGACTGTCGGCTGATCCGCTCAATGCCTGCGAATCTTGGGCGAAAATTGAAACTTCTGAATCAATTCCGGTGCGCCTGCAGCCACTGAATCTGTGCCGTGTGGTGCCAGGGCTTAGCGGCGGCTGCTTCGGTTGTTGGAATTGGTCCGACCCGAATCGCCGGCGCTACCGCTGTCGCTGCTGCCGCTCTTGCCGGACTCGGTGCGATTGGTGCGTCCGTTGTCGGCGGGAGCCCGGGCCGGGGCTTCGGCTTGCGGCGCTGGCCGTGATGGGCGTTCGGGGGCAGGGCGTTCAGGAGCGGCGCGTTCGGGCGCGGGGGCGCGACGCGGCGTGGGCGTCGGTTCCGGCGTGGGCGCGGGACGCGGCTCTGGACGGGGCGGCGGTACCGGGGCCGGCGTCGGCGCGGGGGCCGGGTCTTGCCGCGCGGGGGCGACGCGACGCGGTGCGTCGGGTGTCGGATCTGCCGGGGCGGCTTGGCGCGGTGCGGGCCGGGCCGGGGCGTCGGGTTCGGTACGGCGGGCAGGGGCGCCGCGCGGGCTGTCGGCGGGCGCGTCGGAGCGATCGCTCGCGTCGCTGTTGGGACGGCCACCGCGATTGCGGCCGTTGTTGTCACCGGCATTGTCCGCCGCACCGCTGCGTTGACGCTGGCGGGCGGTGTCACTGTCGTTATCAGTGCGGGGAGCGGTGTCGTTGCCGCGCGGCGAGGTCCGCTCCGGGCGAGGGGTTTCGCGTTCGGGGCGCGGCGTCTCGTTGTCCGCTCGGTCGGCGTTGCGATCGCCGCGTGGCGTGGGCGTTCGGGTCGCGTCGTCGGGGCGGACCTGCTGCGGTCGGCCGGCCGCATTGGGCGGATTAGCGCCGGGGACTGCCTGCGCGCCGTCGCGTCGGCCGGCCACATTCGGGGGATTCGCGCCGGGCATAGACTGGCCGCCGTTAGGGCGGCCGGCCGTGTTAGGCACAACGCTGCCTGGGATCACCGGGCGGCGTTGCGCTGTGGCGGCATTGTCACGCGTATTCGCGTCACGGCCGGTTACGTTGCGGCGCGTGTTGTCGTCGCGATTGGTGCTTTCGCGGGCCGAGCGGACGCGGTCACGGTCGTCGGACCGGTCAGTGCGGTCGTTGTTCGTTCGCTCACGCACACGCGTGTCGTCGTTGTTGCGGCCGGTGTATTGGCGGGCGGTGGCGGTGTCGCGGTAGCCGACGCCGAGTCGGTGCGAGCTGTCGTGCTGCCAGACGCGGCGGCCGTTGTCTGAATCACGGTCGCGCTCGCGGGTCCGGCGGACGACGACGTCGCGGTCGATCTGCCGATTGAAACGCGCGTTGTGAGCGTAGTCGAGTTCGAGTCGACGCACGCGCCAGTCGGGCCGGCCCCAGGCGTAGCTCCAGGCGGGATTGACGTTGCAGCGGTCGTACCAGATGCCGCGGGTCGGCACGTAGTGCGCGGGACGCCAGAAATGTGGACGCTGCGCCGGGTAGGCCCACGTGCCATAGACGACGCCGGGGTCATAAACCGGGACGTAGACGACTTCGGGGCTGGTGTTTTCGATGTAGATGTACTGCGGCACGGCCGCCGGTGTGCTGGCTTCGGGATAGCTGGCCGTGGGTGGCGGCGTGGCGGGAACGGCGGTGATCTTTTTCTCCGCGTCGCTCTGCAGCGTACCGGCGGCCTGGGCCTGGTTGCGCAGGCGCTGGACGCTGTCCATAACGTCGGCCTGCTGGGCCAGGAAGGCGTCGCCGAGTTGGATCGTCCACTCAAGGCGTTCGTCGAGCATCTGCAGCACGGTCGGCGTGGTGATCAGCGACTTGACGCTGGCGTCCCACGGCTGCTGGCCGAGCGCTTCGCCGAGGGCGTCGCCCTGTAGTGCCGCGTTGGCCTGCTGCCAGCGGCGGGCCTGCACGATTTCCAGCGGGTACGTGCTGGCCATCAACACCTGCGAGAGCAGCGCGTCGGGATAAAGGGCGATCGGCGCCAGGAGCGGGTCGAGCTGTTCGGGCCCGAGCTTCGGCTGGTCGGCCGGCGGTGCGTCGGGCGCAGCGTCCGGCGCGGCGGTTTCGCCTTGCGGCTGCGGTTGAAGCTCGGCCTGCTGCTGGGGCTGAACGGGCGGCTGCGGTTGGGCTTCGGGTCCGGCGGCGGGCTGCGGCGCGGGCGGTGTGCCGCCCTGCCAGTACGGCGATTCGGGCGAGGCCGCCGACGGGAGCGTTTGGGCGGACGTCAATGCCGTCGCGGCAACGGCCAAGGCGACGGCGGATAAGGCAAGGCGTTGGCGAGCGTGCATGGCTTCCCCGCGTTCTCGCGTCGCGGCCCACTTTCCGAAGCGGGCGCGGCGGTCACAGAATGGTAGACCATCCCTGACGCGTACGGTTAGCCAGCGAGTGCGATTCCGCCACATTAAGTCGCAATGAAAGCAGGATCATTCACAACCGCATCACGTTGAACAGCCGGGCATTATGGCCGGCTGTGCAGTTACCAGTCCGTCAGCCCTTCCGGCAATGCGTTGAGGTTGTCCGCCCCGCCGTCATGGACGACGTACAGGTCTTCCACGCGCACGCCGCCGACGGAGCGGCAATAGACGGCCGGTTCGATGGTGACGGCGTCGCCGGCGAGAAGTTCGACGCCTTTGAAGTCGAGCAACGGCGGCTCTTTAAGGTCCAGCCCGATGCCATGGCCGGTGCCGTGCGGGAGGAACATCAGATCGGCCGGGGCGTCCGGCGGCGCGAAGCCGATGTGCACGCCGGCGGCTTTCATGACGGCCACGGTGGCCGAATGAACGCTGTCGCCGGTGACACCGGCGCGTGTGACGGCTTCGGCCGCTTTTTTCGCGGCGACGACTGTGGTGTGCATCCGGCGGACGTTGTCGGGCACGTCGCCGTGGACGACGGTGCGCGTGCAGTCGCCGTGGTAGAGCGTGGCTTTATTTTGTGGGAACACGTCGATCATGACGGGCTGGCCCGTGCGCAGTTCGCCGCTGCCGGGGTGGTGGCAGTCGGCCCCGATCGGGCCGCCGGCGACGATGCTGTTTTCGTTGGCGTAGCCGAGTCGGAGCAGGTGCAAATCGATCAGCGTGCGCACGATCGCGCTCGTCAGTGGTTGGCCGTCGTGAAGCAGCACGCCGTCACTCTGTGCGGGGGCGTGGCGGATGGTCTGACAGGCCATGGCGATGGCGGACTCGGTATCACGCTGGGCCTGGCGGAGCGCGGCGACTTCGGTTTCGTCTTTGCGACGGCGTTCGGCGACGCCCAGGTCGAGATCGAGCACGACGTCGATGCCGCTCTCACGCAAATGTTCTGCGAACACCAGCGGCAAAGACCGATCGGCCATCACGCGGCGGACGCCATGCCGTGTCAGACAGGTGGCAGCCGCCTGCGCAGTAGCGATTTCGCGGTCGCCGCTCAGGCCTTCGGGCGGCGCGAAATCAGCGGGCACGTAAACGCGGTCGACGGTGGTCAGGTGGCGAGCGCGTTCGAGTTCGACGTCGCGCACGATCAGCAGGCGACGAATGTGGTGAGCAGTCGGAATCGTGAGGTAAACGGCCGGGTCGTGGGCGAGAAAACGGATGGCGTGATAGACGGCCTTGCTGACCGCGGGCACACCGGCACGGATCGTGGGGAGCGGGCTTGGCATCAGTCGGTACTAGTTTAGCCGCAGATGAACGCAGATAAGAATTGTGTCTTATCTGCGTTCATCGTTGTTGATCTGCGGCTAACTCAACCAATTTAGCGAGACAGCTTCGCCAGCAGCGACGTCAGTTCACCGGCTTCGGGGTCGTCGGGGTTGGTCTTGAGGTATTCGTCCAGCCAGAACGACGCCGGCTCCGGGCGGTCGATGCGGGCGAGGACCAGGGCCAAATCGCGTTTCAGCTGCGGCTGGCGCGGCCAGAGGAGCATTTGCAGTTCGAGGAGCGCGCCCACGTCGACCCACTGCTCGGCACTGGTGTGCACGTGCAGCAGGTTCTGGACCATGCGGCTGAGCCACATGCGGTGCGTGACCGGGCGGAGCATTTCGTCGGAGAAGTCGACGGTGTCGGCGAAGATGGCTTCGACGCGGGCGCGGCAGTCGGCGGGTGTCAGGGTGCGGCCGCTGTCGTAGCAGTCGACGATCATCGCGCCTTCGGCGGTGCCGACCGACACCACGAAGTGGCCGGGCAGGCCGACGCCGCTGACGGTCAGGCCGAGCTTCTCGGCGACGACCTTGTAGACCAGCGACAGCGTGATCGGCAGGCCACGCTTGGTTTCGAGCACGTCGGGCAGATGGCTGTTGGCGGGGTTGTAGTAGTCGTCGACGTTGCCGGCGAAGCCGAACTCGTCGAACAGGTAGGCGTGCAGGTGCGCCAGCGTGGCCTGCTGCTGCGTGCCCCGGACGCGGCTGCGGACGAGCTTGGCGTAGCCGCCGAGGACGCGTTCGACTTCATCCGTGCGCGGCCGGCTCTGCTGGTGCATCGCCAGCAAGGAAGCGGCGCGGAGCAGGCCGGCCGTCGTTTCCAGCTGGGGCATCTGCTTGGCGAAAAGGGCGTGGGCGGCGGGCGTGCAGCATTGGGCGGGCTTCATTGCGAAACTCCTGTGGATGCCGGTCTCGGACCGGGTCCACCCTTCATCGGCAGTCGGGCCACGACGAGTGAAGATTATCTGACGTTTTCTTCACAGAGATATTGGACCCGAAATACGTTACGCGTCGCAAGTTTTTTCGCGTTGTACGATCAACGTCATGCGAAGTGCCGGTAAGTAGTTCGCGGGCTCGCCTGCTGTGTCCGGAAGAAGCGGCGGGCGAGCCCGCTGGCTAATTACTGATCCGATTCTTTACGGATTCGCGGCGCGGCGCCGGGCCATGTCCAGGCGCAGGGGCAAATCGGCCGGCCAGGCCTCGCGGGGCAGGCGCTGGATCTGCTCGTAACAACGCAGCGCGAGCGGCCAGTCGTTGCGGGCCTGGGCGTCGATGGCCTTGAGGCGCAGTTCGCTGGCCAGTTGCGTGGCCTGGTCCATGTTCAGGTCATCGGGCACCGGCGTCAGTTCCGGTGCGGGAACGGCGACCGGCGGCGGCGCGAGCGGCGTCGGGGCGGGCGGGGCGACAACGAGCGGCTTCGGCGTTTCGATGCGCGGCTCGACCCGCGCTTCAGGCGGCGGCACATTGGCCGTCGGCGGCGGCGTGGGCGGCGGCGAGGAATCGGCCGGCGGAACCGGGGGCTGACGGGTCGGTGTGGGTGGGGGCACGTCGCGTGCCGGCGTGCGGACGGGGTCGATCTGCGTCGGCGGAGCCGAAGCCTGGGGCGGCTTCGCGGGGCGTTCCAGCGAGGCGGCCAGTTCGCTCCACTTTTCGGTGGCCCAGGCGAACGACGTCTGCCGCCAGTCGGGCCGTAAACCGAGCACAATCGCGCCGGCGACCAGGCCGATCAGCAACAGGCTGAACAACGTGCGCACCGGCCGGCGTGGCCGTTTGGCCCGATTGGTGTTGGGCGGCGGTTTGAAATCGAGTTGAAAGGCGGCCGCCAGTTCGCGGGCCGTCAAAATGGACTCTTCTTTGGCCGGCACCGGGGCACGCTGCAGCGCCGTCGGCCGAATCGGGCCGGCGGGGACGGCCGGGCGGATTTCGAACGCCGGCAGCTGCGAGAACACGCTGTCAGCCTGCAAATCGAGGCTGGTGCCCCCTTCCATGCCGGTGTCAGACCGCCTGGCAGACACGCCTGACAGGAAGTCGGCGGGCGGCAGCGGCGGCGATTGCGGGGCCGGCGGTTGGTAGGCGGGCGGTGTCTGCTGCGTCTGGGCGGCGGGCGGGTCGGTGTGTTCCAGAAGCGCGTCCGAGTCCGCCGGCAGCAGCTGACCCCGGCCGCAGTGTGGGCACTGAGTGGCCGTCGGGTCTACGTTCTCGCCGCAGTGGAAGCACAAGCCGAATTCGCGCGACAAACCGCGAACGTTGGCGGCAAAGGCCCACATCTGGTCGGTCGTCGGACCGCGGACGATCGACCGCGGCGTCAGATGCCCTTTGCGGATCAGCGATTGCAGCGTCAGCAGCTTCATCCCCGGTGCCGAGGGGTTGCGGGCCTGCAGGACGAACCAGGGGCCGATGCGTTGGCGGGTGGCCGAGCGGGTGGCGGTGTTGTCGTCCAGCGTGCACCGCGGGCAGGGCTGGTGCGGGTCGGCCCGCATCACGCCGCAGAACGGGCAGACGTGTTTCCCGACGAGCTGCTGCCGCACTTCACCGGCATCGGCGAGCTTGGCGGGGGCAGAGGATTGAGGCGGCGCAGACTTGGACACGGTCGGCAAGAGTAACACTCCCCTACAAGGATGCCAGCGAGAAATGAACGTTACGACGTCCGGGAAATAAGAGCTAGGAAATCAGAATGACGAAACCAGAAATCCGAAGCAATGACGAATGACGAAGTCCGAATGGGTGCGTCAGTTTAGCGCACGACGGATACTTCCGAAGATGAGGTTGAGTTCGTGAGCTTCGCGCCACAGACGGCGGGCGTCGTCGGCCGCCGGTTCGTGAGCAACAGCGAGCATTCTCAACCAATGCTTTGATTCGCGCGCTTCGCGACGACACAAGCCGATCTTGAAGCGAGAATCCTTGCGCGAATCGCAGTCGTCGGCCTCGGCGTAATTCGCTCCGACACTTGTCCCCGAGCGAACCAACTGGCGGACGAGTGGGTCCGTCACGGCAGTCAATCCGACTGACTTACAAAGACGAATTACGGCTTCGCCGAACTTCGCGGTCCGCTCCTCTAGATCGAAGACACGCTCGGGTTCGGGCTTCGTCATTCGGATTTGCTTCGGATTTCTGGTTTCGCCATTCGGCGTTTCACCGTCAGACATGCGCCTTATTCGACGCCAAGGCCCGCCGCACTTCCTGCAATAGCTGGTCGACCTTGAACGGCTTGAACAGCACGGCGGCCAGGCCTTCCTGGCTGGCGCGGACGATGCAGTGGTTCGGGTCGTAGCCGAAGCCGGTCATCAGGATCACCGGGAGCGTGCCGGGCTTTTTCTTGGCGGCGGCGAAGACGTCGTAGCCGGTTTTGTCCGGCATTTTGATGTCGCTGAAGATCAGGTCGAAGTCCTGACGCTGCAGGATGTCGATGGCGTCCTGGCCGCTGACGCCGACGGTGACGTTGCCGCCGTACTTGCGCAGGATGTCGGCGATCGTGGCGCGGATGTTCGGCTCGTCATCGACGACCAGCACGCGGGCACCGCTGATAATCGCGTCGGCGGTCGTTTGCACGTCTTTAGCGCCCAGAATGGTGTTCGGCCCCTCGGCGGCCTGCCGCAAACTGGTGCGGATGAAGTTGACGTTCTCCAGCACCGTTTGCAGCTTGGCCCGCAGATCGTCGTGGCCGATGTAGTCGTCCATCATCGCGCCGATGTCGGAGGCGATGTCATTCAGCGGCCCGGCCACCTCGGCGTTGACCGTGTCGGTCACTTTGTGGCTGGTTTCGACGCGTTCGGTGACGAGCAGGTTCAGAATGTTCAGGGCGATGGCGACGTAGCGGCCGAAGATTTCGGCGAACTGGCGGTCGTCTTCATTAAACGCGGCCCGCTGGCGGCTTTCGATGTTGAAGATGCCGATGACCTTGTCGTGCAAACGCAGTGGCACGGTGAGGCTGCTGCGGGCGTAATCCAGGCCCTGCACGTAGCGCGGGTCACGCTCCACATCGGGGCAGATGTAGCTGCGGCCGGTGCTGGCGACGTAGCCGCTGATGCCGTTGCCTTCGGCGCTGGCGAACAGCTCCACGTTCAGCGCGTCCTGCGGCAGGCCGGCGCTCATCACCATTTCCAGCCGGTTGCTCTTGCGGTCGAGCAGGCGGATGGCGAAATGGTCGAAGTGCATCAGCTCGCGCGTGAAGCTGATGATCTTGTCTTCCAGCAGCTTCAGCCGCTCGGTGACGTTCATCTTCGTGACCAGGTCACTTTCGAGGCGCACCAGTTCGCTGCCGGCCTTGTCGATGGCGTCGATCTTCTGCTGCAAACGGCGGGTGCTTGTGGCGTCCCAGACGACACTCACCACCTGCACCACCTGCCCGCCGGGCGAAACGACCGGCGAGCAGATCATTTCCATGAACTGCTGGTCGTCCAGATTCAGCGTGTAGCGTTTGGAACGGCTGGGGGCGGGGTGCTGTGGGTCGGGCGGGAGGTTGCTGCTTTGCGTGGCGAAAAGGTTGTACGCCTCTTGGCACGTCCGGCGGACTTTCTCATGCACGCGGGCGGGCCAAGCGAGCATCTTCTTGTTCATCCACGAACAATGCCCGTCGCCGTCGACGATGCAGATGCCTTCGCCGATGGTGTTGAGGATCAGCGACGCTTGCTGGCTGACCAGGGCGCGTTCCAGTGGCAGAAAATCGTCGGCGTCGGAGAAGACGGCCAGGAAGTGCTCGCGGCGGAGCTGGTCGATGGCTTGATCGATAGTGGCCGCTTCGACCACTTCGCAGGTGGCGCGGAATCCATCGATGATCCCGGCGGTGACGCCGGGATTCTGGTGGCCATTGAGGACGAGAATCTTGCCCTTGGTTTCCGCCACGACTAATACCGCCTGTTGGTACGGCCCAATGCCCCGTTCAGACTCTACTAAGGCTTTGCGAGGGTGGTCAACACCTTTTCGTCACCCGGTGAGCGATTGCCTCAATCTCTTTTACCCTATGCCAAGTCACCAATCGCCATCTCGGCCAGTAATCCGGCCTCAGCGACGGATTTGTCCTGAAGCGCCCGTCTTACCGGACCCGCACCATCCGTCCCGCCGACCGCGATGCGAAGGACGATTCGACCTTGCCGCTCGACCGCGTACGCCGCGATCGGCGAATGGCAGTCGCCGTTCAGGGCTTGCACTACCTGGCGCTCGACGTTCACGCAACGCTCGGTCACCGGGTCATGCAAGGCCCGGAGAAGCCCAATAGTGTGTACGTCGTCACGACGGCATTGGATCGCGAGCGCGCCCTGGCCGGGCGAGGGGACCATGTCGGTCGGGTCCAGAAGCGTCATACTGGCTGGGTTATAGAGCCCGGCCCGCTTCAAACCGGCGGCGGCGAGAACGATGGCGTCGAACTCACCGGCCTCTAGCTTTCGCAGCCGGGTGTCGATGTTCCCGCGCACGCCTTCGACGATCAAATCGGTCCGTTGGGCTAAAAGCTGGCATTTGCGGCGTAAACTGCCGGTTCCGACCTTGGCAGACGGTGGCAGACAAGCGACAGACGCCGCCCCGCCTCGCGTTACCAGCACGTCTCGCGCGTCTTCCCGCGGCGGAACGGCGACAATCGCCAGTTCGCTCGCGTCCACCAGCGGCATCGTCACCGGCACGTCTTTGTAGCTGTGTACGGCGAAATCGACCGTGCCGGCCAGCAGCGCCTGTTCGAGTTCCTTCGTGAACAGCCCTTTGCCGCCCAAATCTGCGAGCGGCCGGTCCTGCACGCGATCGCCGGTGGTCTTGAGAATGACCAGTTCGACGCGCACGCCCGGCGTCGCACGCATCACGCTGTCGGCCACTTGCTGCGACTGAGTGCGGGCGAGCAGGCTGCCACGGGTGCCGAGGCGTATGACGATCGGTTCGGACATCAGGGCTCAAACACGTCGGATCGAACCGCACGCAACAATTCAAGGAACTTCGGCCGCACATATTCGTGCAACTGCTCGGCAGTGCCTTCGTCCAGGCCGCGAACACGGATCAGTTCCTGAACATCGGCCAGATCTCTCAACCGGCCGGCATTGGTCATACCGGAAGCGAGTTTGAGTTCGAGCAGGCGCTCCAAGGCAATCACCCGCAGTCCGCCCATATCAACCGAAGCCGACACTGGATCGGGAAAGGCAATCGGCTTGGCCACGCCGTCACCGGGATATTGCCCGGCGACTAGAAATTCGATTCGAACAGACGTTTCGGTATCCCGCAGGTGTTTGCTCCCGGCAAACGGGGGCAGGTAACCCAATCCGTCCAACGCTTTGTGAAGCGTATTCAGCCCGTCCGCAGTCACCAGCAGATCGACATCCGTCGTCGTCCGCTCATAGCCGTGGGCGACTAAGGCCATGCCACCGACCACGGCGTGATGAATGCCCAATTCTGTCAGACGCTGCGTAATCTTCAGGAGTGAACGCTGAACGGGATTATCCGGCATGAAAAAGTCTCCCGCCTGAAGCAACGCTCTTAGGCCACCCTGCCGGGCAATTTCTTCGTACGCGGGTGCCATTGCCCGATCTTATCATCCGCCATGCCCCAAGGTAGCTCTCAATCCCCAAGAACAGCGTTTGTGACCGGCGCCAGCGGCTTCGTCGGTTCGGCCGTTGTCGACGAATTGCTTTCGCGCGGCCACCGCGTTCACACCCTGACCCGACGCCGGCTATCCGAGAAGCCGAACGTCGTCCCATTTGCCGGCGGCCTGTCCGACACGTCCGTTCTCGATGCCGGGTTGGCTGGCTGTGACACGGTGGTTCACCTCGTCGGCATCATCCGCGAGACGGACGGCCAGACCACCTTCGAGGCCGTTCATCGTGACGGTACCATTCGCCTGCTGGACCGCGCCAAGGCAGCCGGCGTGCGGCGGTTTATTTATATGAGTGCCCTCGGTGCCGGGCCCGCCAGCGCCAGCCGTTATGCGACGACCAAGTTCGCCGCCGAAGAGGCCGTGCGGGCCAGCGGCCTGCAATGGACGATTTTCCGCCCCAGCGTCATCCACGGCCCGCAGGGCGATTTCGTGAAGATGGTGGCCGACTTCGCCCGCGGCAAGTCGCTGCCATACGTCTTCATGCCCTACTTCGGCGTCGGCCTGACCGGGCATACGCCCAAAAAACTGCAGCCGGTCGACGTGCGCGACGTCGCCCGGGCGACCGCCGACGCCGTCGACCGGCCGGACCTTGCCGGTCAGACGATCAATCTTGTCGGCAGCCAGGTGGTGGACTGGCGGCAGGTGTACCAAGTCATCGGCGAAACCGTGACCGACAGCCCGCGCATCTCCGTCGGCTTGCCGGTCTGGTACGCGCGGGTGATCGCCAGCGTGTTACCCAACAAATGGTTGCCATTTAACAAAAGCCAGGTCGTTATGGCGGGCGAAGACAACGTGGCCGACGTCGATGAAACCGAACGCCAACTCGGCTGGCGGCCACGCCCTTTCGCGGCAGCATTTCGGGAGTACGGGCAGAGCCTGAAAGAAGTTAAATAACGAGTACGCCTTCGTTTATAGCCCGGACAAGCCCGGCACCGCGGTGCCCCATTCTCAGCCAAACCCGGCGAATAAAACATTGCCTGCTGTCGCGTCGTAGAGCCGTGTCGGACAACGCGCGTCAGACAATTTCGGGCACGTCCGATAATTTTCTAAAGTCCGTTCAGCCCGTCGGCCGATGATGCGGTCATGTCAGAAACCATTTCCCACACGTGGCAGACGGTCGAACAAGCGGCCGTCACCTTGAACGTCTCGACCCGCACCATTGCCCGCCGATTGGCCAACGGGTCATTGGAAACCCGCGTCGACGACAACGGCCGGCGGCTGGTGCTGATTCAGCAGATCAACAGCGTGACGCCCGTCGAAACCGGCGAAACCATGGAAGAAGCCGAGCTGGCCCTGTCCGACATGCCGACCGGCCCCTCGTCGCAGGCACTGACGATGATGACAGTGCTGCAGACGACGATCACTGCCGCCCGCGATGACGCCCGCTCCGCCCGTCGCACCGCCAAGTGGGCTTGGGCCGGCGTCGGCATCATGAGCCTGCTTCTGTTCGCCGGGGCCGCCATCGTCGGCAGCACCGTCACCCGCTCGGTCGTCACCACCGACATGCTGCGCGTGCAACTGGCAGACACCAAAACGGACCTGAAACAGACGCAAGCCGAACTGATGGCCACCCGTACCGCCGAAGCCCAAGCCGTGCGTGACCTGACCCAGACCCGCCGCGAACTGGACCAGCGCCGCCAGACGATGGTCAATGCCGTCAAAGCGCCGCCGCCGGCAACACAGCCGACGTTGCTCGGCCGCGTGGTGTCGCTGTTCAATGAATAAGCCGGGCGGCTCCGGATTACGCTGAACGCTACGGCGTAAGTCGTTGATTCTGCATTCGAATGGCGTCCAGACGCGAAGATTGCATGGCTTGCGCCGTGGTGTCATGTCCGCGTCTATGCCTCGAAGGACTGTTTGGCCATTCGACCGCGTCGCCTCTGTCCCTATCGCTTCGTAAGCGTTCGCGGCGCTTCGTCAACATGCCGATCAGGGTTTGATCGCACTCGACGAGAAAAGTTTTCCGATCGGTGACCTGTCGGGCACTTTACGACAGGACGACTATGACGGACGAACTGCTGCTCGAAGCCTTTGTGAAGGACCGCTCGCACGAAGCGTTTGTCCAGCTGGTGTCACGTCACGGCGGCTGGGTGCACGGGTTGGCCCGGCGGTTGGTGCGTGACGCGCACGCGGCGGATGATGTCGCGCAGGCGGTGTTTCTGCTGCTGGCCCGCAAGGCACCGGGGTTGTCTGACGGTCGCCGTCTTGGGGCTTGGCTGGTGCGTACGACGCACCTGACGTCCATGCGGCACTTGCGCGACGAACGACGCCGGCGGCGACGTGAAAGCCTAGCAGCCGTCCGCCCGACGGCAGTCGTCGTATCCGACGAATCGGCCAACCGGGTGGCGGCGCTGGATAACGCGGTAGCCCGCTTCGGCCAACGCGACCGGCAACTGATCGCACTTCGTTATTACAGGGGGCTTTCGCTCCTCGAAGTCGGCCGAGCGCAGGGCGTGTCCGAAGACGCCGCCCGCAAGCGCGTGTGGGCGGCCGTCAAACGCCTGCGGGCGGACCTGCGCAAGGTAACGTCCGGCACGAACGCCGCGGCTCTGCTGGGCCCGATGGCCGCGCTGGGCGAATTGCCGACTGCATCAAGAGTTCAAGACATTGCCGACAAGGCATTGCGGCCGGAGTCGGCCGCGCCCCGTTCGGTCCAACTCGCTCAAGGAGTGTCACGCATGTTGAAGCTCAAACGCATCGCGCTCGCAATCGTGCTCATCGGCTCGCTGTGCCTGACGCTGACCGTCGGCGCGGCGATGCAGGATTATCCGGAACCGAAGGCGGCGGCCACGCTGCCTTCTCCGGCTACCGGAAAGGCATCGCCGTATCGCGAGGAAGAACTGACGCGCACCTTCTACACCGACCAGCTCGTGCTGCGAACGACTGCCGACGGGACGCAGTTGAACGCCTATTCATTGCCGACCGGCGCCGTAGCGCTTGCCCCCACGAGGGGGCGGGTGGATGCCGACAAGCTCATCATCAACTCTAATGTCGCTGCCTACATGGATGATGCGGCGGTCCTTGCATTCAGTTCCCACCGCGGCGCGTGGGCCGCCCTGCCGCTGCCAGCCGGCGCGAAGGCCAGCATTCCGATTGTCGGCAAAGAGTTCGTGATGGTGAACGTCAACGGCCACCTGCACGTGTTCAGCGACGCGAGCGGCAAATGGTCGGACCCGATGCCGTAATGGGTGACGCGTTACCGCGCGGGCGGCAGCGGCTCTTTCAAGTACGCGCGAATCAAGAGCACCATCTGGCCGAGCCAACCCAACCCGGCCAAAAACAGGCACGCGTGCGGCAACAAGGTAGGCCACGCCATCGGATGGCGGACGATTTGTAGAAGCCCAACGGTCGCGAGCAATGCCGGCGGCAACGACACGACGAACAACAAAAGCTGCCATCGCGAAAAGTGGTCGGCGACACACTTCGCGGATAACACCACTCCGACCACAGATATGGCCAGCGGCACCCACCCGAAGATCAGCAGCTCGCCATCCATGGACCGATTTCAGTTACGCCGGGCCATTTAGCGCGTGTTGCTCCCCATCGGCGTCAGCACGTTGTGGCGGCCTTGGTTGATCTGCAGGGACACCGTTTTGGTGCGCTCTTCCGGGCAGGCACGGGCGAACTCGTCGTAGAACTTCGTGATGATGGTGCGCGTGGCCCAGGCGGTGCCGTCGGCCAGGCCGCAGATGGTGGTGCCGGGCATGATGCCCATCGTCTTTTCCAGTTCCAACAGCATGTCCAGGTCGCGCGCCTTGCCGTAACCGGCGACGATGCGGTCGAGGATCTTGCGCATCCAATGGCTGCCCTCGCGGCAGGGCGTGCACTGGCCGCAGCTTTCGTGGGCGTAGAACCGCACGCAGTTGCGCAGCACCTTGACCATGTCGGTGTGTTCGTTCATGACGATCATGCCCGCCGTGCCGAGGCCGAGGCAGCCGCCGCGGAAGCGGACGTCGTCGAAGTCCAGTTTGATGTCGAGCTGGTTCGTGCCCAGCACGCCCATACTGATGCCGCCGCAGACGCTGGCCTTGTACGCCCCGCCCTTCATGCCGCCGGCGAGGGTGTTGATGGCGTAGTCGAGCGTGATGCCCAGTTCGTCTTCGTAGACGCCGGGCTTGTTCACGTGGCCGCTCATGCCGAACAGTTTGGGCCCCGGGCTGGCGGGCGTGCCCATGGTGCGGAACCACTGCGGGCCGCGCGTGATGATGTCGGGCACGTTCATCAGCGTTTCGACGTTGTTGATCACCGTCGGCCGGGCGAACGCGCCGGCGATGGCGGGGAACGGCGGCTTGTTGCGCGGCCAGCCGCGCTTGCCTTCGAGGGCTTCCAGCAATCCTGTCTCTTCGCCACAGATGTAGGCCCCCGCCCCACGGTGCACGTAAACGTCGAGCGGCTTACCCGAACCCAGAATGCCGCCGCCGCCTTCTTTCGTGGCGCCAAAGATGCCGTTGTCGTAGGCTTCCTTGATGGCGAACTCCAGCACCTTCGCTGAGTAGTGGTATTCGCCGCGGATGAAGATGTAGGCCACTTCGCATTGCGTGGCCAGCGCGCTGATGGCGATGCCTTCCAGCAGCAGGTGCGGGTCGTGGTTGATGACGTAGCGGTCTTTGAACGTGCCGGGCTCGCTTTCATCGGCGTTGACCGTGAGGTAGTGCGGGCCCTTCTTTTCCTTCGGGATAAACGACCACTTCTGCCCCGCCCCGAAACCCGCCCCGCCGCGGCCGCGCAGGCCGCTATCGGTGACGGTCTTGATAATGTCGGCCGGCTGCATGTCCATGACTTGGCGCAGCGCCTTGTAGCCGCCGGTTTCGACGTAGGCGGCGTAGTCGATCAGCTTGCGCTGTTCAGGGTCGAGCGGGATGCGTTTGGTCAGGACGGGTTCGGTAAAAGCCATGGCACTTGGATTCTAACGGCGAAACGGCCGCAGGTCATGCGGACGAAGCGGTGTCGGGCGATTCTGAAAACAAGGCGTGGCCGCTTTATCGGCCACGCCCGAAGGGGACGGCAAACATTCGCGAAGCGATGCGGGTTTTAGAAATACTTCGGGATGTTGATGTTGTAGAACTCGGCGCCCAGATATTCGTCGACCAGAATGAAGTTCAGGATCGACACGTCATTCCCCGGCGTGACCGTCAGAGGCGGGCCGCCGTTCAGGCTGGCGATGAACGGGCTGATGCGGCTGACGACTTCCTGGACGGTCAGCGGCTTTTCGAAGGCGGACGGTGTGCCGGTCTTTTCCTGCCGGGTGTTGTCGACGCCGGAGAAGACGTTCAGAAAGCCGGCCTGACGGCCTTCGATGAGTGCGAAGGACCCCGCCTCGGCCAATACGTCGCGGCTGCTGATCAGCGGCATCAGGCCTAACAGGCCGGCGGCGTCGGTGTTTTCCAGCATCCGCGCCATGGCGACGAAGGCGTTGAAATTGGCGGTCGACAGGTTCTTGAAGGTCGGCTTCGGCCGGGCGCGGCTGCCGAGCAGGGCCCGGGCGCGGGCGACGTGGTCATTTTCGTGTAAGCGAATGTCGGTGAACGCTTCGCGCGACGAAGCGTCTAATTGCTGCTGCGGGGCGGCGTGGGTCGAAGACGTCGCCAGTCCCAGCACCGGCGCGGCACCCAGGCCGAGCAAGGCGGCTTTACCCAGAAGACTGCGGCGCGACGGGCCGGTGCGCGCAGAGGCGGCCGGGTCGGTCAGAAAAGATGAATCGTGCATAAGGGTTCCTGCAGGAAAATGAGGCATGCGTCGATGCCCGTCGGGCAGTCATGCCGCACGCCATTCCAGCATGTTCGCCCGACGCCATTGAAGAAGCAGCCTGCGAAATGTGAAGAAACCTTAAGAAAAAGTGCAAAAACGCGGGTTTTGAAAAACCTTGCGTCGTCTCCTTAAACGGCCTGCGGGGCCACCGAAGTGGCCCCGCAGGGATAGCAGAAGTTGGGGTTGCCGCGATGCCTTAGGCACCGACGTACTTCGGCACGTTGATGTTGTAGTACTCGGCTTCGAAGTACTCCAGCAGCAGGGCGAAGTTCAGGATCGACACGTCGTTGCCGGCGGTGAAGGTAGCGGCCGGACCGCCGTTAAGGCTGACAAGGTACGGGCTGACGGCGGAGACGACTTCCTGGATCGTCAGCGGCTTCTCAAATGCCGACGCCTTGCCGGTCTTGGCCTGCAGGGTGTTGTCGCTGCCCTTGAACACGTTGAGGAACCCGGCGTGGCGGGCTTCAATCAGGGCGATCGACGCGGCGGCGGCCAGAATGTCCTTGCTCTTGATCGCCGGGGCGGCGGCCAGGTACGCGCCGACGCCGACGTTCTCGAACGCCTGCGACAGCGTCACGAACTGGTTGAAGCTGGTCGTCGACAAGTTCTTGAAGGTCGGCTTCGGACGGGCTGCGGACCCGAGCGCGCCTTTCAGGAACGCGACGTGGTCGTTCTCGTGCGTACGGATGTCCATAAACGCTTCACGGGCCGACGCGTCGAGCGTCTGCTGCGGGGCGGCCTCCGACGACGACGTCAGCAGGCCGACGACCGGAACCGTGGCCAGGCCGGTGACCACGGCTTTGCCGAGCAGGCTGCGGCGAGACACGGCGACTTGCGAACGCTCCGCCGAGGCGGTTGAAGAAAGAGACTCAAGCATCTGAACTCCCGGGAGAAATGACAAACCGCCGCCGACGCCACCGTCGACATCCGGTTTTTGACAGAATTACGCAGGCGTTGCCGGCGGGCCGCGTTTGAAGGGCATTAATTCGTCTTTAGACGGCGAATATTACGAATCTTGTAGGAAAAGTCGTACGAATCGGTTGCGACAGAATTTCTGGTTTCTTAAATCCGCTTTTTGCCGAATCAGCGGAATCATGGAAAAAGGCGGCGTTCATCGTCGAATAAATTGCGGGTTTTCCCTTAAGTGCTTAAGAGCAAAAGCGTTCGACACGTTGCGGGCGCAACGGGTATGGTGAACCGCAATGAGTGTTACATTGATGCGAGCAACGATCACGGCTTTGGGGGCTTTCGCAGCCGCTGCGGCGTCGGCCCGTGCGGCGTCGGCGGTCGATGACAACTTCGCCGACGGCGTGCGCGGGACACAATGGTCCGGCCTGACCGACAGCCCCTCCACCCTCGCGCTGGCCGAGCAGAGTGGCCGCCTGGAACTCTTGGCCAGCGCCCCGGCGTCGGCCAACACCGACGCGCTGTACCTCAGCAACTTCCGCCTCTCCACCGCGAGCAGCTTTTCGTTGCGGCTCGACTTTTCCTTCACCGATTTTACCGGCACCGGTACGGCGGGAAGTGCGATGGCGGTCGTCTTCGGCGTCGGCCGCGATGTAGAAGGCACCGACTCGGCCGCCATCGGGCAAGGGTTCGCGAACAGCGGCTTCGGCGCGCTGTCACTGACGACGGTCGGCTACCGTACAGACGACGTCGGCGTGCAGCCGGTGACGAACCTGCTGACGCCGACGACTGGCACGTTCGAGATTGTCTATGACGCTGTCGGTGATGACCTGACGCTCAGCCGCCTCGGCGGCGGGACGGCCTACACGCTGCCCGACACCGTACGCGGCGTCTGGGGCGCAGCGGACCTGCTGGTCAGCTTCGGCGGGCGCGGCAACGGGTTCTCAACGGCGTCAGGCCAAGCGTTCGTGGACAATTTCACCGTCGTTACCGGCAGCGTCGTGCCGGAACCGGCGTGTCTGACACTGCTGTCTGTCGCGGGATTCGCCCTGCGACGCCGGCGGACAAAGTAAAACCGCCTCGCAAGCGAGGCGGCTAAGGTGAGAACTCAATCCGGGCGGGCCGTTCCGGATTAGTGTCCGCCATCGTGCCAGGTGATGCCGGGGTCTTTCAGGTCGTGCGGGTCGTCGGGCAGGGTTTGCAGGATCTGCTTGAGCTGGTCGACATCGACGTTCTCGTACAGCCGCTCGTTGATCATGACGACCGGGGCCGTCCCGCAGGCGCCGAGGCATTCCAGCTCGACCAGCGTAAACCGTTTGTCGGCCGACGTTTCGGCAGGTTCGATGCCCAACGTGTCTGTCACGGCGGCAGTCAGCTTGTGACTGTCACACAATTCGCATGTCAGCGACCGGCAGACCTGCACAAGGTACTTGCCCTTGGGCTTGAGCCAGTATTCTTCGTAGAAGCTGGCCGTGTCGAGCGCCTCAGCCGGGGCAATTTCCAGGAACGCGGCAATCTCCGCCACCGCCTGGCTCGGCAGCCAGTTGTACTCATGCTGCACCAGGTGCAACGCCGGCAGCAGCACTGCGCGCTTGCTGGGGTAGCGCGGGAAGTATTTATCCCGCAGAACAGCTTTAAGTTCCTCAGTGAGAAGGGGTTGCCCTTCAGCGGTGCGGGCGGAGCGACGGTCTTCGGTAAGCCAGGCCATAGCAGTTACTCTTGGGTGTTTACGACGATCTGCACAAGCGGCATGCCGCTTCGAATCTGCTGCAACGCTTCAGACATTCGCGTCTGTAGCACGTTTTGCAGCCGAATGGTACGCAAGTTCGGACACCGTAACCAGATCACTTGTGGCGGCGGACCGCGTTGTTCGAGAAGTAGAACAAAATCTGCGTCTTTTGTGAACAGAACGACATTCGAAAACCGTGCCGCGGCTTCGAAGATGAGAATGTCATCGTCTTCCAGCCCTGTTTCAGTCAAGGTGCGACACGCGACGCCGAACGTGCTGCTGATCCACAATGCGAGTGCCGGGCCAAAATGTGCGTCGAGCCAGATCGTCATTGTGCTAACGTCGTCGGATGGCTCATCCGCTCAGCGGCGTACATCAGGCATGCCCGCACGTCATCCGGTTCCAGCCAAGGCAGTTGCTCGACCACTTCAGCCGGCGTCAGGCCGTCCGCCAGCAGTTCAAGTACGTCTGACACCGTCACACGCATCCGCCGAACGCAAGGCTGGCCGCTGCGCTTGCCGGGTTCGATGGTGATGCGCTCGATCAGGTTCATCCGCTTACATTCTATCCAAACACTGCTTTTCATGAAGCCGGAGGGCGGGACGAATCCCGCCCTACCGTACGGGTCGAGTCGTCGAGGTCACAGACCTTATTCGGAACTCGCCGAAATCCGTGCCGGTCAGCAGATTCTTCAGTCGCACACACTCGATCGACATGGGCGTTGGCCCGTCTACGGTGAACACATCGCCCGATTGAAGCGAACGCGGGACGCAAACGACGTGGCCGGCGGCGTCAGTCACGCTCACTAGCACCTGCCGGCCGGTAATGTCGTCGAGGTGCAGCCGCGAAATACCGCCCGGTAACCAAGCAAAATCGCGCTGCTTGACGATGAGGGTTACACCAGTGTCGGTCAACGAGATGTTCGCGGCGTCAGCCGCCGTGGGTTTTGGTAGTTCGGGCTCGGCATTCGTCCTGCAGCCTTTCACTAGTCCGAAGACGGCAGACGCAACGACCACGGCGACAACAAGGACTAATAATCCCCGGATCTCGGTGCTGCCTTGTCGCAACGTAATGCTACTCACCGATCCAACTCCGCCGCGATGATGTTCAAACTGCCCAGCACGGCCGGGATATCGCTGATCAGGTGGCCTTCGATCATCTTGGCGAACGTCTGGTAGTTGATGAAGCCCGGCGGGCGGGTGCGGACGCGCCACGGCTGGTTCTCGCCGTTGCTGACGATGTAGTAGCCGAGTTCACCGTTGGCGCTTTCGATCGCGCCGTACGCTTCGCCGCGCGGCACTTCGAAGCCGCGGTTGGTCATGATCAGCTCGAAGTGCTGGATCAGGCCCTCGATGCTGCTGTACACCTGGTCCTTCGGCGGCAGCACGTCTTTGCCTTCCGGGCTCACATTGACCGGCCCCTTCGGCAGCGTGTCGATCAGCTGGCGGATGATGTGAGCGCTCTGCTTCATCTCCTCCATGCGGATCAGGTAGCGGCTGTAGACGTCGCCGCTTGTCATCACCGGCACCTTGAAATCGACGGCCTTGGCCCCTTGCCCGTCCCAATTGTCGGCATAGCAAAGGTACGGCTCGTCTTTGCGGAGGTCGCGCCGCACGCCGCACGCGCGGGCGACCGGGCCGCTCAGACTCCAGTTGATCGCCTCTTCCATCGTCAGCCGGCCAACGCCCTTGGTGCGGTCTATAAAAATGCGGTTCTTGTTCAGCAGCTTCTCCACGTCCTCGATCGCCCGCGGCAGCTCGTCGTCGATGAAGACGTGCATCATCTTGCGGAACTCATTTTCGTCGGGAATGTCCTGGTTCAGCCCGCCTACCCGGCACCAACTGGTGTGGTAACGCTGGCCGGACATGTACTCGACAATGTCGTAAGTCCTTTCCCGTTCATTAAATGCGTACAGGAAGGCGGTGAACGCGCCCAGGTCCAGGCCGGCCGCCGAGACGCAAAGCAGGTGGCTCTGGATGCGGCCGAGTTCGTTGGCAATGGTGCGCAGGGCCTTGCAGCGGGGCGTCGGCTCGATGCCCATCAGCTTCTCGACGGCCTCGAACCAGGCGACTTCGTTGTAGATCGGGGCCGAGTAGTCCATGCGATCGACGATCGTCACGTACTGGTTGTAGTTCAGGTGCTCGCCGAGCTTTTCGAAGCCGCTGTGCAGGTAGCCGATGTGCGGCGTGCAGTGGATCACGCGTTCGCCGTCCAGTTCCAGCACCAGGCGCAGCGTGGTGTGGGTGGCGGGATGCTGGGGGCCGAAGTTCAGCGTCCAGCGATTGCCGGCGTCGCCGCTTTCGGTGGGGTTCAAGGCGGGCTCGGCGGGCGTGAGGGTGTAAGGCATAGCCGTCTCCTAAAGAAGCGAGCGGATTGTAGTGGAGCGGCGGGCGATTGCCACCGACCATTCCGGCGCTTTCAACCGATCCGTTTTGTGATTCGGCCCGCGCCGTCTAGGATCAGAAATGTTCCACGTGGAACATCTCCGGAAAGGCAATTTAATGGCACTCCCCCGTTCTCGACTCGGCCGCGGACTCAGCGGACTGCTTTCCATGACCGAAGCCGCCCCGCCGGATGCGCCGGAAACACCGCCTGTCACGCCAGCCAACGCCCCGGCCGCTGTCAGCCAGGATCTGTCGGACGAGCGGCTGACACAGATTTCGCTCGACCAGATCGATGTGAACCCCCACCAGCCCCGCCAGAAGTTCGATCCTGCGGCCCTCGATACGCTCGCCGACAGCATTAGGGCGAACGGCGTTATTCAGCCAATTATCGTGCGGTTATCGCCCAGCGGCCGGTACCAATTGGTCGCCGGCGAACGGCGGTTGCGGGCGGCGAAGCTGGCGAAGCTGTCAGACATTCCGGCCGTCGTACGCAAAATCGACGACTACACGCAGGCGCAGTGGGCCCTGGTCGAGAATATTCACCGCGAAGATCTGAACCCGATGGACCGGGCCGAGGCGTACGCAACGCTCCTGCAGCAGCTCGGCCTGACGCAGGCGGAACTGGCCGGACGACTGGGCGAACAGAGGTCAAGTGTCGCTAACTACTTGCGATTGCTGGATTTAGACACTCTGCTGCGGGACGACCTTCGCGCCGGTCTTCTGTCCTTCGGCCACGCAAAAGTGCTGGCCGGCATTCCATCGGCCGCCGAGCAGTTGCGGCTGGCGGAGCTGGTGAAGACGCAGCACTTGTCTATCCGCAACCTCGAACGCCTCGTCGAACGCGGCCAATCCGCCCCACCGCCAGCCCCTGACACTGAAGCCGACGGCACCCTGCCGGCCCGCTTGCACCTTCAGGAGGTAGAGCAGCAAATGGTCCAACAGCTCGGCCTGCGGGTCCAACTGCGCGGCGGTAAAAAGAGTGGCACGGGTAAAGTGGTCATCCACTACCGCTCGCTTGAGGAATTCGACGATTTGGTCCGCCGTTGTGGCATTCAACTGTCGTCGGAATAACCTGTAATCAGTCGATAAAGGGATGAATGCCACAGCGGAAGCCGTTAAACGTGTGTCAAAACAGGGCATGGTGGTGCCCGCAATCCGCGGTTTCCGTCACGGCGTTTGATTCAGTTCGCTTCTAAGTCGTGTGCGGAAGATCAGTGCCTAAACGAGGCGGATTGTTCCACGTGGAACATGTCGCGTTCAAACCCCAAGCAACGAACCCGCCAATGATCGCTACTGCCAGATGTATGAGAACACACGGTCCAACAGACGCCGGCCATGCCATCGGCACGTCTTGGCCGAGCCGTGTGAGCCATTTGTACGCAATGGCTTGGTGAGTCCAGTCCCCTGCCGTCTCAGCGACCGCATTTGCGGTGAGAAGTGGATGAACCGCCAGGAGCCGGGCCGTCACGGTTTCGCCGATCAGTGTGTCAAAGCACGCCGGGCAGGTTACCGGCAGAACCAGCCAAGCCAGCCACAGGACGACCGCAACCGCAGCGGCCGTGGCAGAGCCGAAAAGGCCATTTAGAACGCACCTTACGGCGATAACGGCCAAGCCGGTACAGGCAAGAATCAGTGTCAGACGCTCCACCGCCGCTAAAGACTCCCACTGCAGGCAAGGCAAGACCAGCAGGCTGGCCGTGCCCACTACTGCGGCGATGCCGCTCCACGGTTGCCGCGCCGGCGACACCAGACAGGCCGCTATCGGTGCCCAGAGCAGGACGAACAGGACGTAGCCGAACGTCGCCCCCGCCGTCCAACGGCCAACGCCAGCCGTCAGGACAACGCTCCCCGCCGCCATGGCCAATGTCTGCCATCGCGTGTCTGCCAGTGTGCCACGCTTGTCAGCCAACGGTGTCATCGCCGGTTTTTCATCGCGTGATCGAGCATCACTCGTTTGTCCAGCACACGGTTGGCCCGCCAGTACCGGATCGTGACGGCGTCGCCCGGCCGGTGGCGGCGGAGCAGACGGTCGATGTCCTCGGCCGTCGCAACCGGCGTGTCGTCAACGGCGAGCACCACGTCACCCGGCACAAGGCGGTCGAACTGGTCCGACCGCCACGGGACAAAGCCCGCCGCGGCTGCTGCCGAGCCGGGCAAAATATCAATAATCGCAACGCCCGCCTGGCCGGTGCGCTGACGGAACATTTGGCTGAGGCCGTCGTGGTAGACCAAGCCGAGCGTCGTCCGGCCGCGGCCGGTCTGGATGAGCTCTGGCACGATGCGGTTGACCGTATCGACCGGCACGGCGAACCCGATGCCGCTGTTGCCCTGCGTGGGCGAGCGAATCGCCGTGTTGACGCCGATCAGCCGGCCGGCGCTGTCCAGCAAGGGCCCACCGCTGTTGCCTGGGTTAATCGCGGCGTCGGTCTGGATGGCGTTCTCGATCGCCCGCTCGCCCGGCGAGAAAGGCAGGGCGCGTCCGACGGCAGACACGATGCCGGTCGTCAGTGTTCGGTCGAGTCCGAACGGGCTGCCAATGGCAAACACCTTCTGACCGACTTCCAGGTCCGCACTCGTTCCGATCGGGATCGGTCGCAACGACCGCTTCGGCGACACCTTCAGCACGGCTAAGTCATTCTCGGGGGCTAGGCCGATGACCTCGGCGGTGTAGACGTTGTTTTCGTCGTCGTGCACTTCGGCCGTGTCGCTGTCGCCGACGACGTGGAGGTTGGTGACAATGTGACCGCTATTGTCCCAAACAAAACCCGAACCCATGCCGCGAAGGGTTTCGCCGTTATTTTCGCGCGTCACGTTGATGTAGACGACGGACGGCGAGGCGGCTTTGAACAGTTTGACGGTGTCGAGTTCGTCGGCGTACAGGCCAGGCCGGGTGGTGACTTCGCGCGGGGCGGCGGCCTGCGGCTGCGTGCCGGCGAACAGCACATACCCCAACCCGCCGCCGAGAACCGCCGACACGAACACCGCTCGCCAAGAAAACCTTGAACGCTCTGCCATGGCCGCCGACTATACCCGGCGGGGCTTCCACTCGGCGATGACATTGGCGGACAAAATGAGCGCGGCCCCCGCCAGCGCGTCGGCAGACATCGTCCGACCATTGTGCCACCAGGCGAAGCCGGCCGCGAACAGTGGCTCCAGCAGGTAAATCACCGCCGCCCGCGTCGGGTCCACCTTCGGCTGATAGACGGTCATGATTGCAAACGCTGCCAGCGTCGTCAGGCCGATCAGCGGCACCATGTCCGCCAGAAATGGCCCGTCAGTCAGTGTCCGCCAGCGGATGTCCCAGAACCCGGGCAGCAGGGCGGCCACGGCGAAGCAGGTGACAGCCGACGTCAGAAACAGCAGCAGGGTGATGCGTGCCGCGGACTGGCCGCGTGTCAGCCGGTCCAGCAGAAGGATCTCCACTGCGAACGCCGCCGCACAGGCGACGCCCCACGCCGCCCCCGTCCCGGCGTTGACCGACGTGCCGCGTACGCCGCTGAGCAGCGCCATCCCGAGCAAAGCGATCGGCACTGCCAGCAGCACGCCCCGCCGGGGCCAAGTCCGGCCGGCCAGCATCACCCACGCGGGTACGAAAATCACTGTCAGGTTTGTCAGAAAGGCGATGACTGACTCGTCAGACAGCCCGAGTCCGACGTGTTGTAAGATGAGTGCCAGGCTCAAGCTAGCGCCGATCAGACTGCCGCGCCAGAGTGTCCGCCACGTCCAATCGCGGCGGGACGCCGGGACGAAGACGATCCAGAGCAGGGCGGCTACCGTGAACCGAACACCGAGCGCCGCGACCGGCCCGGTCGCCACCGTCACCGGCAGGCTGGCCGCCCGGTTCAGGGCCTCGCCGACGTTCTTCGCCCAGCTAAACCCCATGCCCCAGAAGAGCGTGGCGAGTGCCAGCATCGCAGCCGGGCCGAACAGAGAAACAGGGCGATGAATAGTTGAGGTCACGAGTTGGTTTGAGCCGCGGGTGTAAACCCGCGCGAGCCGCCCACGAGGTAGAGCAAGTTGAAGTGACAGGGGTATCCGCGGGGGTTTACACCCGCGGCTACAATCATCAAACCGCGGCGTGCGCGTGAACCTGTTTCTCTGCGTGATAGCTTGACCGCACCATCGGCCCGCTTTCGACGTGCCGGATGCCCTTGGCCTCGCCGACACGTTTCCATTCGGCGAACTCGTCCGGCGTCACCCAGCGGTCGACCGGCAAATGCTTCAGCGTCGGCTGCAGGTATTGGCCGAGCGTGAGAATGTCGCAGCCGATCGACACCAAGTCGTCCAACACTGCGTCGATTTCGTGCGGCTTCTCACCAATCCCCAGCATCAGACCCGTCTTGGTCGTAAAGCCCTGCCCCTTTGCGATCTGAAGCAAATCCAGGCTGCGTCGGTACTTCGCCTGCGGGCGGACCCATTTGTACTGGCTCGGCACGCTTTCAAGGTTGTGGTTCAGGATGTCCGGAGCCGCGTCCAGAACCAGTTGCAGGGCGGCCCAATCGCCGCAGAAGTCTGGAATCAGGACTTCGATGCTGGTGGCCGGCGATTGCAGGCGGATCTGGCGGATGGTTTCTGCCCAGACCGCCGCGCCGCCGTCGGGCAGTTCATCGCGGTTTACGCTAGTGATCACGGCATGGCCAAGGCCCATGGTCGCCACGGCCTCGCCGACCCGGCGGGGCTCGTCCAGGTCCAGCGATGTCGGACGCCCTGTCGCGATGTGGCAGAAGCCGCAACTGCGCGTGCAGACGTCGCCCAGAATCATCAGCGTCGCCGTTCCCGCCGACCAGCATTCGCCGATATTCGGGCACTTGGCCGACTGGCAGACCGTGTGCAGGTTCTGCCCCTCGACCAGCTTCTTCAGCCGCGCGTACCCCTCGCCGCCGGGCATTTTCATTTTCAGCCAAGACGGCTTGCGCGTCGCCGGCGGGGCGTCAGACACCACTAAATGCGACAGGGAGACAGGCATAGCGGTTATTATACGGCAGAATGGAACGGGCCCAATGTTTCAACGAAAATGCCGTGCCGACTGACCAGTAAGCCGGCCACTGCGTTTGGGACAGATCGCCCAGCATCTCAATGCCGTGGAACCGTCTTCCAAGCGATTCGTTCTAGCCGAGCATCGGGCCGATCGGTCGCATCGGGGCGATCGTCTGGTGGGCCGTACTATTCGCTATCGCCCTGACAATGCCGTACTTGCCATGGTCGTTGCTCGAGCAATGACGCACGTCAGACACGTCGCGGGCGACGGGCGAAGGCGACCATCGCCACGCCTGCCAAGGCCAGGCCCGTCGGCTCCGGAACCGCAATCGCATTGAAGATAATTTCGCTGTACGCCTGCGCCCCCGTCCAGGACGGGTGCGTGTCATCGAACATGTAGCCGAGGGCGACCGCCTCGTCGTAGCCGGGGGCGGCATTGAACAAGTCGACGAAAGAGATCTGCGGGTCGGCTTCGGCCAAGGCGCGTTCCGCTTCGCTGAAGGTGAACAGCGGGTTGACGGGCAAATCGTCGTACTGGTCGGCGTACATGCCGACCAAGGTGAAGGACAAATCACTGGCCGCGTGGCCGTCCGCGGCCCAATCGGACCGCACGCGGGCGATCAGACTCGACACGTTGTCGGCAAACCCTTCCGCGGACGATCCGGGCCCGACGCCGTTAATGCTGGCCGTGTCATCACCGCGGTCGTTGAAGCCTTCGGTGATCATCACGTTGAGCTTACCGGAACCGCCGTCGACGACGTTCGACAGGTATTCCGCGCGCCCGGCGGCGTCGCCGGACCAGACGTTGTTGTAGAAATCCTTCGTCGGCCGCCCGCCATAGCCCAGGCTGGAGACGGTCACGCCCGTCGCACCGGGGCGGGTGAGGCGCGAATAAAGGACGGATGTGTTCGTCACGTCGCGGAGTTGGAACTCCTGCGGGATATCGGACGCGACGCTGGGGGTGGCGGCGAACTGGAAAACGGTTTTCTGCAGCCCGTCGGCGGGCGTGGCGGTGGCAACGGACGACTTGGTTTGCAGCACGTTGTAACTGTACGAGGCGTTCGCCGTCGCGACGCGGCGAAGGGCCCCCATCGCGCCGCCGCCGCCGGTGGGGGAGGCGGTGTACAGCGACCAGTCGTAAGCCGCCGACGGGTCGAGCGTCATGCCGTCCACGCCGTAGCTGAATCCGTTCAACGGCGTCGCGCCAGCCGTCGCGGTCAGGCCGACCCGCGGCGCGTAGCCTTGTCGAGCGGCCGGCACCGCATCGAGCGAGGAGTCCCAGCCGTTGTTGAAAAACTTCGCGCCGTACGTGGAAAACCCGTACCCTTGCCCCGTTGCGCCACTGTCGCCGATCAAACCCGTACCCGCCAGGCCCACCGACGCGGCGGCGGCCTTGGTGATCCCCTGGTCCCATCCGCGCCCTTGAAACCACGTCACGCTGTCGCCCATGATCAGCAGGTCGGCACGCCCGGTCCGCGCCGCCTCGGCCCAGGCCGTCGTCCCCGGGTTGACCACATGACTCGGCTGAGCCGCATGCACGAATGAAGGCATTCCTGCCACCCCGCACAACACGGCCAGGCCGAAAACATGTTTCCCGAACAGCTTTTCGTAAGAACGCATCATCGATTCCCCTCAGGACTACATTACGGCGACAGATTCGTAACATTACCACATATCCACGCTCGTTTGTAATCAGATTTAACGACCGAGCTTCGATGTTATTGCGAGTGCTACCGACCCTGATGTGCACCCTGCGAGCGCAGGCCGGTTTCGGCTGTTCCGGGTCGGGCCGCCGACAACTATTGCACCCGGTCGACCAGCGCCCGCACCCTCGCACCGTCGACCGGCTGGTCCACGCGTCCGCCTTCCTTGAAGTGCGTGCCGACGATCAGGCCGGTGACGTGTGGCAGAAACGCTTCGACGGTGTCGGCCGTCACGCCGCTGCCGACGAAGAGTGGGGCAGTCGGGGCGGCGCGGCGGACGCGCCGGGCCTTCGCTGGGTCGGTCGCTTTGCCCGTGCCGGCGCCGCTGACGACCAGTCCATCGGCCAAACCGCGATGAATCACGTCGTCGACCTCGTCTTCCAGCGCCACGCCGACGCCGAGCGGGGCCGAATGCTTGACGTCCACGTCGGCCAACACCTTGATGTGCGTGGCAGACAGCGTCTGACGCAACCTAAGTAGTGGGGCGGCAACGCCTTCGATGATGCCTTGGTCCGTCACCCGCGCCCCGCTGACGACGTTGACGCGAATGTAATCGGCCCCGGCGGCGTGAGCGACTGACAGAGCCGAACAGCCGTCATTCCGCAAACAGTTGATGCCCAGCGGCAGGGCGAAGCGCTGCCGAACTGCGACCGCCACGGCCGTCAGCTGCGACACCGTATGTGCCGGCACACGGGTCGTATAGAACGGCACGTCGCCGAAGTTTTCCAGCATCAACCCGTGGCAGCCATTGGCCGACAGCGTCTCGGCGTCGCGCAGCATCAGGTCGTTGATTGACTGCAGGTCCAGCTTCGACAGCGGACTGCCCGGCAAGGCGGGCAAGTGGAGCATGCCGATGACGACGCAGCGAACGTTCGACCAAAACTGCAACATGCGAACATCTAACTCGAAGTCTGCCGAGCATCCAACTGCAGCTCGGCAAAAGAAGATTTAGCCACAGATGAACGCGGATGAACACAGATCAGAGCAGAATCAGCAGATCAAAGGCCCATCTTAATCCGTGTTCATCTGTGTTCATCTGTGGCTAAACAAAACCATTATCCGTTAGAACAGTTTCCACGTGCCCCAGCGGATCTTCATCACCGTCGGCGAAGTCAGTGGCGACAACCATGCCGCCGGCCTCGTCGCTTCGCTCAGAAAACTCGACCCGACAATTCAGATTGACGCCGTCGGCGGCCCGAGCATGGCGGCGGCGGGGGCAACGATTCACCAGGAGACGACGACCAAGGCGGCCATGTCGTTTCACGCCGTGAAACGCGTGGCCGAGATTCGTCGGCTGGAGCAATGGCTCCGAGCCCGCTATGCCGGCCCCGACCGGCCCGATTTGCACGTCTGCGTCGACTCCAGCGGCTTTAACCTTCGCTTCGCCCGTCTCGCCAAGGCGGCGGGCGTGCCGACGCTGTATTACGTCGCCCCGCAGCTTTGGGCCAGCCGGGAAGGGCGCATCAAGCAGATGCGGGCCTGCGTCGACCGCTTGGCGTGCATCTTCCCGTTCGAGGAAACCTGGTTCCGCGACCGTGGCGTGAACGCTACGTTCGTCGGACACCCACTGTTCGACCAGTTGCCGGCCGACCGGTTCGTCCGTGTCCCTGCCGAGCGTTGGCCGCAGACGCGGGCCCGGCTCAATTGTCCGATCATCGGTGTCGTCGCCGGCAGCCGTCGCAGCGAAGTGAAAGAAAACTTCCCTGGCCTGCTCGCGGTCATGAAGCGAATCGCGGCCGAGCATTCCGGAGTGATGTTCCACCTGCCGTTCACGCCCGCCGGCGGCGATTTACTCGTCTCGATGCTCTTGGAAGCGGGTTTGCGCCCGAATATGCACCACGGCGGCTTCGAGAACCCGCCCGGCTGGTTCCCGTGCGAAATGAAGATGAACGGATTCGACGACCTGATCCCGCAATGCGATCTGGTTCTGTGCAAGAGCGGCACGAGCACCGTCCACGTGGCCGCGTACGGCGTGCCGATGGTCGTCGTGTACCGCATCAACACGCTGCTCTGGCAGGCGGCGGGGCGGTGGCTGATCAAGACGCCGAAGATCGCGATGGTCAACATTCTGGCGGGCAACATTGATCTGGTGCCGGAGTTCATTCCGTGGAACGGCGACGCCGCCCCCGTGGCCCACGCCGCACTCGGGCTGCTCGCTTCGCCGGACAAGCTGGCAGACATGCGTAAGTCGTTGCTGGAACTGGTGAAGCCGTTGGACCAGCGCGGCGCGTCAGACAACGTAGCACGGCTGGCGCTGGGAATGTTAAGGCGCGACTAGCCGTATGCTTTTAAAGAGCCGCGATCTCACGGAACCGTGTCTTAAGATCGCCATATAGATTTGTGTAGGTCGGATAGTGGCTGTCATAAAAGGCCGCCGACTTCTTGTTGGTTGCGATCTTCTTTGTGGATTTGATCGCACGCTGGCACGCCTGTTCGATGTTGTCGAACGCGCCCGTTCCGACGCCCGCCAGCAGGGCGACGCCGTAAGCCGGGCCTTCGCTGCTATTGGTCAGGACGAGCGGTTTTTTGTAGATGTCGGCCTGGAGTTGCCGCCAGAAGTCGGAGCGCGCGCCGCCGCCGGTGATGCGGATCTCGCTGACGGGAATCTGCATGCCTTGCATGATTTCAAGTGCGTCGCGCATGCCGTAGGTGACGCCTTCGAGGAGGGCGCGGATCATCATCGGGCGGTCGGTGCGGGCGGTCAGGCCGATCCAGGCGCCACGGGCGTACGGGTCGGGGTGGGGGCAACGCTCGCCGGTGAGGTAAGGCAGGAAGAACAGGCCTTCCGCGCCGGCGGGGGCGCTGGCGGCCTGGTCGATCAGCAGCGTATAGGGGTCGGTCTTCTGTTTTTTCGCCTGCGCGACTTCGGCACTGCCGAGCTGGTTGCGGAACCACTGGAAGCTGCCGCCGGCTGACAGCATGCAGCCGAACACGCACCATTTGCCGGGCACGGCGTGGCACATCGTGTGGACGCGGCCGAGCGGGTCGAGCGTGGGCTGGTCGCTGTGGGCGAAGACGACGCCGGACGTTCCGAGCGTGGCCGCGACGATGCCGCTCTGCACCACGCCATTGCCGATGGCCGCCGCGGCGTTGTCCGCGCCGCCGCCGACCACCGGCGTCCCTTCGGCCAAACCCAACTCGGCTGCCGCGCTGCGGCTGAGCGTGCCGGTCACGATGTGGGATTCGTAGGTCCTTGGCAGCAGCCCGGCGTCGATGCCAAGGGTTGACAGCAGTTCCGTGCTCCACCGCCGGTTGGCCACGTCCAGGAGCAGGGTGCCGCTGGCGTCGGACATTTCGGTCGCGTATTCGCCGGTCATGCGGAAGCGGATGTAATCCTTCGGCAGCAGGATCTGGGCGACCTTCTCGTAGTTCTTCGGCTCGCGTTTGCGAAGCCACAGAATCTTCGGGGCCGTGAAGCCGGTGAGCGCGGGGTTGGCCACCAGCCCGATCAATTTTTCCCGTCCGCCGACGGCCTGTTCGATGTCGGCACATTCCTCGGCCGTACGCTGGTCGTTCCAAAGCAGGGCGGGTCGAATGACTTTCCCGCGTTTGTCCAGGAACACGCTGC
This sequence comes from Tepidisphaeraceae bacterium, assembly GCA_036388295.1. Lineage (GTDB taxonomy): Bacteria > Planctomycetota > Phycisphaerae > Tepidisphaerales > Tepidisphaeraceae > RYN-431. Next base: position 2,649 of record DASVSC010000203.1, on the reverse strand, counting down.
CGTGCATCTGCCCGCTCAGGCCGATGCCGCTGATGTCGACGGCTTTCACCTTCGCCTTTTTCAGCACCGAACGCGTGGCCGCGATGGTGGCGGTCCACCAGTCCTGGGGTTTCTGCTCGCTGTAGCCGGGCTTGGGGTGGAAGATCGGGTGCTCGGCCATCGCGGTGGCGAGGACCGTGCCGCGTTCGTCACAGATCAGGGTTTTCGTACCGCTGGTGCCGATGTCGATGCCGAGCAGGTGTGCCATAATCGTGTTTATCCTCGAAGGGACGGCGAGTATACCGGTCCGGCGGGGCACTTCCACGACGCGTCAATCCGGCCAGTCGGCAACTCAGGGGCGGGCCTGTATACTGCCGCGTCAAGATTAACTCGTTCCGCAAGCAAAGTGACTTAAATCCGTGCCCCTGATCGCAATCAATAACCTCGAAAAAGTCCTCGGCGACCGTCTGATGTTCGACAAGCTCGCCTTCGCCATCGAAAAGGGCGAACGCGTCGGCCTGATCGGCAACAACGGCGAGGGCAAAACCACGCTGTTCAAAATGATGATCGGCGAAATGAATCCCGACGTCGGCGAAGTCAGCGTGCCGCGCGGCACGAAGGTCGGCTACCTGAAGCAGGACGTGGAGCTCGACCCCGCGAACACGCTCATCGACGAGGCCGAACTGGCATTCGCCGAACTGCACGCCGTCGCGCACGACATGCGTGAACTCGAACACAAGATGGCCGAGGTGGACGGCGAGGCGCTGGAAAAAGTTCTGGCGAAATACGAACAGCTCCAGCACGACTTCGAAGACAAAGGTGGCTACGCCTTCCGTCATAAACTGGAAGCCACGCTCCTGGGCGTCGGCCTGCCGGAGTCGATGTGGGAGACGAACGTCGAGAAGCTCAGCGGCGGCCAACGCTCGCGACTGGCCCTGGCAAAGATCCTGATCGCCGAACCCGAATTGCTGCTGCTCGACGAACCGACGAACCATTTGGACTTAATGGCCATCGAATGGCTGGAAGACTACCTGCTGGCGTTCAACGGGGCCGTGCTGGTGATCAGCCACGACCGCTACATGCTCGACCGTGTCTGCACCAAAATCGCTTGGCTGACGCAGAAGAAGATTAAAACGTATCCGGGCAACTTCACGAAGTTCCTGGAGCTGAAGGAACTGGAAGAGATCAGCCAGGCCCGTGCCCACGAATTGCAGCAGAAGGACATCGCCAAGCAGGAAGAGTTCATCCGCCGTTTCGGCGCCGGCCAGCGGGCGCGGGAAGCGCAGGGCCGATTGAAGAAGCTGGAGCGGTTCAAGAAAAGTGACGCGATCGTCTCGGCCGTTCAAGGCAGCCGTGCCATGAGCGTGAAGTTCAACAACGACGCCCGCGCCGGCGATCAACTGTTGCGCGTCGAGGGCCTGGCGAAAAGCTTCGGCGGGAAAAACGTCTGGCGTGACTTGGCCTTCAACGTCAAACCCGGCGAGCGCATCGGCATCATCGGGCCGAACGGGTCGGGCAAGACCACGCTGCTCAAAAGCCTGCTCGGCGAAATGCCCGTCGACGACGGCGAAATCCGCTGGGGCACCAACCTCGACATCGGCTACTACGACCAGCGTCTCGACGAGTTCGACCCCAACAACACCATTCTCGAAGAATGCCACGACGGCATGATGCCCGAGCGCAAAGTCCGCGACGTTCTTGGCAGCCTGCTGTTCAGCGGCGACACCGTCGACAAACGAATGGGCGACCTCAGCGGCGGCGAACGCGCCCGCGTCGCGCTGGCCCAATTGATGCTCGAGAAGCCGAACGTCATTCTGCTGGACGAACCGACGAATCACCTTGACGTGCAGTCGGCGGCGGCCTTGGAAAGCACGCTCAGCGCCTTCGACGGCACCTTGCTGATCGTCAGCCACGACCGGTATTTCCTGTCCCAGATCGTCACGCGCCTGCTGGTGCTGGAACCGAACGGGCTGATCGATTTCGAAGGCACCTTCGACGAATGGCAGCGCAAGACGCACGCGGCCGCCAACGCCCCGAAAGAAATCAAAGCCGCGCCAAAGGCACAAGCCAGCAAGCCCACGCAACAGTCGGCCAAACCGAAGCCGAAAAGCGACAACGGCCGGGACAATCCGTACGCACGAAAGTTCGGGCGGCTGTCGGTGAAAGATCTAGAGAAACAGATTGCGGAAACCGAATCCGAAATCGGCATGACGCAGATGACCTTGTCTCGCGTCGCGCGCGACCCGTCGAAGTCCAAATCATTGACTGCGGAGTTAAACCAGCTTTCGGGTAAGCTCAAAGAGCTCGAAGCGGAGTACTTCCTGCGTGAAGCCTGAAGCCCATTTGCCGGTCGACGAGTACGCGCGCAAGCACCCGGTGCTGCAGTACCCCGGCGAAACGCGCATGCTCGACCACCTGCCGCAACTGGACGGCATCCGGGCGATCGCAATCGTTGCCGTAATGTGGTCGCACTTCATGCCACGCGAATACGTCTTCCGTGGCACGCCCCCGTGGGGGGCGATCGGCGTCGGGATGTTCTTCACGCTCAGCGGCTTTCTCATCACGCGAATCCTGCTGAACGCGCGGCTGAAGATCGAGGACAAGAAGGTCGGCTTCTGGGCGATCCTTAAGCAGTTTTACGTCCGCCGGTTCCTGCGCATCTTCCCACTC
>DASVSC010000202.1:0-12494 GCA_036388295.1 Tepidisphaeraceae bacterium | reverse complement strand
CTGCGACATCGTCAGCATCGCGTTCGGCATCCGCAACGTGCAAAACGTAGACGCCGCACTGGCCGAGTTCCACCGCGTCCTGCGGCCCGGCGGCCGGGTGATCGTCTTGGAATTCTCAGAGCCGACCAACGGCTTGATCCGGACGATGAACCGCTTCTATTGCGGCCAGGTGATGCCCCGCACTGCGACGTGGATCAGCCGCGACCGCAGCGGTGCGTACAAATATCTGCCCAAGAGTGTCGAGACATTTATGAGTCGCGAGCAGATGACGCAGCATCTGGCCGCCGCCGGTTTTAGTCAGATCGTGCAGCGGCCCATGACGTTCGGCGTCTGCGTGGCGTACCGGGGCGTCAAGGCATAATCCCCCACGACGCGTCGCGCTTCGCAATTGAAAGCGTTGAAAGTTCAGCCACGTTATAATTCCGCCATGGACATCGTCACTGCCATCACTGGCGCTAGCGGCGCGTTGTACGCTCAGCGTTTCGTTCAGGGCCTGGTTCAGGCCGGCGTGAACGTGCATCTGGTCGTCAGTCCGCTCGGGCGGCGGTTGCTGCACGACGAGATGGGGATGGAGGCGATCGACCTGGCGATGCTGGCCGGCACGCCCGATCACACCATCACGCTCTACAACTACAACGACGTCGGCGCGAAGATCGCCAGCGGCAGCTTCCTTCATGACGGCATGGTGATCGTCCCGGCCAGCAGCAATACGCTGAACGAAATCGCCCACGGCCTGGGCGACAACCTCATCTGCCGCGGCGCGGCGGTCGCGTTGAAAGAACGCCGCCGGCTCATCATCGCCCACCGTGAAATGCCGCTGTCACCGATGGACGTGACGGCTTACAAGATCCTCACGGACGCCGGCGCGATCGTGGCCCCGTGTAATCCGGGCTTCTACCTGAATCCGACGACGGTGGCCGAAGTCGTCGACTTCGTGGCGGGCAAATTGCTCGACTTAGTCGGCGTGAAGCACGCGTTCGACACACGGTGGGACCCGAAGAACCTTCGTCCGCCGGTGAAGTTGGTTTAGAATGTGAAGGCCATGCAAACGCTCAGGCTTCAACCCGATCAATGGACGGCCGTCGGCCAGAGCCTGGCGTTCGCCGTCACTGACATCGATCCCGCCGGCATACGCGTGCTCCTGCGCGGCCAGGTGATCGGCGGACCGGATGACGGAGCGCCGATCGATCGCGCCATCGAAATCAGCATCGGCAGCGAGGCCCGCGTCGGCATCGTCACACTGGCGCTGATCGACACGAAGCATACGCCCACGCTCGACACGGCCAAGATTGGTATCTTCTGCCCGCCGCACCTGGCGATCCGCCTGGTAAAGGAGCCGAAGTGACCACGGCGGCCGCACCCGATTCGTTCATATCCCGCCTGGGCGTGCTGGCGGCTGATATCAAACTATCGCACTCGGTCTTCGCCCTGCCGTGGGCCGTTCTGTCTACATTCATGGCCGCCGGCGGCGGGCTGCCGAAAGTCGGGCAGCTGGTGCTGATCGTCGCGTGCATGGTGTTGGCCCGTACGGCGGCGATGAGTGCGAACCGTTTGTTCGACGCCGACCTGGACCGCCTGAACCCGCGCACCGCCCGCCGGGCCGTACCGAGCGGCCGGCTGTCGCGTTCGTTCGTGGCCGCCGCGTTGGCCGTCTGCGCGGTCGCCTTCGTCGGGGTCACGGCCTTGTTCGGCATGGCGTACCGGAACTGGGTGCCGTTGCTGGCATCGGTGCCGGTGCTGGCGTTCATCTGCGCGTACCCATTCGTGAAGCGATTTTCCCGCCTGTGTCATTACTATCTCGGCGCGGCCTTGGCACTCGCGCCGGTGTGCGCCTGGGTCGCCATCGCCGGGCGAGTGGATGTCGAGCCGTTGTTGATGGCCGGCGCGGTGCTGCTCTGGACGGCGGGATTCGACATCGTCTACGCCTGCCAGGATTTCGAAAGCGATCGCGCGACCGGCGTGCACTCCCTGCCCGCCAAGCTCGGCATCGGGCCGTCCCTTTGGGTCGCCCGCGCGTCGCACTTCGCGTGCGTTGCGTTGCTGATCACGCTCGGCGGGGTGTCGCCGCTGCTGGGTTCCTGCTACTTCAGCGCCGTCGCGGCGGCGGGCGTGCTATTGGTCATTGAGCATGCCGTCGTGAGGCCGACAGACTTATCGCGTGTGAACCTCGCGTTCTTCACCATCAACGGCATCATCAGTCTGCTGATCGGCGTGTGCGGGTTGGTGGACGTGCTGCGGCTTCACACTTAGCGCAGCCGCGAATGGATCACGATTTTCAAAAGTCCGTGAGCTTCGAACTGTGCGATGCTCTCGTATAATCCGACTATGGACGCGTCCACGTTGAAAGTTTCCGATCCCGCCCTGCTGCCGATTGCCGACAAGGTGGCGGTGGGCTTGTGGCTGGACGAAGCGGACGGCGTGAGGCTGTACAACACGCCAGACCTTCACGGCGTCGGCCGCCTGGCGAACTTCGTCAGCGAACGGCTGCACGGCGACGTGGTCTACTACAACCGCAACCGTCACATTAATTACACGAATGTTTGCGCGCTCAGCTGCAAGTTCTGCAGCTTCTACCGCAAGCGCGGCGAAAGCGGCGCGTACGAGATGAGCGTCGACGAATGCGTCGCCGCCGCCAAGACCGCGGCCGAGCATGGCGCGACCGAAGTGCACATCGTCGGCGGCCTGCACCCGTGGCTGAAGTTCGACTACTACACCACGATGCTCAGCGGCATCCGGCGCGAATGCCCGGAGCTGCACATCAAGGCGTTCACGGCCATTGAGATCGTTCACCTCAGCCGCATCGCCCGGCTGAGCGTGCGCGACACACTCGTCGCCCTGAAAGAAGCCGGCCTCGGCAGCCTGCCCGGCGGCGGCGCAGAAATCTTTGACGACCGCGTGCACGACGAAGCGTTCAAGGGAAAAGTCCGTGAAGACAAGTGGTTCGACGTCCACCGCACCGCCCATGAGCTTGGCCTGTTTACGAACGCGACGATGCTGTACGGCCACATCGAAGCGGTGCCGGAGCGCGTGCGGCATCTGATGAAACTGCGGGCCCTGCAGCAAGAAGCCCTGCACAACGGCCGGCCGGCGCATTTCAACTGCATCATCCCGCTCAGCTTCATCCCCGACCAAAGCGAACTCGGCCACCTGCCCGGCCCGACCGGGCTGACGGACCTGAAAACGCTTGCCATCGCCCGGCTGATGGTCCCGAACATCGGCAGCATCAAGGCGTTCTGGATCATGCAGACGATGCACCTGAGCCAGATCGCGCTGCGCTACGGCTGCAACGATCTCGACGGCACCGTCGTCTGGTACGACATCACCAAACGCGAAGGCCACGGCACGCATCAGGAGATGCACGTGAAGGACATCCAGCGCCTCATCCGCGAGGCCGGCCGCACGCCGGTGGAGCGGGATACGGTTTATCGTGAAGTCCGGCGCGATCCGGTGACGGACCACGTGATCGAACGCGATGCGGTGACGGTCTAACTCACGCTTCCGCCACACCTGAAGAGGAAACCGAAGGCGTTACCGCTGGTACGAGGCGGTCCACCACTTTCGCGCTGCACAGCACGCCGGGCATCCCGGCCCCCGGGTGCGTGCCGGCGCCGACGAAGTACAGGCCTTCGATGCCGGGCGCTTTGTTGTGGAACCGGAACCAGGCCGACTGGCTGAAGATCGGCTGGATCGAAAAGCCGCTGCCGTGCAGTGTGTTCAGGTTCTGCTCAAAATGCTTCGGCGTGACGTAGAAGTCGTCGACGATGCACTCGCTCAGGCCGGGCAGCGTGGTCTTTTCCAGGTACGCCACCGTCGCGTCGCGCACCTTCGGCCCCCACTCGGCCCAGTCGTGGCCGCTCTGCAGGTTCGGCACGGGGACGAGGCAGTAAAAGCTCTCGCACCTCGCCGGGGCCATCGACGCGTCGGTGGCCGTCGGGCGGTGCAGATAGACGCTAAGGTCTTCGGTCTCCAGCTCCAGCGTGTCGAACAGCTTGGTGATGAGCTGCTTGTATTCGTGGCCGAGGACGATGGTGTGGTGGGCGACCTCGGAGTACTGCTTCGTCGTGCCGAAGTAGAGGACGAACAGGCCCATGCTGTACTTCATGGAGTCGATCCGAACGGGAGCGAGCCCAAATGAGCGATCTTCCCCAAGAAGATACTTATAAGCCGCTGGCGTGTCGGCATTCGTCACGATCACATCAGCATCGAGTACTTCCTCGGTTGCCAATTCGACTCCAACTACCCGCTCAAGCGACGCGCCATTAGCTAGGTTGATCTGCGGTTCCGCCCGTTGCAGCAGTCTTCCGGCGATGCCAGCGACAACACTCAACGCCACTCCACCGATGCCAAATGCGATCCGCCCTGCCGTCGCGGGCCAGCCGGGAATCATCAAAGCAATTAGACATCCGAGCGACGCAGCACCTACTAGCAACGCGAAGAGGAACAGTCCGAACGCGATTGATCTTCCGGACATCGCGGCGAGGCCCGCCCTAAATACGCCGCGGCGGTGTTCGACGGTCTCGATCGAATCGACTTCGGTCGACAATCGAATCTCAATTCCCTCCTCGCGCATCAGCCGTTCCAATCCTCGGACGATCGCCCCGGTGCCGCCCATGGCAAATTGCACGCCCCACTGGCGTTCGAGGTAGAAGATCAGGCTGTAGATGCTGGTGGTGTTGAACGGGTTGCCGCCGACGAGCAACGGCTGGAAGCTGAAAACGCGGCGGAGGCTTTCGTTCGTGATGTACTTGCTGGCCATGCCGTACACGGTCTTGTAGTTCTGCAGGCGCAACAGGGCCGGGGCGCACTTCAGCATCGTGGTGAACTGATCGAATGGCTGGTCGCCGAGTTGGGTGAAGCCGACGTCGAAGATCTTCTTGCTGTGCGCGAGGAACTTGCGGAAGCCGGCGACGTCCTTCGGTTCGAACTTGGCGATCTGCGCCTCGAACTGCTCGAGCGTGCCGCCGTAGTCGAAGAACGGCAGGTCGGCGGGCCGCGTCTGCGTAGGGCGGGCACTGCCCGCCGATTTATCTTCCGGCGCAGCAGTGGCGGGCAGTGCCCGCTCGACGGCAGACGGCTTGGTCACCTCGCCGGCGAAGACGATGCGGTACCACGGGTAGATGTCGCGGAACTCGACATAGTCTTCACGCTTCTTGCCGAACAGTTCGAACAGCTCGTCGAACAGGAACTTGGCGGTGATGACCGTCGGGCCGGCGTCGTGGACGAAGGTGCCGTGGGGTGTTTCCCGTTGGTACTGATACGCCCGGCCGCCGAGCTTGTCCTGCTTGTCGATGATCGTGACGTCGTACCCTTTGGCGCGCAAGCGCAGCGCCGCAGCAATGCCGCCGAATCCCGCACCGATCACGATCGCTTTGGCCATAGTTCCCAGTATAGGGGCGGGCCGGTTTCAAAAGTGGCTGCGGCTCTAAGCGGCGGCGCGACCGGTGGCGACGGCGGCGATTCGGTCGCTCAGGGCCTGCAGCTTGGCGACGTGTTGGCGGAGCGGATCGAGCAGCCGTGCAGACCACGCCACGACCGCCGCGGCCGGGTGGGTGGCGTCGGTGCTCTGGCGCAGCGCGCGGTCCACTTTGCGATAGGCGAACCAGCGCAGCAGCATCCACAGTGCGATGAAATAGATCGCCAGCATCCCGACGCTGCGGATGAGGTATTCCGCGCCGAGCAGGCGGACGATGAGGACGACGGACTGGCGGGTGAACTCTGTGACTGTGCCGGACAGGTAAAGATCCAGCGCCGGTTGGACGATCGGGAACCACAGTGCGGCACCGAGCGTGATGATCGGGGCGATCAGCCGGATCAAGATCGATGGCCGGCCGGCGGTGGTTAGGAGGGTTCGGCGGTGGCTTTCCACTGCGGCTTCGAGCTGCAGTTCCAGCGTGCCGGCCGCGCGGTCGGCGGGATCGTTTTCCCACAACTTGTTCTGCGCGTAGAGCGACAACAACTGCGGATCGCGCTGCGCGAGCTCGGCGAAAACGCCGCGGATGCGCCGGGCGGCGTCGGTGTCGCCGGACGGGGCGCTGGTCAGCGGTTGCCCCCGCCCACGGAACGCGCTGACGACCGGACCCAGCACGGCGTCGATCACGTTAACGATCGGCCAGTAGCTGAGGCGCGACCGGACGGCGGGCTCGACCAAGCCACCGCGCGCCGCGCCGTCGGCGGCCAAGCCGATCGTCACGCGGTCGACCAGCGGCTCGGTCACGCGGTGGGCGATGAGCGCTTCGGCTTCATTCAGCAGGCGCTGCGCGGCGGCCAGGCGGTCGTCGACACGCTGCTGCATCAGCCATTGGTGCATCGTCTTGGACTGCTGCTGCCGGGCCAGTTGGCGCGCGCCGGCGATGTTTTTTTCGCTACGGACGGCCAGCGCCGTTTCGCGCAGGGCGTCGAGGTCGAACCCGTTCGACGTGCCGCGGCCGTCGACGGCGAACACGCGCGGCGGCTTCTCCAGGCCGCACGCCCGGGCGACCCGCTCTGCGTAGTCGGCTTTCAGTTCGTCGACCGCCGCCGCGCCGTGCCGCGCCGCCAGCAGGTCGGCCTTAGTCAGGACGAACAGGAAATTCTCCGGCGAGTTGCCCGCCGCCACCTTGGCCAGCAACTGCAGCGGCTGGGCGTCGGCGTATTTTTCGACGCTCTGCACCCAGACCGGGAACAGCATGTGCCGCAGCAGCGAACGCGTCAGGTCCAGGTGGCCGGCCCAGACGCTGTCGACGTCGGGCAAGTCCAGCAGCACCCGGCCGCGGGCTTCGTCGATGGTGTGGGTAATCACGTCGAATTGATCGGGCACCTGCGACTGCAGCAGCGTCCGCACGGCGGCCGCTGCGTCGCGGTGGGCGTAGGCGAGGGCACGGCGTGTGCCTTCGCCATGCGCCGACACGCCCGCCAGCGGCCGGCCGAGCAGCGCGTTGACGAGGCTGCTCTTGCCGACGTCTTTGCCGCCGATCACGCCGATGTAGTAAAGGGAATCGTCGTTGCGCGTTTGCAGCGTGGGGGCACTGCTGTCGGTCCATTCGGGCGGGCTGCCGCCGGTGAGGTCGGCCACTTCGCGGATGAGTTGCAGGTCAGACGGGTCCACGTGCGTCAGCTTGACCGCTCTTGAGCGCGCTTTCAATCCATTGTGGCAACGTCTTGTGCACTTCGTCGGGCGATAGATTCCCGTGCGCCACGATCCGGCCGCCGGCGTCGATCACGACGAGCAGTGGAATGTACTGGGCCCCGTACTTCTCGCCGGTGATGCCGGTCGGATCGAGCAGCACCGGCGGGTTCAACTTCTGGGCCGTGAGAAATTGCCGGACCTGGTCGGCCGACTCGCCGAGATTGACGGCGTAAAAGGCGACGCCACGATCGACATAGCCGGCGGCAATGGCCGTGTTGGTGGGCAGTTCCTCCACGCACGGCGGGCACCAGCTGGCCCACAAATCCAGCACCACCACGCGTCCCTTCAGCGACGCCAGCGACAACGGCTTACCGTCGAGGTCGGCGAGGACGAAATCCGGGGCCATTCGGCCGATATAGTCGTTCGTGCCCGCGCCGTACGACGCGGGCGGCCGGGGCCGGGTCAGCAGGGCCACCGACACGGCGACCACTACGACGCTCACACAAATCGTAAGCGCCCGGGTTGCGCCGGAGTGGAAGGAACGGGAAGCCATCACGGGATCGTACGCGGGCGACGGGGCAGCGGATGCCGTTTCGCGGCGGCCCGTGTCAGGCCGCACGCACGCTCGGGCGGTTCAGCATGTCGGGCGTGAAGACTTCCACGCGGTTTCGGCCGCTGGCTTTGGCGGCATAGAGCGCGGCATCGGCATGCGGGATCAGGTTCGCAGGCTGCTGCGGGTCGTACTCGGCAATGCCGAAGCTGCAGGTGACCTTCAGCACGGTCGGACCGCGACTGATTTGCATGGTTTCGATCGCGTGCCGGGCCCGCTCCGCCACGACAGTCGCGCCGCTGGCGTCGACGCCGGGCGTGATGATGGTGAACTCTTCGCCGCCGTAACGCGCCACAACGTCTTCGATGCGCGTCGTCTGCAGCAGCACGTCGGCCACCGCGCGCAGCACTTCATCGCCGGTGGCGTGGCCGTACAGGTCATTGACGGCCTTGAAGTGGTCGACGTCGATCATCACGCACGCCAGCGGGCGGGCGTGCCGGCGAATGCTGGCCTGTTCCGTCGTCAGGCGTTCGTCCAGGAAAGAGCGATTGCGCAGGCCTGTAAGCCCGTCGATCTGCGCACGTTGCTGCAACAGGTCCAGCAGGTATTTCGTCCGCAGCGCCGCCCGGCAACGCGCCTGAAACTCGGCAGGATGGAACGGCTTGACGATGTAATCGACCGCCCCCAGGTTCAACCCGGCCACCCGGTCTTCAGGGCTGGCGGCACCGGTGAGGAAGACGATCGGGATCTTGCAGCAGATTTCGTCGCTTTTGAGCTGGCGGCACAAATCGAACCCACTCGTGTCCGGCAGGTCGACGTCGAGCAGGATCAGGTCCGGCTGCCACGCTACGGCCAATTGATGGCCGGCCGTACCGGTCGAGGCGGACGCAATTTCGATAATGTCACTCTTAAGCCACGCCTCCACCAGGCGGTGGATTTGGGGCGAATCGTCGATGATCAAAACACGCTGTTGCATGAACGAGCTTCCCGGGCGCGGTCGTACCCACTGACGGAACGCATCAGCCTGACCAATTCATCGACACAATCGCCAAGCAAGTTGACATCACCTGCGTCAAAAGCCGCCTGGGCTCGCGTGGCGGCGGCAGAAATCGGCTGCAGACCGTAGCCGCCCCCTGCGCCTTTGATCTGGTGCAGCAAGCGCCGCAGGGCCGGCGAGGCCGAGCCGTCCGATAATTCGATCAGTTCCGTCACCTGCGCCGGCAGTTCGGACACGTAGGCGTTCAGCAGTTCCATGAAACGCGGGTCGCAGGTGAGCGTGCTGTCGGTCGTCCACCGCTTCGACTTGCCGTCAGCCTGCGTGTGTTCGGCAATGCTGCTCATCAGGGTTGCGTGGTCGAGCGGCTTGACCAAGTGCTCGCTGCAACCGGCACGGAAGCTCTGGCGACGCGCCTCTTCCGTGCCGTGCGCGGTCAAGGCAATCACCGGTACGGACAAGCCCGCGCGGCGAAGCGCGAGCGTGGCCGCGCAGCCGTCCATTTCGGGCATCTGCATGTCCATCAGCACCAGATCGAACGGCCGCCCCGCCGCTTCGGCGGCTAGCGCGCGTTCGACTGCGACGCGCCCGTTCTCCGCCACTTCACACTCGACGCCGCCGTGGCTGAGGTAGAACTTAATCAGACGGCAGTTGTCCTCCCCGTCCTCCGCCAGCAGCACACGCAGGCCCGGCCGCAACTCGGGCGCTGCCGTAGCGCGTGAAGGGGTCGAATGGGCGTCGCAGACCGGCGCGGTGATGGTTAGTTCGAAGCGTGAACCTTGGCCCGCCGTGCTGTGCACCGTGATAGCGCCGCCCATCATTTCGACCAGCTGCTTGCTGATCGCCAGGCCCAGTCCGGTGCCGCCGAACCTGCGCGTGGTGGAAACGTCCGCTTGGCTGAACGGCTCGAATAGCCGGGCCACCTGTTGTTCGTCCATGCCGATGCCGGTGTCGGTCACGGTGAACCGCAGCCCGGCCGCGCCGTCGGGCGCGGTCCACTTCGTCAGTTCGACCTCGATGCCACCCGTCTGCGTGAACTTGATGGCGTTGCTGACCAGATTCAGCAGCACCTGGCGCAGGCGCGTCGGGTCTGACCGCACGCGACGCGGGACGTCGCTGGCGACCTTGATCGTAAGCGGCAGCTGCCTATCGAATGCGCGGGCGGCGGTCATCGATTCGACATCGGCCATGATCTGGGCCGGGTCGCATTCGATCGATTCGACTGTCATCTTGTCGGCGTCAACTTTCGACAAGTCGAGCAGGTTATTGATCAGCGACAACAGGTGCTGGCCCTGCCGGCCGATGGTTTCGACGCAGCGCGTGCGCTCGGCGGTGGGCAGGCGCTCGTCGAGCAGCAGGTTGGCGAACCCGATGATCGCGCTCATCGGCGTTCGGATCTCATGACTCATGTTTGCCAGGAACACGCTTTTCACGCGTGACGCCTCTTCCGCCGTTGCTTTGGCGGCCTCGGCTTCGGCGGTCTTCGCGGCCAGTTCCTTAGTGCTGCGTTCCAATTCTTCTTTCGCCCGTACCAGCCGCGCGGCATAGGCGCGAAGTTCTTCCTCGTCGGTCTTGCGATCGGTGATGTCCTGCAGCGTGCCGATCATGCGATTGGGCAGGCCGTCCGGCATGCGGCTGATCACGCGGCCGCGCAGGCAAACCCACTTCCACGCGCCCTCGGCCGTCTGCATGCGCAGCTCCATCGACAGCAGGCCAGTCTGCCTGCGATTGACCTGCGTTAGCAGTTCCTGCAACGGCGGTTCGTCGTCGGGGTGGACGATCTTCAGCCAGTTCTCCGGCTGCAGCTGATCGCTGCTGCTGGGATAGCCGAGGATGTCGTAGTAAGACGGGGAGAAGTACGTGCCGGCGTCGGCGTGATAGTCCCAAAGCCCGTCCCCGGTGGCTTCCAGCGCCAGGGCCAAGCGGCGTTCCGTCGTTTGCAGGTCCGCCTGCGCGGCCTGCAGGTTGCCGAGCAGGCGGTTGACCGGCTGGGCGAGCCGTTGCAGGTCGCCGCCGCCTTGCGTTGCCACGCGCGCCGAAGGGTCGGCCGCGCCGGCTACGGACCGCAGCTGTTGCGTGAACGACGTGACGTGCCGCCAGATCAGCGTGTCGAACGCGACGAAAACGGTCGCTGCCACGATCAGGGCGACCACCAGCAGCACGACCGACAGATCATTCAGAAGCTGCCGGGCCTCGGCGTTCCCGCCCGGCATAGCCTGCAACTGCGGCAGGACGATCCATTCGACGACCACCCGCACCATGGCCGTAATAACCACCGCAGCGATCAGATGACTGATGAGCAGTTTGCGACGCATGGGGATGGCGCTGTCCGGCGGCTGGCGGGCCGCGGGATCAGGTTATCGGTTCTGACGATCGACTCAAACTTTCAGGCCTGACCTGTTTCAGCGGGCCTGCGCGTTGGACGTTTAGCCGCAGACAAGGCCCGCTGAAGCGGGCCATGCTCATTTGGGCGTCGAACGGGCCCTAGAACATGCGCAGCTGGTCGCGTTCGAACTCCAGCTTGCTGACGGCGTGGTCGATCGGGATTTTATATTCGCCGCTCCAACACGCCGTGCACGCGTCCGCCGTCGGCACGCCGCTGGCCCCCAGCAGGCCGTCCAGGGACAGGTACGCCAGGCTGTCGACTTCGATAAAGTCGCGCACTTCGTCGACCGTACGGCGGTGCGCGATCAACTGCTCCGGCGAGGCGAAATCGATTCCGTAAAAACAGGGATGCCGGATCGGCGGGCAGCTGATGCGCAGGTGAATCTCTTTAGCCCCCGCCCGGCGAAGCGCTCGCATTTTGGAACGCGTGGTGGTGCCGCGGACGACGGAATCGTCGACGACGATCAGCCGCTGGTCGCGCACCAGGTCGCTGATGATGTTGAGCTTCAGGTTCACCGCCCGGTCGCGTGCGGCCTGGTCCGGCAGGATGAACGTGCGGCCGACGAAGCGGTTGGGCACGATCGCCTCGACGAACGGAATGCCCGATTCCTTACTGAAGCCGAGCGCCGCCGTACGCCCGGAGTCGGGCATGGGGATCACGCAGTCGGCGTCGATGGCCGACTCCCGCGCGAGCTGGCGGCCCAGGGCTTCGCGGACCTTCTGCACGTTGCTGCCGAACACGCGACTGGCGGGGTTGGCGAAATAGACGTGCTCGAACACGCACTGCGCGCCCGGCGGCAACGCTTCTGCGAAACGGCGGCTGCTGACGCCGGCATGGCTGATCGTGACGATCTCGCCCGGCTCGATGTCACGGACGAACTCCGCGCCGATCGCGTCGAACGCACACGTCTCGCTCGCCACCACGAACTGCCCTTCCGGCAGCTTCCCCAGCGACAACGGCCGCACGCCCCACGGGTCGCGAGCGGCCTCGATGCGGTCGGGGAACAGAAACAGCAGCGAATACGCGCCCTGCAGCATCCGCAGCACGTAGGCCAGCGGGTCGCGCTTGTCCACGTAGTGCGGGTCGGCCATCAGGTGCACGATGATTTCTGTGTCCGTCGTGCTCTGGAAAATGTGGCCCTTCGCTTCGTACTGCTTGCGCAGGAGCGGGGCGTTGATCAGGTTGCCGTTGTGGGCGATGGCGACGGGGCCCAATCGGTGCTCGCGAAGAAGCGGCTGGGCGTTGCAGAGCTTTGACGAGCCGGTCGTGGAATAGCGCACGTGCCCGATCGCCCCATGGCCGGCGAGTTCTTCGTTGAGCATTCGGGGCGTAAACACCTGGCTGACCAGGCCCATCCCGGCGTGGCCGTTGAGATCGCGGCCGTTGGTCACGGCGATGCCGGCCGATTCCTGCCCGCGGTGCTGCTGCGCGAAGATGCCGACGTAGGTCAGCTGCGACG
>DASVSC010000201.1:0-3415 GCA_036388295.1 Tepidisphaeraceae bacterium | reverse complement strand
CAGGAGACGCAGTCCATTCCGGACAACCTCGAGGCGTTCACGAAGCAGTGGGCGGACATTGAGAAGCAGGTGCGCGTCGACAAGGTGTATCTGGAAACCACGCGCAACGGGCAGCTCGCCACCGAGGCGAGCGTGGTGACGCTGAAGAAGTTCTTCGCCGATCGCGGCATCAAAGTCTCCGGCGGCCTCGGCCTGACCGCCAACGAGCCCAATGGCTTCGAATCCTATTGCTACACCGCGCCCGCCGACCGGGACAAGGTCAAGGCGATGGTGGAGTTCACCGCCCGGCACTTCGACGAAATCATCCTCGACGATTTCTATTTCACGAACAGCAAGACCGAGTCCGACGTCGCGGCCAAGGGCAACAAAACCTGGTCGCAGTTCCGCTGCGAACTGATGGCCGACGTGTCGAAGAACCTGATCATCGCCCCGGCCAAGGCGGTGAACCCGAAGGTGCATTTAATCATCAAGTTCCCGAACTGGTACGAGGCCTTCCAAGGCCTGGGCTACGATCTGGCCGTCGAGCCGAAGCTGTTCGACGCCATTTACACCGGCACCGAAACCCGCAACCCGAATAGCGGCCAGCGGCTGCAGTCGTACCAGAGCTACCTGCAGACGATCTACTTCAACAATATCAAGCCCGGCGCGAATCAGGGCGGCTGGATCGACGGCGGGCAGGACGTCGAACGCTACGCCGAGCAGTTCTGGAACACGGCCTTCGCCAAAGTGCCCGAGATCATCCTTTTCAACTCGGTGCAGATCAGCGCCCGCCTGAACCCGCCGCGCGAGCCGGTCGACCCGGCCGCCACGCTGGCGGGGCTGATGAAGCCGACCACGCAGCCGGACGGCTCGACGTTCACGCCCACGAACGTCGCCCGCATCGCCGGTTATTCGGCCGAATTCCTGGACGGCTTCCTCGGCAAGCTCGGCCGGCCGGTCGGCATCGCCACGTACAAGCCGTGCAATTCGCTCGGCGAAGAATACCTGCCGAACTACCTCGGCATGGTCGGCGTGCCGGTCAACCTGGTCCCCGACTTCCCGACGAACGCGCCGGCGGTGCTGCTGACCGAAGCCTCCGCGCACGACCCTGATCTGGTCGCCAAGACAGAGAAGTTCGTGATGAACGGCGGCCGCGCGATCGCCACCACGAAGCTGATGGAAAAGCTCGGCGACAAAGGCTTTCAAGGCCTAGCGGAGATTCACCTCACCGGCGCACGGGTGATGGCCAAGGCCTTCCCGGTCGGCGGCCGCGGCGGACAACGCGCAGCGCCGCAACCCGGCGGCCCGACGACCGCGCCGGCCGACCTGAATATCCTCATCCCACAGATGCGGCACCAGGAGAACGACGCCTGGCCGGCGCTGCAGTTCAGCACCGCCGCCAGCGGGTCGCCGATGGTCATCGCCGCGGGCTATGGCAAAGGCACGTTCTACGCCCTGGCCGTTCCGGATGATTTTGCCGATCTGTACCGTCTGCCGCAGCACGCATTGAATCAGCTGCGTCAGCTGCTGGGGACGGAGACGTTCGTCAACCTCGACGCGCCCGATCACGTCAGCCTGTTCGCTTACGACAACCGCACGCTGATCGTGCAGAACTACCAGTCACGGCCGGTGACGGCGCGGGTGGCCGTTACGGACGCGACGCAGCTGCGCGATCTGCTGTCCGACCAGACGCTGGCCGCCGTTCCGGGCAACAATCGCACCGGCGGCCGCCAGGGCAACGTCAACCTCAGCCCCACCAACCCCAGCGCCGGCCGCCGCGGCATTAACGGCAACGGCGGGGCGTCGTTCGAAATGTCCGTCCCCGCGAACTCGTTCCGTGTCTTCAAGGCCGAATAAGATCAATTGATGCCGAATGATTGCGTGGGAAGTAGGCTGAAATCATCCCACCGCGCGGACACGGCGGGATGAATCGTACCCTACAATACCGGTATGAACCTGCGACGAACTCTTGCGGCGACGCTGCTCATCGGCGCTCTGGCGTCGCCCGCGATTGCGGCCGAGCCCGCCGTGCGCGTGGGCGAGCCCGCGCCGCCACTGGCGGTGGGGGCGTGGGTCAAAGGCGAACCCGTGCCGCAGATCGAGAGCGGGACGATTTACGTCGTCGAGTTCTGGGCCACCTGGTGCGGCCCCTGCCGGGCGACCATTCCGCACCTGACCGAACTGGCCAAGAAGTACAAAGAGGTCGTGTTCATCGGGCAGAACTGCTTCGAAGACGACGACACGCTCGTGAAGCCTTTCGTCGATCAGATGGGCGACCGCTTCGACTACCGCGTCGCCCTCGATGACAAATCGAAAGTGCCCACCGGCGCGATGGCGGCCACCTGGATGACGGCGGCCGGGCTGGGCAGTATTCCGACGGCGTTCCTGGTCGACAAGGACAAGCGGATCGCCTGGATCGGGCACCCGATGGGGCTCGAGCGCGTGCTGGCGCGAGTGGTCGCGGGCCAATACGACGCGAAGACGGCGGCGGCGGAGCAGCTTCAGTCCGAGACGCTGCGCCAGCAGCTGAATGCCGCGGCAAAGGCCGGCGACGTCGATGCCGCGCTCAAGGCCGGCGGCGCGCTCAAAGCCCTGCAGCCGGGCCTGGCGGAGCGCATCGATTTGTTCGAGTTCGGCCTGCTGCTGCGTCACCGGCGGGCCGACGACGCGCGAATGAGGGCCGAGGCCATGCTGTCGTCGCAAGACCCCGTCGTGCTCAACTCGGTAGCCTGGACGATCGCCAGCGTGCCGGCGATGACGGCGGCGGACTGGCGCGTCGGACAAAAGCTGGCAGCGAAGGCCGACGAACTGACGGGTGGCACGGAGCCGACCGTGCTGGACACCGTCGCCCGCCTGTTCGCGCTCAACAACGACTGGACCAAAGCGACCGAAACCGCACAGAAGGCCATCGCCGCCAGCCGTCAGCCGGCGGAAAAGGCGGCGCTGCAGAAAACGCTCGAAGCGTATCAAGCCCGCCAATTGCCGCCGGCCGGGTGAAAACGAATCACAAACGGCGCGGCTCTACCAAAAGTCGGGCACTGCCTGCTCTACTCGGTTTTCTGCTTGGCCAGTTCCGCCAGCAGGGTTTCGGCGCGTTGGGCGATTTCCAAGTCCGTGTGATTCACCGCGCGCTGCAGCTTGCCCGTCGCGGGGTTGCCGATGGAGCGCAGTCGGTCCATCGCGTCCTGCCGTTTGGCGTAGTCGGCGTCGCCGAACTGGGCGATCAGGCGGTCGATTTCGTCGTCCACGTCCGGGTCCAGCCCGCGCACGATTACCAGCCCGACGCGCACGACGCGCTGCGGCGTCGGCACCACCTCCAGCGGCATCAGCCGGTCCATCTCGGCCGGGTCGAGACGGTAGACCACGGTCAGCCATCGTTCGTCGAGGGCGCGGGCGGCGAGGATGCCCAGCACCGTCTCCACATCACCGGCCGGCA
>DASVSC010000200.1:0-34048 GCA_036388295.1 Tepidisphaeraceae bacterium | reverse complement strand
AGATCCTGAAGGAAGCCGCCATCGACGGGCAGCGCCGGGCGAAGGAGCTGAGCGAGGAAGAGCTGGCGAAGATCATCGGCATCATCGACCGCTCGCACCTGGTCGAGGGCGCCCTGCGCCGCCAGATCAACCAGAACATCGGCCGGCTGCGCGACATCCAGAGCTTCCGCGGCAACCGGCACCGCCGGTCGCTGCCGGTGCGCGGCCAGCGCACCCGCTCGAACGCCCGCACCCGCAAGGGCCCGCGCAAGACCGTCGCCGGCAAAAAGGGCGTCAAAGAACTCGGCAAGTAAGACCGTGGGAAGTTGAGAGTGGGAAGTGGGAAGTTCATAAAAGACTTCCGCATGTTCTCACCTCCCGCTTCCCACTTTCAACTTCCCACTCGTCTCATACGTGGGTAGGGCCCAAAGCCCGTTGATCCACAAGGAATCGCAATGGCAGACCAGAAGGCCGGCGGCAAGCCCGCCACCAAAAAGTACCGCAAGGGTGTCACCCGCGGCGTCGTCTATATCAAGGCGACTTTCAACAACACGATCGTCACGATCACCGACACCAACGGCGAAACCCTCTCCTGGGCCAGCGCCGGCACTGTCAACTTCAAAGGCGCCCGCAAGAGCACGCCGTTCGCCGCCGGCCGCGCCGCCGATAAGGCCGCGCAGGAAGCGAAGAAGAGCGGCTTGCAGGAAGTCGACGTCAAGGTCAAAGGCCCCGGCGCCGGCCGCGAGCAGGCCATCCTTAACCTGCAGCACGCGGGCTTGAAGGTGCTGGGCATCGAAGACGTGACCCCGCTGCCGCACAACGGCTGCCGCCCGCCGAAGAAGCGTCGGGTGTAAAACAGTGGGAAGTAATGAGTGGGAAGTGGGAAGCAAAGACTTGTCTTTCTTCTCTTCCCGCTTCCCGCTGTCAACTTCCCACTCCTAAGATATTTTCCCGCTTCGGCGAGGCTGACGTACAGATGGTCCACAACGGTGTGGACGGGAACTGTCGGCAATTCGACGCGGGACCGACCGGAGAAACCCCCATGCGTATTCGTTGGCGCGGCCTAGAGCTGCCGTCGCGTGTTATTCGCGACAATCATATTTCGACCGACCAGTACGGTAAGTTCACCGTCGAGCCCTTCGAGCGTGGCTTCGGGACCACCGTGGGCAACAGCCTGCGCCGCATCCTGCTCAGCAGCCTCGAAGGCGCGGCCGTCACCCACGTCCGCATCAAAGGCGCGGACCACGAGTTCAGCATGATCCACGGCGTCGTCGAAGACGTCGTCGACATCATCCTGAACGTCAAGGGTATGGTCGTGAAGCTGGAAAGCGACGATCCCAAAATCATGAAGGTCCGGTCCAGCAAGGCCGGCCCCGTCACCGTCGGCATGATCGAAGCCGACCCGTCCATCACGGTGGTCAATAAGGACCACGTGATCGCCACCCTGACCGAAGACGTGGAGTTCGAAATCGAGTTCACCGTCGGCAAGGGCCGCGGCTACCGCACGGCCAATGAGAACATGACCGAGCCGGACGGCCCGCAGGACGTCGGCGTGATCGCCGTCGACAGCATTTTCTCGCCCGTCACCCGCGTGCGTTACGCCACGGAAGACGCCCGCGTCGGCCAGAAGACCGACTACGACCGCCTGATCCTGGAAGTCTGGACCAACGGCACGATCAGCCCCGAGCTGGCCGTCGTCGAAGCCGCCAAGATCCTGCGTAAGCACCTGAACCCGTTCGTGCAGTACTTCGAACTGGGCAACGACGTGATCAGCGAAGAGGCCATGGAAAGCCTGCGGGAAACCGCCAAGCCGACCATCGACCCGGACCTGGAACACAAGCTGAACATGACGGTCCAAGAACTGGACCTGAGCGTTCGGGCCAACAACTGCCTGGAAAGCGCCAAGCTCGCGAATGTGCGTGACCTGGTGCAGAAGACGGACGCCGACCTGTTGAAGGTCCGCTCGTTCGGCAAGACCAGCCTGCGTGAAGTGAAGCGTCGTCTGGCCGACATGGGCCTGAGCCTGGGCATGGATCTCGACGCCCTGGCCGCCGGCCAGATCCCGAGCTTCAGCAGCGACGACCTGGACCTCGGCGACGACGACGAGGAAGACGAAGACGAGACCGAAGAAACCGAAACCACTGAGGCCGATCAGGTCTAACGACCCCGGCCGCAGCGATGCCGCTCTCGGCATCTTGTTAGATAGGAATTTGCCATGAGCCGCCATTTAGTCCGTGGTCGTCAGCTGAGCCGCGACACCGAGCACCGTATCGCGCTTCGCCGCAATATGGCCCAGTCGCTGTTCGAACACGGCAAGATCAAGACGACGCTGCCGAAGGCGAAGGAACTCGTGTCCTTCGTCGAGAAGCTGATCACGCTCGCCCGCAAGGGCGACCTGAACTCGCGTCGTCGGGTGATCGCGCAGCTGCAGGACCGCCGCGTGACCGACGAGAACCAGGACTTCATTCTGAACGAAAAGGGCCACGAGAAGACCGTGGTCCAGCGTTTGTTCGATGAAGTCGCCCCGCGTTACGTCGGCCGTCCCGGCGGTTACACGCGGATCGTCAAGCTGGGCACGTGGCGCATCGGCGACGCCGGTGACATCGTCCAGTTGGAACTGATCCCCGAAGAGACCCGGAAGCCGACCGGCACCATCCGCCGTGCGGCCGGCCTTCGCAAGAAGCGGACGGAAAAGAAGAAGCTGTTCGCCACCGCCGCCCTGAAGAAGTTCAGGGGCGAAACGACCGAAGCCGCCCCGGCCACGCCGGCGGCCGAAGCGACGCCGGAAGCATAACCGCTTTCCACGATGCCAGATAAAGCAACCAGCGGCCGGCCCGGCAACGGGCCGGCCGCTGTCGTTTCGGATCCCTTTTCCCACCTCCTTGCGTAAGGCGGCATTGAAGGGGGCGATGGTTTGGGTGGCAAGGCTTGCGTACAAGCCTTGCCACCCAAACGTTACGACTCAAGCCGCGGTGATCTTCCCAGAGATCTGGGACATTTGCCGTCGAGTGCATGCACCCTACATGAACTCTAACTTCATACTTGACGCGACGTTCCGCCGCAGCGGATAATAAGAGCGGTGCCACGATTCCGCCTCGACTTCATCGCCTCTCTCGCCCGGCAGATGGCGTTCGCGCCGGCCGGCGTGCGTGAGAAGCAGTTGCAGGCGGCCGAAACCTTGCTGCTGAGCGTGGACCCGGCCAAGGCGTACCCGCCGGCTTATGTCGTCTACCGCATCACCGATTACCGCCCCGAGACGCCGCCGACCGACCTCGCCACCGGCCTGGCCTTGCAGCACGACCTCGGCCTTCTGATCGAGAGCGTGTCCGAAACACTCGACGACCACACGGCCGAACGGGCCGAGCCGGTGTTGCAGATCGACGACCTTGTCGCCCAGTTCAACGTCACCAGCAAAACGATCCAGCGCTGGCGGCGTCGCGGCTTGGCCGCCCGCCGGTTCGTGTTCCCGGACGGCAAACGGCGCGTTGGGTTCCGTTTGGGCGTGGTCGAACAGTTCTTCGCCGCCCACCGCCACAGCCTGCAGGCGACCGTCAATTGCAGCCGCATTGTCGACGGCGAATGGGAAACGATTCGCAGGCACACGCGCCGGCTGACGACGAACCCACGCCGGCCGGTGGATGAAATCGCCGCCCGCATCGGCCGTATCTTGGGTCGCTCGGCGTTAGCGATCGAGTCCGAACTGCGCAAGCACGACGCCGAACACCCGGAGGCCGCCCTGATCGTCGGCCGACCACCGACGGCTTCCGCGGCGGCAGTCGCCACTGTCGTCCGTCTCCACGCCGACGGCTTGCCGCTCGCGCGATGCGCCTCTGAAGCGAGCTTACCCCGGTCGACCGCCTCGCGGATTCTGCTCGCCGAGCGCATCGCCCGCGCCCTCGGCCGGCGGACCAAGTTCCTGGACGACCCGCTCTATCACCAGCCCGACGCCGAGGCGATTCTGTCCGCGCTGCTGGCCCAGCAGCCGATCGAAGCGGAAGCGCCGTCGGCCGCCTCCGCCGACCGGCAGTTCCGGGGCCTGCCGTCCGGACTGGCGGCCGTCTGTGCCCACCGGGTGCTTACGCCGACGCAGGAGCGGGCGCTTTTCCTGCAGTACAACTTCCGCAAGTTCCAGGCCGCCCAGGCGCGCCACCGCCTTGACCCGGCCAAGGTCCGCCGCCGCGACCTGACGCAGATCGACCGCCTGCTCGCCGCGGCGACGGGTGTCCGCAACCAAATCGTCCGCGCGAACCTGCGGCTGGTGGTCGCCGTCGCGAAAAAGCACGTGCGCCCCGACATTACGCTGCCGGAACTGGTCAGCGAGGGCAGCCTGACGCTGATGCGGGCCGTGGAAAGCTTCGACACCCGCCGCGGGAACAAGTTCAGCACGTACGCCACGCTGGCTTTGATGAAAGGCTTCGCCCGCACGGTCGGCCGGCAGACGAAGGCGGGACCGGTGGTTTTCGGTTTGGGAATGGTCGCCGCTCATGCGGCGGACGGCGGCCGCGGCGGGATCGACGGTGTCGATCTAGCCGACCAAGTCGAACGCCTGCTGTCACCGCTGACGGAAGTCGAACGTACAGCCGTGTGTATGGAGTTCGGCCTGCGTAAATTCGACGACACGCCATTACACTCAGTCGCCTGCGGTGAGTCGCGGCACGTCGGCCGAACAGCTATCAGTAAGCTTCGCCAAAATGGCGGCTTGAGTGGTTGAACGTCTATGTGGTGGGGCGGATGATTTCCCGACATTCGGATCGAAATGAAGACTTTGAGGCTTCTATCCGCATCTTCAGCAAAGCAGAAGGTGGTCGCAATACTTCAGTAACCAACGGCATCCGGTGGGACTTCGCTTACGCGGACGATCCGTCCGCTACGCTCTACATGATCTGGCCGGACTTCCTTGACACAGAAGGATGCTCGCGCGTGGACGACTTGCCGCTGCCAGTCAACACACGGCTCACTGCGCGGATGTACGTGATAGTTGATGAAATGCGCGAAGCCGTCCATCGTAGCCGAATCACCCCGGGAGTAAGGTTCTTCTGCCATGAGGGCAGCAGGCGAGTCGCTGAAGGCACCGTAACTCGTGTGACGGGATTGTTCGAACTGGTTCCGTAGGGTGGGCACTGCCCATCCTACGAAGCTATTATGCCGCACAGGCGAAACCGACTATGAAGCCGGCAATCCTCTTTCTCCTGTCCGTCATCTGCTTCTGCATAGCGTTCTACCACATGGGCATGAGCGTCCGGAGCGTGGACTATCATGACGGGCGTTATCACCCGATCCCACGTGAGCGTTACGTGCTTACGTTTCTCGCTTCGTCGGTCGCCACAGTGAGCTTCTGGAAACTGGGACGTCGGTTCTCGCGGCCAACCGGGGACCGCGCGTAGCGGTTTCATAAAGTGGGCACTGTCCTTCGTCCCGGGATGGTGGGCAGTGCCCACCCTACAAAAACGTTACTCACGGCTCACTCGAACGGCGGCATCTTCGCCAGCTTGCGTTGCAGACTGCGGCGGTGAATGCCCAGCTTCCGGGCGGCTTGGCTGATGTTGTTGTTGCAGTCGGCCAGGACACGCTGGATGTGTTCCCATTCCACGCGGGCCAGGGTCGGCTGGTTGTCGGGCACTTGGGGCGGCAGTTCGCCGTCGCGTTCGAAGGCGGCCAGGATCTGGTCGGCGTCGGCGGGTTTGGTCAGGTAATCAAGGGCCCCGCGGTGCACCGCGTCGACGGCCGTCGCGATGCTGCCGAAGCCGGTGAGGATGACGATGTCGATGTCGGAGTCGATGGCCGTCAGGTCGTCGATCAGTTCGACGCCGGACTTGCCGGGCATCTTCAAATCGAGCACCGCGCGGGCCGGCTTGAAGCGCTTCGTGAGTTCGATGGCGTCGGCGGGCGTGGGGGCGTCGATCGTCTCGTAGCCGCGGCTTTGGAAGGCGCGGACCAAGCGCTTGCGGAAAATCTGGTCGTCGTCGCACACCAGAATGCGCGGCAGGTTCTTGTTGATCGGCGGGGTCGGGACGGCGGGCGGTTGGCCGTAGCTCATGACCACAGCTTATGCGGACCAACCCGTTCTCGACAGCCCAAGGCGTCTGGTCGACAACATTTCAGGCCGGCGCGACAATCGTCCGGCGCTACGATGTGTCTGACGAGGCGACCAAGGAGCAGGCGTGAGCAAGACCGGTGCGGGACGAATTCTGATAGCGGCGGTGACGGCCGTCGTCGCGAACGGGTGCGGCAGCGACAACACGCCGCCACCCCCGCGGGCGGCCATTCCGCCGGTGGGGACGTACACGGTCACGACCGACTCGCCCACCAAGCCGCTGCCGCCGACGGACCCGACGCTGGCCAACCGCCCGCCGTACGCCGACGAGCCGCTGCTGTCGCAACAGCCGCCGGAGCAGGGGGCGTTCGTGGCCACGTACGAACGAGTCGGCCGGCCGCGAATGATGCTGTTCGTCAACCGCACGCTCGGCGGACAGATCGTTCAAACGAACCCCGGCGGCCCGGTCAGCGGCGTGCAACGCACGCGTGAGGCGACGGGGGCCGTCAAGGCCGAAAGCAGCGGGGCCGTCATCGACGCCTGGGGCCGCACCATTGCCCAGCCGTCCGACCGCTTCGAAACCACCGGCCCGGCCGAGCTGCGCGACCGCACCGAACACTACCTCGCCCCCGGCGAATACGACGAAGCCTCGGCCCGGCGGATCGACTACGACGCGATCGAAAGCGTCCTGAGCGACTGGATGGCCGCGGGCGGCCGCGTGGCGCTCGTCTCGCCCCGGCTGACGGAAGGCCAGGCCCGGCGGCTGGAGCAGGGCGGCCGCGAGGCGCTCACTGATCTTTCGACGAATAATCAGGCCGACGTGCTGATTCAGGTGCAGGCCAGGCCCACGAAGCAGACGCCGCAGGGGCTGTCGATCCGGCTGATCGCCGAGGCGATGAACACGCGGGGCGGCGAATCGCTGGCGCGGGCGGTGATCGACGTGCCGCCGCCGCTCGATAAACCGGTGTTAAATGAGTACACGCGGTTTCTGGCGCGCAAGCTGATGAACGACATGACGCAGACGTGGAGTGCCCCCCGTCCGCCGGCCGATACACAAAGACAAGGCCAAGGACCGGGCGAGGCGTCGACGTCTGGCCCCCTGCAACCGCCGGCCACGCAACCGAATCCGTAAGTGGAGTCAGACCGAATGAACACGCACCGCACGCTCATCCTCGCCGGCCTGTTATTAGCCGCCGGCTGTCAGGACAAACAGGTCTCCACCGCCCGCGGCCGGGCCGACACAGACGACCATTTCGGCATCGTCCTCAGCCAGGAACAAA
The DNA here is from genome assembly GCA_036388295.1 of Tepidisphaeraceae bacterium. Classification (GTDB taxonomy): domain Bacteria; phylum Planctomycetota; class Phycisphaerae; order Tepidisphaerales; family Tepidisphaeraceae; genus RYN-431. The sequence goes on along the minus strand of DASVSC010000200.1, from coordinate 26,755 downwards.
AAGAGCAGCTACGCCACGACACCGCCTTCGGCCCCGAGCGCGTCACCCGCGACCCGTTCGGCCTGCTGCACGTCACCGTGCCGCTGCGGTCGGCGATCCAGCACACGCTTTACCTGGAATACCGCTACAGCTTCTTCGACGGCACCGGCCGGCTCATTGAAGGGCCGATGGGCTGGACCGGCGTAACGCTTGAGGCCGGCTCACCCGGCACGATCCAATTCGCCAGCACCAGCAACCAGGCGGCGAACTTCCAGCTGAATATTCGCTATCAGCGATAGCGTATCAATTAGGACGCGGTTCGGTATTAAATTGTTCATGAACGAAGGGGGCCCTATACTGGTTCAAATGACGACGGCCGACACCACTTCATCCACGAACGACCAAGTGCGGGCGATCCTGGAGCGCATCCGTCCGGCCGTCCAGGCGGACGGCGGCGACATCGAATTGGTCGACGTCGTTGCCGATGTGGTGAAAATCCGCTTCCACGGCGCCTGCCACGGCTGCCCGAGCAGCACCATGACGCTCCACCATGGCATCGAACGGGCGATCAAAGACAAAGTGCCCGGCGTGCAAAAAGTCATCGCGGTCGACTAGCGGTGTTCAACCGTAGTGGGAACCGGCGATGAGCAACTTTCGGCGGACCTTGTTCCTTGTCGTGTCGGTGCTGGCGATCGAATTGTTGATCGAACTTCTCGCCGATTTTGCTTCCCGTAGCCTGTCGTCGGTACAGTTCGCTCTGTTGCTTTTGTTGGTGATTGGCGTGTGCTTCGTGCCCGTTCGCCAGCTCGTTGCGGGCATCCGATCCGGACAATATTACCCCGCAAGACTGTTCGGCCGCTTCAGTCCCGCACATGACGCCCGACGAACTGATGTTCCTCGCACTGGCGGAAGCCCGCCTCGCCGGCAGCGCCGGCGAAGTGCCCATCGGCTGCGTGATCTGGCACGAACCCAGCCGCCGGATCATCGGGCGCGGGCATAACACCCGCGAAAATTGCCCTGATCCTACGGCCCACGCGGAAATCGTCGCGCTGCGCGAGGCGGCCACGACGCTGGGCCATTGGCGCGTCCTTGATTGCACGCTGGCTGTCACGCTGGAACCTTGTCCGATGTGCGCGGGGGCGATCGTCAATGCGCGCGTGCCAAGGCTCGTCTACGGCTGCGATGACCCGAAGGCGGGGGCCGTGCGTACGCTCTACACGCTATGCGAAGACCCGCGGCTGAATCACCGCGTCGAAGTCACGGCGGGTGTGCTGGCCGATGAGTGTGCGACGTTGCTGCGCGACTTTTTCCGCGCCCGTCGCGTGACGAAAGTGCCACGCCTTTCGATTTAGCGCGGTTTGACCTCAATTGTTTTGCCCGTGCGAATGACCACGCGTCCGGCATGGCCGCTTAAGCGGCCATGGCCTTCGTGCCACCCTCAAACGTCGCTGCGAACCCAGTCAAAGCCGCGCCCCTCCCATCGACGTTATTCCTTGTCGACGCCGGCCTTTTTCAGCTTGTCCACCTTCGGCAGTGCGTTGTGGCTGATGTACGGCTGGGTCGGGTGCTGGTTGGCGTAGTTCTGGTGATACGCCTCGGCCACGTAGAACGCGTTGTTCAGCGGCTCGACCGTGGTCACGACCTTGCTGTCGAAGGCCTTGGCCTCGTTCAGCTGGGCGATGTAGGCCGCGGCGACGCGCTTTTCGTCCTCGTTGGCGAAGAAGATGGCGGAACGGTATTGCCGGCCACTGTCCGCGCCCTGGCGGTTCAATGTCGTTGGGTCGTGGGCGATGGAGAAGAAAACCTTCAGCAGCTTGCCCAGCGACGTCTTACCCGGGTCGTACGTGATCTGAATGACTTCCGCGTGGTCGGTCCGGCCGGTGCAGACGGCTTCGTAGTTGGCCGTCTCTTTCGTACCGCCGGCGTAGCCGCTGACGACCTTGGTGACGCCGGGCACTTGCTGGTAGACCGCTTCGGTGCACCAGAAGCAGCCACCGCCGAGGACGATGGTTTGCGGGCCCGCGTCGGCGGCAACTTTCAGGTCTTCTTTGGGGGCCGGAAAGCTTTTGTAATCGACTGCGCCGCGTGAGCAGGCCACTGGTCCAACACCGAACATAAGCAAACTCCCGAGCAGAAGGTTTCGTTGACGAACGTGCATGGCTCTCTTTCCGCTGGCTTACTTAGCCGGCTGCGTGGCGGCCGCGACGGTGATCGGGTCGGCCAGCGTGGCCAGCGCGGTGGACGGGGTGAATTTCAGGGCAACGCCGTTCATGCAGTACCGCAGGCCGGAGGGCGCGGGGCCGTCGTTGAAGACGTGCCCGAGGTGCGAGTCGCAGCGGGCGCACTCGACTTCGGTCCGCACCATGCCGTAACTGCGGTCGACGATTTCCGTGACGTTTTCCTTGGCGATCGGCCCGAAGAAGCTCGGCCAGCCGGTGCCGCTTTCGAACTTCGTGTCGGCGATGAACAACGGCAACCCGCAGGCGACGCAGGAATAAACGCCGGTCTCTTTATTGTGAAGCAGGGCACAACTGCCCGGCCGTTCGGTGCCTTCACGACGGGCGACGTCGTACTGCTCGGCCGTCAGCTGGGCACGCCACTCGGCGTCGGTTTTCACGACGCGATCAGTTTCGATCGGGCCGACGAGTTGGCCCTTGTCGTTGTACGCCTTCACGCTGATCCGCCCGCCGCGCTCGGTCGACTCGCCGGCGTCCGAACTGCGGACGCACGCCGCGAGCGTTAACGCGACACCAAGGCCGCCAATGGTCCAAAACGTCCAGTGCATAAGGTCTCCCATACCGATAGTACGCCCGCAAAAGTCGGGCGGATGGTTTCGCGAGGAGATGGTCGGCGGGCCCGCCGCAGCGGGCCGTGCCCTAAGTGGGTTAAATTGTGCCGCAGAAACTAGAACGCGCCGCGCCGCACGTCCTGATCGACCCGCATGACGCTTTCCTGGTTGAAGCGTCGGCAATACGCCGCTCGGAGCGCGTCAATAGCCGCATCAAGCTCGGCTGTGCCGCGGCGGATCACGACGATCAACCGTGTCGGCTCACGGATCGTCTGTTGCTGCTCCCGCCACGCGCCTTCGCCGTTGAGAACGGTGAAGCCGGCGGGAAATCGCGGCACCACTTCCTGTTCGACGAACGACTGCCACTCCGCGTCGGCGATCACCGTCCCGCCCGGCCGGGTGAGGCCGAAGTAGAGCGTGGTCATCACGCTTTGCCGGTCCCGCGGCGGCGCGTTCGCGCAGCCGGCCAGCAGCATCAGCCCGAAGACGGCTCGGCCGCGGCGGTTCACGCGGTGAACACCACACACATCGGCCGATTAACCTTGGCGACGCCGCCGGTGGGCGTCAGGTCGCCGGTCTGGTCGTTGATGCGGAACGCCACCAGCGTGTCCGATTCTTCGTGGCAGCTGATAAGGAACTTGCCGGTCGGTTCGACGCCGAAATGCCGCGGGCTTTTCCCGCCGCAGGGCGTCTGGCCCGCGACGCTGAGGTGGCCGGTGTCGCGGTCGACGTGGTACTTGGCGATGCTGTCGTGCCCGCGGTTGCTGGCGTAAACGAACTGGCCGCTCGGGTGGACGCAGACCTCGGCGGCCTTGCTGTATGCCTTGAAGTCCGGTGGCAGCATCGGCACGGTTTGTTCTCGCACGAGCGTGCCGGCCTTGGCGTCCCAGCGCATCACGTCGACCGTGTTATCCAGTTCGTTGACGACGTAGGCGAACCGCCGGTCGCGGCCGAAGTCGACGTGCCGCGGGCCCGCGCCGGGAGCGGCGGTGGCGTGGCTGTGGCGTTCGAGCGTTTTTCCGTTCGTGATGCGGTAGACCACGGTTTCATCCATGCCGAGGTCGCAGACGATGAAGTACTGGCCGGTCGGGTCGGACGTGGCGCAGTGGGCGTGGGCTTTTTCCTGGCGTTCCGGGTTCGGGCCGCGGCCGTTGTGTTTGATGTTGGTGGTCGCCGGGTCGAGGCCGCCGTCGGCGCGGACGGGAACGAGCGTGACTACGGCCGAGCCATAATCGGCCGCGCCGACGTACTTGCCGTCGGGCGTGACGCCGACGTGGCAGTTGCCCGTTTCGCCCGTCGGCTGGGCATTGATGACCGTCAACGCACGGCTGGCTTTATCGACCGCGTACGCGGTGATACCGGCGTGCGGTTGGCCGTCGAACGTGCCCGGCTCGGCCACCGCGTACAGGCGCTCGCCATTGGACGACAACGCTAGGAACGACGGATTGTTCGTCTCCGCCATCAGCTTCGGCTCGGAGAACTGGCCGGTGGTTTCGTCCAGTTCAAGGCCGTAAATGCCGCGGCTGGTCCGACGCGTTGTTGTTCCGACGTACATCCACATGGGCTCGCTCCTTGGTGACTTAACTTGATGGGATTTGCCGCAGACCGTAACCTTGACCCTTCACCAAGATCAAGACGAAGGAGCTGCAATGGGTCTGCTGGACGGCAAAAAAGGTCTGATTCTCAACATCGCCAACGACCGCTCGATCGCGTCGCACATCGCGAACAACGTGGTCAAGCAGGGCGCGACCTGCGGCTACGGATATCTGCCAATGGGCGACGCCACCAAAAGCGAACGCCGTGTCCGTAAGGCCATGGAAGAAGGCGGCTTCGCCGACAGCTGGCTGCACCCGTGCGACGTCGGCAGCGACGAATCGATCAAAACCTTCTTCGACGCCGCGAAGGAAAAGTTCGGCCAGATCGATTTCCTCGTCCACTGCCTGGCGTTCGCCAACAAGGACTACCTGAAGAAAGACTACGGCACCTTCACCAGCACCCCGCGCGAAGTCTTCACGCAGGCGTGCGACATCAGTGCCTACAGCCTGATCGCCCTGACGCGCGCCGCCCAGCCCTTGATGGAAAACGGCGGCAGCGTCATCGCCCTGACCTACCTCGGCAGCACGCAGGTCATCCCCGGCTACAACGTGATGGGCGTCGCCAAAGCCGCGCTCGAATCGACGGCCCGCTACCTCGCCTTCGACCTCGGCGGCAAGAAAATCCGCGTCAACACCATCAGCGCCGGCCCGCTGCGCACCCTCAGCGCGATGGCCGTCGGCGGCATCGATGAGATGTTCACGCACACCGAACTGAAAGCCCCGCTCAAGCGCAACATCGACGGCGACGAAGTCGGCAAAACCGCCGTCTACCTGCTCAGCGACCTCAGCAGCGGCGTGACGGGCGAAAACATCTTCGTCGACAGCGGGTTCAATATCGTCGGGTTGTAAATCGACAGCTGCCTTAAGTCGCAAAAACATCGACGATTTTGTTCCTGCCGTTCTCAAACGCGCAGCGCGGCGTAACCCAAAGGCCGGCCACAAGATGGCCGGCCTTTTCACGCGCCACGGCCGTACGGCCCTTGCCCAGACCGCCACGTGACTTAGGCCGGCTGAAGAACGCGTCAGCACGTCGTTGACACCGTCGCGACAGGGGCCTCGGCTCGCCATCGTTCCACACTACCGTCGCGGCCGCGGCTGCAAACAGATAAATCGAACATTTATCAAAGCTGTCAAACGTGGCCCGGTAGCGTCGGACTCGTCAATAAGCCTGTCTTACGCACAGCCGTGGCTGGCGCGCATTGCTATTGTTCGCGTGTCGACGACGCAACGGTGTAGACCTGTCGTAACGCCGCTGCGACGGCGGCGCGCACGGCAGGGTCCGGGTCGGTCATCATGAGTGTTGACCATTGCTGCAGAAACGCCGCTTTGCCGTCGGCCGCTCGCGCCGATTCGGTAACGGCGGCAACGCGTACCGTCGCGTCGGCGGCCGCCAAGCGATCGGCCGCCGGCTGCGGCAGTTCCGGCGGCGGCTTGCCGTGCTGCTGCTTCCACAAAATGCTGACCACCGCCGACGCCGCTCGACTCGCGACCTCGGGGTCAGGGTCGTCGAGTGCCGCCAACACCATCGACGGCAGCGTGCCGCTCGGTGTTGCCGACGCGGCGGATACCGCGATCGACCGGACCGTCGGCACCTGATCTTCAATGAGCGATCGCGCCGCGGCCGCCTCGGCGGCCGGCGTCTCGCGCAACGCCATTCGGGCCAACGCCGCGTCCCGGCCTTCGCCACCGGCGTCGCCGCGAAGCGCGCGGGTCAGCAGATTGGCCGGGTCCGGTGGGCTGTTGATGTTGGCACGGTCGCTGCGTGTCGACTCGCGGACGACGAGGCCGACCATCGCCGCTGCGCGTCCGCCGCGTTGCGCCGCGCTGGCGGTCAGCGGCTTCAGGTTGCTCCAGGGCCGGGTGTACGCATCGTGCAGCAGGGCGACCGCGGCCCCGACAGCACGCGGATCGTCGCTGCCGAGCAGGTCAAGCACTTTGTCGGCGTTCATACGATCGACGTACGCTTCGACCAAAGCCACAGCGCGGAGATTGGCGTCGGGGGGCAGATTCAGATCGTTCGTTTGTCGGGCATAGCTCGGGGGGCCGTCCGGACCGTGCGGCGCGACTACGGCCATGTCAGCCCGTGGAATTCGGGCGAGCGATTCGCTCGCGGCGTAGCGCACCGAAGCGTCGTTGTCCTGCAGAGCGGCTGTGGCGAATCGGACCGCCAGCGCGCCGTTGAGCGGAAGATTGCCGGCGGCGGCATACGCCCGGGCGCGGGTAATCGGATCAGGGTGATCCAGCAACTTCTCAACCGCCGGCCGGAGCGAGGCGGGCACGCCGTTGGCCATCGCTTCGAGCGCGGCCAGACGCGGGCCGCGGTCGCCGGCAAGCGCCTTGCCGAACGGCCCGGCGACGGCGGGTGATGTCCAGAAAAACGGCGACAATTTGAGCCGGCCGCGGACGAACGGGTCAGGAAAGTTCACGCATTCAGCAAGCTTGGCGACGATATTCTCCGGCCGCAGCGTGCTCTGCATGATCGGCGAAAACAGGACCGCATCGAACGCCGCACCGCGAACTTCGGGGTCGGCGTCGTCGAGCAGACGCAGCCCGGCCGGCGAAGTCCCGGCGAGACGATTGCGCAGCGTCCGGGCGAGTGACAGGCGCACGGCTGCGTCAGGGTCTTCGGCCAGACGGGCCGCAACGGGCGTCGGCCATATAACTTCACTCGGCGGCGGCTGGCTCACGGCTGCCGCGCGGACGGCCGCTTGCGGATGGGTCATCAGGCGTTCGAGCTGTTTCGTCACTGCGTACGAATCAGCGTGGGTCGCTGGCGTTGCAGTATTGTTGCGCGGCAGGTTGCCTTGCTCTGCCAGCAGCCGGACGACGTCGGCAAGCTGGGCCGGCGGCACTCGGTCCAGACGGTCGACCAGCAGCTTGGCGAAGACAACGCCGCCATGATATTTGACGGCCGCCGCGGCCTCGTCGCGCACTGCGGCGTCGGGGTCGTCGATCAACCGATCGGCAACGACCCGAAGCTGATCTGCGGTGGGCGGGCTACCGTATGCCACAGCCCGCAGGGCGGCGCGACGGACGGCTGGGCTCGGATCAGCCGCTCGGACCGCTTGGGCCGTTCGATCTTCCTTCCATTGCTGCGCCAGGGTGACGAGGATGGGCTCGGTCGGACCCGCCGAAAGCTCTCGCAGCAAGATCGGCACGTCCTGCGGCCGAGACAAACGGTCCAGACGTATCACCAGCTCGGCATAGGCCGGGCCGTTCGATTTCATCTGTCGGAGTCGGAAGAGGACTTCGACAATACCGGCTTCGCCGGGCTCGAGTGAACCTAGATCGTCCGCCGCCATGCTTGCGGTGGCGGCGAAACCCAGAATCCCTATCGCGATACGCGCAACACGTGGGGGCATCGTCGAACTATAACGCGTTAAGAGATTTACAGTTGAGAATGCTCACCAGCCAGTCTCTGGTCAGCAGGTGAGCGCACTAGCCTGGTACCGGCCGTTGATGTTGCCCTCGCCATCAGCACTGGCCGGCGGGTTGATTCGCTCAATAAGACGACGGTGGCGCGGATGCTCACCTGTCACTTTGACACGCTCCGGCGTCAGACTGTCACCCTGACACGCAATGGGCGGCGGGGTGCCTTCAGTAGGATTCGGTAGAACAAGCACTTACGTCATTCTCCGTCCCGGCACGCGGCTTGTTAATGCCTTCCCAAGCGTCCGCCGCACCACGGCGAACGCGCCTGACGATTTGAACCAATTGAAGGAGTCCAAAGTATGGCCGCCAAGATGCTCGCATTCGATGCCGAAGCCCGTAAGTCCCTGTTGGAAGGCGTGACCAAGCTCGCCCGCGCTGTGAAAGTCACCCTCGGCCCGCGCGGCCGCAATGCCGTGATTGACAAAGGCTGGGGCTCGCCCACCATCACCAAGGACGGCGTGACCGTCGCCGAGGAAGTGGAGCTGAGCAACCGGTTCGAAAACATCGGCGCTAAGCTCGTCAAGGAAGCCGCCAGCAAGACGTCCGACGTCGCCGGCGACGGCACCACGACCGCCACCGTGCTGGCCGAAGCGATCTTCCGCGAAGGCTACAAGAGCATCGCCAGCGGCGTGGACGCGATGGCCCTGGCCCGCGGCGTCCGCCGTGCCGTCGAAGCCGTCAGCGCCGACCTCAAGCGGCAGTCCAAGCCCGTCAACGGGAAGAAGGACATCGAAGCCGTCGCCACCATCTCTGCCAACAACGACCCCGAAATCGGCAAGATCATGGCCGACGCGTTCGAGAAGGTCGGCAAGGACGGCGTCATCACCGTCGAAGAAGGCAAGAGCCTGCAGACCGAAGTCGACGTCGTCGAAGGCATGCAGTTCGACCGCGGCTACCTCAGCCCGAACTTCATCACCGACCCCGACAACCTCACCGTCGAGTTCGAAAAGCCCCTGATCCTCATCTACGAAGACAAGATCAGCTCCATCACGAAGCTGCTGCCGCTGCTGGAAAAGATCCAGGGCGTGAAGAAGCCGTTCCTGATCATCGCCGAAGACATTGAAGGCGAAGCCCTCGCCACGCTTGTGGTCAACAAGCTGCGCGGCATCCTGAACGTCGCCGCCGTCAAAGCCCCCGGCTATGGCGACCGCCGCAAGGCGATGCTGGAAGACCTGGCCGTCCTCACCGGCGGTAAGGCCATCATGAAGGACCTGGGCATTGAGCTCGACAAGGTCGAACTCGAACACCTCGGCACCGCCAAGAAGGTGACGATCGATAACGACAACACCACCGTCATCGAAGGCGCCGGCGAAACCAAAGACATCCAGGCCCGCATCGAACAGATCCGCCGCGAAATCGGCATCACCACCAGCGACTACGACAAAGAGAAGCTGCAGGAACGCCTGGCCAAGCTGGCCGGCGGCGTCGCCCAGGTGAACGTCGGGGCGGCCACCGAAACGGAAATGAAAGAGAAGAAGGCCCGCATCGAGGACGCCCTGCAGGCGACCCGCGCGGCCATCGAAGAAGGCGTCGTCGCCGGCGGCGGCGTCGCGATGATTCGCGCCACCAAGGTCTGCAACGGCAACCTTAACCTCACCGGCGACGAAGCCGCCGGGGCGAAGATCGTCCGCCAGGCCCTGATGGCCCCGCTGAAGCAGATCGCCGAAAACGCCGGCACCAGCGGCGCGGTCGTCGTCCGCCGCGTCCTGGAAGCCGCCGACAGCGAAGGCTACAACGCCCTCACCGGCGAGTTCACCGACATGTTCAAGAGCGGCGTCATCACCCCGACGAAGGTCGAACGCACCGCCCTGCAGAACGCCAGCGAAGTGGCCATCCTGCTGCTGACGACGGACTGCATCGTCGTCGAAGCCCCGAAGAAGAGCGGCGGCGGTGGCGATCACGACCACGGCGACGGCATGGATGACATGATGTAATGGCTAGCGTGTCCGACGAGCCAAGGCATGTTGATTACGAGTCGTCGAAAATCGCACGACCGCAGGTCAATCATGAGACACCGAGATTCACAGCGATCAAGAAAACATTGATCGTTTCGTATGTGGCGGTTGTCGGCTCGATTTTGGTAGGAGTCATCATCTATATGAACTGGGCTATTTTGCATTGGTGGCGTTAACCGATGCGGAGAAGTAGGCCGGGTTGAAGCCGGCGACACGGAATGCAACGCCAATGGATCGAATCTTCGGTGCTCAGCAGCGTCGGCTATGACGGCGGGACACTGACGCTGGAGGTCGAGTTCAAGAACGGGACCGTGTACCGGTACTTCAATGTGCCGTTCAGTACGGTGGAGCAGTTGATGCTCGCCGGCTCGCACGGCCGGTATTTCAGCCGGCAGATTCGGGATCGGTTTCGCAGCCGGAAGATGAATTGATTCAGTGAAACGGTGGGCGCTGCCCACCATCGCGGATAGTGGATATGGGAACCTTCTACACAAGCATTGAAGTCGGCAGCATCGTCAACCGCCATAAGGCGGCGACGTTCGAGAAGGCACTCGTAGACACCGGCAGCGAACACACATGGGTGCCCGCTGAGGTCCTGGAATCGTTGAACATCCAACGGGAGAAAAAAGACCTTGCCTTTGTGAGGGCCAACGGCACGCAGATCACACGATCAGTCGGCTTTGCGATCGTTCGCGTGGGCGAGACGTTCACCGTGGACGAAGTCGTGTTCGGCCAGCCGGGCGATCAAATCCTACTCGGAGCGCGATCACTGGAAGGTTTGAACCTGTCAGTCGATGCCGCGAAGAAAAAACTAGTTGCTTCCGGTCCAGTGCCGGCCGCGTAACCGCATTAGATTTGGTAGGGTCCGCACTGCGGACCATGTAGAGACGAAGAAGAAAACGGTCCGCAGTGCGGACTACGAGAGAAAAGAACTATGAAACTGAAACCCCTGCATGATCGCGTCGTTGTGAAGCCCGCCGAGGCCGAAGAGAAGACCGCCAGCGGCATCGTCCTGCCGGACTCGGCCAAGGAAAAGCCCACGCGCGGCAAGGTCATCGCCGCCGGTGCGGGCAAGGCCAATAAAGACACCGGCAAGGTCAACGCCCTGAACGTCAAAGTGGGCGACGAAGTCTACTACGGCAAGTGGTCGGGCACCGAGATCGAGATCGACGGCGAAAAACTCGTCATCGTCAAGGAATCGGACCTGCTGGGCGTGGCGGAATAAGTGTTGATAAGTTGATCGGTTGATAGGTTGATGAGTGGCCGGCTTCGAACGTGAGGCCGCCACGGTTCAACCGATCGACTCATCAACCGATCAACTTTCAACAACGAAGCTGGAGAATAAAATGGCAAGCAAACAAATGAAGTTCGAAAACGACGCCCGGCAGGAAATCGCCGCCGGTCTGTCGCAACTCGCCCGCGCCGTCAAGGCCACCCTCGGCCCGCGCGGCCGTAACGTGATCCTGCAAAAGTCGTTCGGCTCGCCGCGCATCACCAAGGACGGCGTCAGCGTCAGCAAAGAAGTCGAGCTGACCCAGCCGTTCGAAAACATGGGCGCGAAGCTCATCAACACCGTGGCCAGCAAAACCGGCGACAAGGCCGGCGACGGCACCACCACCAGCGTCGTGCTGGCCGAGGCGATCTACCTCGAAGGCCTGCGCTACGTCACCGGCGGGGCGATCAATCCCGTCACCGTGCAGCGCGGCATCATGAAGGCCAGCGAAGTGGCGGCCGACGCCATCACCAAGCTCGCCACGCCCGTCAAGGGCCACGACGACATCAAGAAGGTCGCCACGATCAGCGCCAACGGCGACAGCGTCATCGGCAGCCTGATGGCCGACGCGTTCGAGAAGGTCGGCAAGGAAGGCGTCATCACCGTCGATGAAGGTAAAGGCACCGAAAGCGGCCTCGAATACACCGAAGGCATGCAGTTCGACAAGGGCTACCTCAGCCCCTACTTCCTGACCAACCCGACCACGCTCGAGTGCATCCTGGAAGACTGCTACGTCCTGCTGCACGAAAAGAAGGTCAGCAACCTGGCCGAGCTGCTGCCGCTGCTGAACAAGGTTGTAGCCAGCAGCAAGCCGCTGCTGATCATCGCCGAAGACGTCGAAAGCGAAGCCCTCGCCGCCCTGGTGGTGAACAAGCTGCGTGGCATCCTGAAGATCGCGGCCGTGAAGGCCCCGGGCTTCGGCGACCGTCGCAAGGCGATGATGGGCGACCTCGCCGTCGTCACCGGCGGCACGTTCATCAGCGAAGACCTCGGTCTGAAGCTGGAGAATCTGGAAATCGAACAGCTCGGCCGCGCCCGCCGCGTGGTGATCGACAAGGATAACACCCTGATCGTCGAAGGTGCCGGCACCAGCGAAGCCATCAAGGCCCGCGGCGACCAGATCCGCCTGCAGATCGACAAGACCACCAGCGACTACGACCGTGAGAAGCTCCAGGAACGCCTGGCCAAGCTCACCGGCGGCGTTGCCGTGGTTCGCGCCGGGGCGAACACGGAAATCGAGATGAAGGAACGCAAGGACCTCATCGACGACGCCCTGCACGCCGTGAAAGCGGCCGCGGCCGAAGGCATTGTGCCCGGCGGCGGCGTGGCGTTCCTGCGGGCCATCGCGGCCGTCGAAGCCGCCAAGGCCAACGCCAAGGGCGATGAGAAGGTCGGCTTCGACATCATCGCCGAAGCCCTCAAGGCCCCGGCCCGCCAGATCGCCGACAACGCCGGCGAAGACGGCGAAGTGGTCGTCGCGCAGATCCTGGAAAACAAGAACGTCGGCTACGGCTACAACGCCTACACCGGCGAATACGTCGACCTGCTCAAGGCCGGCATCATCGACCCGGCCAAGGTGAACAAGACGGCGCTGCAGAACGCCGCCAGCGTCGCCGGCCTGGCCCTGACGACCGACTGCCTGATCACGGAAGTGAAGGAAAAGGACGGCAAGAGCCAGAACCTGGTGGCCGGCGCGGTGGCGTAAGCCACGGTTTGCTTGATCCAGATCGACGGGAACACGCACGAGTCGATCGGCGTGTTCCCGTCGTTTCGGTTATCCTGTTTCGGCCCTCGAACGTGCCGAAAGGACAAGTGATGAAATTTCAAGTAACCCTTGATCGTGACGAAGACGGCGTCTGGGTCGTTGAATGTCCGTCTATCCCGGGTTGCGTCTCACAGGGCGAAAGCCGCGAGGCCGCTCTGCAAAACATTCAAGACGCGATCCGAGACTGCCTCGTCGTTCGCGCTGAGCAGGGTCTGCCGCTCACGGTCGAGACGCGGCAAGTTGAGGTCGCGGTCTAGTGGCAGGCGTGCTTCCAGTGCTGAGCGGCCGAGAAGTCGTACGCGTTTTCGGCAAGTCGTGATGGACCGTCGCCCGGCAGAAGGGCAGCCATATCATCCTGATCCGGCCAGGAAGTATGGTGACCCTTAGCGTTCCCGAACACCGTGAGGTCGGGCGAGGCACATTGCGAAGTTTGATCCGTGCCGCGGGAATGACCGTCGACGAATTTGTTGCCTTCAGCCGATCAAAGTAGAGATATGGCCGCTACCAAACGCGATTATTACGAAGTGCTGAGCGTCTCCAAGACGAGCAGCGAAGACGAGATCAAGCGCAGCTATCGCAAGCTGGCGATGAAGTACCACCCTGATCGCAACCCCGGCGACCAGCAGGCGGAACTCTACTTCAAAGAATGCGCCGAAGCGTACGAAGTGCTCAGTGACCCGCAGAAGCGCCAGCGCTACGACCAGTTCGGTCACCAGGGCATGGCGGGCCAGGCGCACGACTACAGCGGCATGGACGTCGGCGACATCTTCTCGATGTTCGACGACATCTTCGGCGGCTTCGGCGGACGCCAGCAGCAGCAACGCGGCCAGGGTGCCAACCGGCCGGCGCGCGGGTTCGATTTGGAAACGCAGGTCGAGCTGACGCTGGCCGAAGTGGCTTTGGGGGCGGAAAAGTCGATCGAGTTTGAGAAGCAGGACGTCTGCGAAGTGTGCGACGGCAGCGGCGCGAAAAAGGGCAGCGGCCCGGTGACCTGCGTCCAGTGCGGCGGCCAGGGCCGCGTCGCGCAGCAGGGCTTCGGGGGCATGTTCCGCATGGTCACCGCCTGCCCGAACTGTCGCGGCCGGGGTCAGGTCATCAAGGACAAATGCCCGAACTGCGTCGGTGTCGGCCGCGTCGGAAAGAAACGGTCGGTAACGGTCCGCATTCCCGCCGGCGTGCACGAAGGCCAAGCCGTTCGTATCGCCGGTGAAGGCGAACCGGGCGAGAACGGCGGCCCGCCCGGCGATTTGCATTGTTACATCACCGTCAAAGAACACCCGGTCTTCGCACGCCATGGCAACGACATCGTCTGCCAGGTGCCGATCAGCTTTACGCAGGCGGCCCTGGGCGCGCAGGTAGAAGTGCCGACGCTGAAGAAGAACGAAATGATCGACGTCCCGGCCGGCACGCAGCACGGCGAAGTGTTCAAGATCAAAGGCCGGGGCCTGCCGGACGTGCGCAGTCATCGCAATGGCGATCAGGTCGTGCAGATCATCATCGAGATTCCTAAGAGACTGAACGAAAAGCAGAAGCAGCTGTTGCGTGAGTTCGCGTCAACCGAAGACACGATGCTGATGCCGCAGAAGAAGGGCTTCTGGGAGAAACTGAAGGACGTCGTCGGCGGCGAATGATGCCGTTGGCGCGGATCCTGACTTGCCGCGGCCGCCGTGCCGCGTACAACTTGAAGCAGACCCATGAGTGACGACGCAACTAACACCGAAACGACCAGCCCCGCCCCCGAGGCCAGCGAGATCGAGAACCTGCGCGCCGAGAAGAACGCGCTGTACGAGAAGCTCGCCCGCGCGACGGCCGATTTTCAGAACACGCGCAAGCGCCTCGAAGCCGACGTCGACACGCGTGTGCAGTACCAGTTGTCGAAACTGATCGACAGCCAACTGCCGCTGATCGACAACCTCGAACGCGCGATCGGCGTCGACCCGGCAAAGGCCGATGCGGCCACCATCCTCAAGGGCGTTCAGCTGGTCCACGACCAATGGATCGACCTGCTGAAACGCCTCGGCGTCGAAACGATCGTCCCCAAAGCCGGCGACCCGTTCGACCCGCACGTGCACCAGTCCGTGATGCAGGAGCCGAGCGACTTGCCGCCCGGCAGCGTCACGCGATCGGCCCAGACGGGGTATTCGCTCAACGGCAAATTGGTCCGCAGCGCCCTCGTGGTGGTCGCGAAAGAGAAGTAAACATGCCCACGTACGAATACATCTGCGAAGCGTGCGCGCACGAGTTCGAAAAGTTCCAGTCGATCAAGGCCGACGCAATCACGCTTTGTCCGTCGTGCGGGAAAGAACAGGTCCGGCGCAAGATCAGCACCGGTGCCGGCATCCTGTTTAAAGGCGGCGGGTTCTACGAAACGGATTACCGGTCGGCCGGTTACAAAGAGGCGGCGAAGAAAGACAGCGACGGCGGCGGGGCGTCAGAGTCGAAATCGGAAACGAAATCCGCCGATACGGCCTCCCCGGCGAAGGCGGACGCGCCAAAAGCGGACCCAAAGCCCGCCGCCGCGCCCGCGCCGACGCCTGCGAATACGAAGCCGTCAGCGGGTTGAACCCTCTGCGGTAGGGCGGGCAGTGCCCGCCGTTGGCTGAAGCGGCGGGCATTGCCCGCCCTACACCAGTGCGACGCAGGCGACGAGGACGCGGATTTCGACCCGGGATGCTGGCTCGTCAAACCTTTCGGCCCTCTTCTAATCGTTCGATCGCCGCCGTCAGCATGGCTTTCGCGTTCGCGTAGGTCAGTTTCGCCATCGCCTCTTGGGCCGTCAGCCAGGCGTAGCCGACGTGTTCGTGGGAGAGCGTGACGGCGTCGCTGTCGGTTCGGCCGAGGAAGAAGATCACTGTTTTCTTGATCAGGTTCCCGCGCCGGCCACGGAAAACGTAGGTCATCTCGCGGGCGAAGTCGGCGAGCAATTCGATTTGCGTGATGCCCGTTTCTTCGACCAGTTCCCGCCGGGCGGCCGTCGGGTCGTCCTCGCCGGCTTCGACGTGGCCCTTGGGATAATCCCAGTGATGGCCGTAATCGAGCAGCAGAAACAGCCGCGCCGCGTCGGGCGGTTGGCGGAAGACGAGCACGCCTGCGGATCGTTCGAGAGTCACCTTCGGCTTGTATCCCGCCGGTGAAGGCAACGCAAGCAATCACCGTTACGCGGCGGTATAGCCGAACGCCGCCATCATGCCGTACCCCATCGCGTAGCCGCACCCGATGCCCGCCAGCACGTCCGCCGGCCAGTGCGCGTCCATCAGGTAGCGCAGGAGCGCGGTGCAAAACGCCAGTACGATCAGCACGCCGAACACCGGCGGGTACAGGATGCTCAGCGCGATCGACAAGGCGAACGCGCAGGCGCTGTGGCTGGACGGAAAGCTTTCGCGCCAGTTCGCGTGAGCGCGGGCCGGCCCGAGGAATTGGCCGGCGAACTCGCGGTTCGGGCGGACTCGGCCGAACAGGCGCTTCAGGGCGTAGCAGACGACTGACGCCGATGCCACTGTCGCACCGACCGCCGCCGCCTTATGCAGACCGACAGGCGTACGTTCGAAGGAATAGATGATGGCGACGGCGATCACCGTTGCCACCAACTGGCCCCATTGTTGCAGCCAAAGGCTTTCGCGCTTGATGTCGCCCTTGAACGACAGCTGCAGCACCACCGGCACACCGCGGCGTTCCAAGACGATCATGATCGCGCTGGCGACGAACAGGGACGTGAGCAGCCAATAGTTCATAGGCGATGTCTAATTAGAGGAAGCGTCCGGCCGCCGCAAGCAGCGCAGAATGTACCACGGCATCCAAAGGCCGCAGCGGACGGCGACCGTAAGAATCGTCGCGTAAACGATACCCGGTAAGCCGAGTGACGTTTGGGTGACCACCAACGTCGCCAGCACGGCGTTGGTCACGCCTCCGGCGACGGCCGACAGCGTATAGGCCCGCACCCGGCCGATGCCCAGGAGCACGGAACGCCCGACGGTCGCCGTCCCGCCGATGACCGTGTGGATCATCACCAGCGGCAGGATCGCGCGTGTGAGCGGCATCGGGTCGCCGAACCACACGCGCATGATCGGCTGTGCGAAGCCGCAAACGACAACGGCCCCGGCCCCCAGCAGCAACAGGCTGACGACGGTCGCCCGCAGGTATTGCGTGCGTAGTTCGTCCAGCCGTCCTTCACGGTGCAGCAGGGCCGCCGTCGGGAGCAGGACGTTCGCCAGTCCGCCGACGGCCAGCAGCAGTCCGCCGTCGATCTGGATAGCCACGGCATAAGCGGCCACGAGCGTCGGGTGCAGGTAACGGTGGATCAGGATCTGATTGAGCGGCGCGTACAACCAGTCGGCCAACTGCCCAAGGACGACCCCGCCGCCCAGCAGGGCGATCGGGTACATCAGCCGCCGGTCGAACGCCGACCATTGCGGCCGGCGGACGAAGCCGCTGGCGAGGGCGCGTGCGGCAAACAACAGACTGCTCGCCAAGGCGAAGCCGTACGCCGCATTGGCGGCCGGCGCGTCGGCCCAAGGCATAACCGCCAGCGCGACGAAAGCGACTTCGGCCAGCGTCTGCAGCACGCTGTCCGTCGCAATCCGCCCGGCCGCGAGCAAAGCGGAGGCGAACCATTCGCTCCACGTCCGCAGCAGCGTGCCGACGCCGATCATCAGGAACACCGTCGCATCGACGCGGGCACCGATCGCGTACGGCGTATCGATTCCGCCGTAATGGCTGACGAACAGCAGCAGGCCGGCCAGACCCAGCAGCGAGGCGACGGAAATCAGAACACCGGCCGTCGCGTAAGCGCGGGCGGGCAAGTCATCGTCGGCATCGTTTTTTCCCGGCGTCAGCAGGCGGACCAGGACGGGCGTCAGCCCGAGGGAAAGGTAGCTCAGCAGGCCGACCGTGCCGCGGGCGAGGGCCAGCAGGGCAACGCTGGCGGCACCAGTGTCGCCGGCCGTGCGGTAGACGATACCGAACAGCAGCGCCCAACTGGCGACGCGGGCGAAGCTGGCCGCGTAGGCGGCGGGGAGCGCTCGTGTCATGACGCGGGCGCGACGGCCGGCGCGGTCGCCGGCGCGGGTGCCGGCGGGGTCGTTTCAGGCGTGGCCGCGGACCTTTGGTAGATCAGGCCGATTAAGCCGACCAGGAGGAGGATCACGCCGAGGACTTGCCAGAAGTTGATTTTCATGTTCGGAATCGGGTTCGGACCTCAAGCGGCACGCGACAACGGCGTCGGCGTGATTCGGGCGGCGGGCAACGATCGCGAGTCCGGCCGGGTCGCCCGCAGCGTCATCTGGACCGACGTCGCCGTCAACAGCGCCACCGTCAGATTCACATGCGTCACGCCCGCGAGGCCCGGATTGATCAGCAGCCACGCGTACAGCGCGACCCACGACCGAATCAGCCAGCGTTCGGCCGGCTGCGGGTCGATCGGACGCACCAGCGTCTCCGCCGCCAGCAGCACGGCCGGGACGGACAGCAGCAGCAGGTCGTAATCGAAGTAAAACGGCATCAGCAGCGGGGCCGCGCAAATGGTCGCGCCGATCAGGCGGTCGCGCCACGTCCGCAGGGTCTGCTGCGACCAGCAGGTATCGGCCGCCTGTACGCGCAGGTGCGAGGCGAGGGCGCGAATGAGCAGGCCGCCCACGATCAGCACGCTGCTGGCGTGAAAAGCGCGCGTCACCAGCCACGGCTCGCCGGCCTCGTGCCCTTGGAACAGCAGACGCCAGAAGCCCGCCAGCGTCGCGTGACGTTCCCAAAGGTAGGCGTGTTCGATCTGCATGAAGTGCAGGTTCGCCGGCATTTGCCGCACGTAGTGCACCAGCAGGCCCGGCAGGGTGAACTGCGTGACCAGGACCAGGGCTGACCCGACCAGCGTCAGGCCGACGACGGCGCGGAAGCCCATGCTGATCACCAGCACGACCGACACCGCCGCCGCCAGTTGCGGCTTGTACGCCAGCAGCCCGCAGCACGCGCCGGCCAGGATCGCACGCTTGTTCCGCCAGAACGTCGCAATGAGCGACAGCAGCAGCAGCGAGATCAGCGTGTTCTGGCCGTGGCTGATCGCCTGGATGAACGGCATCGACAGCAGCAGGGCGAACGGCACCAGGCCCGTCGTCCGCCAGTCGACGGGGCGACCCTGGGCGTCTGTATCCAGCCAGGCCGGCACGAGCATGCGGACCAGTAAGCCGATCGCACCTGCCAGCGCCAGCAGGTTCAGCGTGGTCCAGACCGCCAGCGCCTGTGCGTAGGTCAGCAGGGCCAGCGGCGCGAAGACCCAGGCGTAGAACGGCGGATTCCACCACGGGCCGAACTTGCGACCGTCGTAGTCGACTTTGATGTCCAGGCCCGCCGCGGTGGCGACCTCTTTTTGAAACGCGGCGACCTTCTGCAGGTCGTACAGCTCGTCCGCACGGCCGTCCTTGACGAACGTGCCGGCGGTATAGAAGGCGAGAAAGTCATGGCCGAGCATGCGCCCGGTGAGGGCACGGTCGTCGCTCAACATCGTGTTGAGGGCCGCGAACGTCAGCGTCGCGAGCGCCAGCAGCGTAGTGAGCTGCCAGAGCCGCTTGCGTACCGGGGCCGGGCGGAGCAGGTGGAGCGTTGCCATGAACGAACTTCATCGACCGTCGGGTGTGTATAACTTGTCCGTAGCGTGTTATTGGACGTTCGGCGTGGCGGCTTCACCCCCCAGCGGGAAACGGCTAAGATGTTCGTCCCAGGAGATTCCGATGTCGCTAGCCGAAACTGACCCCATTGTTGCCGAAATGATTGCCCGCGAGACGAAGCGCCAGCAGACGACGCTGGAAATGATCGCGAGCGAAAACCTCGCCAGCGCCAGCGTGATGGAGGCGCAGGGGTCGGTCCTGACGAACAAATACGCCGAGGGCTATCCCGGCAAGCGCTACTACAGCGGCTGCGGCATTTACGACGAGATCGAACAGCTGGCGATCGATCGTGCCTGCCAATTGTTCGGCTGCAAGTACGCAAACGTGCAACCGCACAGCGGGGCGAACGCGAACTTCGCCGTGCAATTGGCCTTGTTCAACCCCGGCGACGTATTTGCGGCGATCGATCTGGCCGAAGGCGGGCACCTCACCCACGGCTCGCCAGTGAATGTCAGCGGCAAATGGCTGAAGCCGGTGACGTACTCGCTGGTCAAAGACGAAAGCCGCGACGACTGGGGCCACATCGACTTCGACAGCGTCGAAGCCGTGTTAAAAGAGCACCGGCCGAAGGTGATCATGTGCGGCTACAGCGCGTACCCGCGGACGATCGACTTCGCGAAGTTCCGCGAACTGGCCGACAAGTACGGCGCGCTGCTTTGGGCCGACGTCGCCCACATCGCCGGCCTGATCATCGGCGACGCGCACCCGCAGGCGTTCCCGCACTGCCACATCGTCACCACGACGACCCACAAGACGATGCGCGGCCCGCGCGGCGGCCTGATCCTGACCAACGACGAAGAGCTGAGCAAACAGTTCAACAAAGCCGTGTTCCCCGGCAGCCAGGGCGGCCCGCTGATGCACGTGATCGCCGCTAAAGCCATTGCCTTCGGTGAGGCGCTCAAGCCGGAGTTCAAGACGTACTCCGCGCAGATCGTCAAAAACGCGCGCCGTCTGGCCGACGAATTGATAGGCCGCGGCTACAAGCTCGCCAGCCGCGGCACGGACAATCACCTGGTGCTGATCGATTTGCGCCCGACCGACCCGGAACTGTCGGGCAAAACCGCGTCGACGTGGCTGGAACAGGTCGGCATCATTGCCAACATGAACAGCGTCCCCAACGAGACGCGCAGCATGTTCCAGACCAGCGGCGTCCGCCTCGGCACGCCGGCGCTGACGACGCGCGGGTTGAAGGAAGACGACATCGCCCACGTCGCCGACATCATGGACCGCACGTTCCGCAGCCGCGGCGATGCGAACGTGATTGCCAAGTGTCGTGCCGACGTGCTGGCCGTATGCGAGCGGTTCCCGATGCCGCACTGAGTTTGGTGTTCCAAGATCAGTCTTCCGTCTTCCGAGGCACGGCCCGCTTCAGCGGGCCTGTCTGCGTCCACTCACTATGCGTACAGGCCCGCTGAAGCGGGCCGTGCCTAATTAGGCTTAAGTGCCCAATTCGCGGCGCGTCGCCAAACTCATCTTTCGGCGCTTCGCGTGCGTATGTTTCAGGTGCGCATGCGCCGACTCGACTGGCGGAACATCACCGATTTCGCAAAGCGAAGCCAGTGGCCGCTGCGCGTTGCCGACCGCCTAGGCCGCGGCCGGGGCCGGCTGCGCTGGCTCGATCACCTGCGCCCGCTTCCCCCCGCGCCGGTGCGGCCTGATCTATCGGGCTGGGCCGACCGAACGCTTTCCGCCGTCTGGCTGGGCCACGCCACCGTTCTGCTTCGCCTCGCGGGCCAGACGATCCTGACCGATCCGGTCTTCAGCCCGCGCGTCGGCCTCGGCCTCGGCCTGCTCACCGCCGGCCCGCAGCGCCAGCAACGGCCGGCGCTGAAGGTGACGGAACTGCCGCCGCTTGACGTCATCCTGCTCAGCCACGCCCATTTCGATCACCTTGACGTACCGAGCCTGGCCCGGCTGTCGAAGCGGGCGCACGTCATCACGTACGCAGGCGTCGGCGAGTTCCTGCGTGGCCTGTACTTCCCGCACGTCACCGAAATGAAGTGGGGCGACACCGTCCGCGTCGGCGGTCTGACCGTCACCGGGCTGCCGGTCGTCCACTGGGGCGCTCGCACGTTCACTGACACGCACCGCGGCTACGGCGCATTTCTCCTGGAAGGCGACGGCCGCCGCGTGCTGTACGGCGCGGACACCGCCTACCACGATCACTGGCGTGGCGTCAGCCCGGTCGATTTAGCCGTCCTCGGCATCGGCGCGTACGACCCGTACATTGCCGCCCACGCCACGCCGGAACAGGCGCTGGCAATGGCCGATCATGTAGGCGCGCGGCACGTCCTGCCGATCCACCACAGTACGTTCGTGCTGAGTCGGGAACCGCTCGACGAGCCGATCCGCCGCCTGCAGGCCGCCGCCGGCCGCCCCGGCCGCGTGGTGGTGCGTCGTGTGGGTGAAACATGGACCGACGCATCGGCCCCGAATTGACTTGGCGTGCGCGCGTGAAATAATCGCCGCCGGCCTCTGGTTTTCGTACTGAAGGACGCCTTTGCCGCTGAAGCGATCGTTGGTCGAGTTCGCCCGCTGCACGAAGCACAATCTTCTGCACCTGAAGCGGTTCGACATGTCGTTCCATAACGGCAACTGGCTCATCCGCCATGCCCGCGGCGCGATCGTCGTCACCACGTATCCGTACCTCGCCTGCCACGACATGGAGGGGTACCTCAAGAACGGCGAGTGGGACTTGTCGCCCGGTGAAACGGTCGTCGACGCCGGCGGCTGCTACGGCGAGTTCACCCTGTATGCCTCCCAATGCGTCGGCCCGACCGGCCGCGTGCTGATGCTGGAGCCCGACGAGACAAACCTGCGCATCGCCCGGCGGAACTTCGAACTGAACGGGAACCCGACGAACATCACGATCATCCCCGCCGGCCTGTGGAACGAACGCGGCAGCATCCGCTTCGCCACCGGCCACGAGGCGGTCAGCACGATGGTCGGCCGTGCGTTGATCGACGCCCAGGACGACGCCGTCGAAGTGCCGACACTGACGCTGGCCGACCTGGTGCGCGACCAGCGGCTGGGCCGTTTGGACTTCGTCAAAATCGACATCGAGGGGGCCGAGTTGGAAGCGCTGTCGGTCGTCGATCGACTGCCGGCTGATATGAAGCCGCGCTACGCCATCGCCAGCTATCACCCGCGTGACGGCGAGAAGACCGCTGGCCGCTGCGAGACGATGCTGAAGGCGCTCGGCTACACCGTGGCCACCGGAAACCCGCGACACCAGACGACGTGGGCGTGGCAATGATCCCGAAACTGATCCACCAGACCGCGAGAACCGCCGACCTGGACGCGCGCAGCCGCCGCCTGCAGAAAATTGTCCGGGATTTGCACCCGGACTGGACGTACCGCCTGTGGACGGATGCCGACAACGACGCGTTCGTACGCACGGAATACCCGGACTTCCATGCCGCCTTCACTGCTCTGCCTAAGAACATCATGCGGGCGGACGTGATCCGTTATCTGCTGATGGACCGCCTCGGCGGCATGTATTTGGACGTCGATTACGAGATGCTCCGGCCGTTCGATTTGCTTCATTATTCGGCCATAATTCCATGGGAATCGGACGACGTGCCGGGCAAATTCAAGCAGCAACTCGGCAACGCCTTTTTCGCCGCCACGCCCGGTCATCCGTTCTTCCGACGGGTGATCGACGTGCTGCAATCGCGTGGCCCGCTGCCGCCGGACGCGGACGTGCTTTCAGCCACGGGACCCGTGTTTCTGACGGAGATTTACCGGGCGATGTCGCCACAGCAGCAGGCCGAGGTTTACACGGCCGATCGGAAGCTGTTCAACCCGTACTCGCCCCGGAATCAGCGCGAGTACGAGGCGATCGTGAACGATAAAAGCATCTACGGCATGCACCACTGCTTCGGCACGTGGCGCGAATACACGCTGTCCCAGCGCGTGCGGCTATGCCTGAGCAAGCTGTACCGAAAGATGACTTAGTGCGGTCAAGCTGACGCTCTGACACAGTATGGGACGAAACTCAGACGTCCAACTCGTCCGCTTCTTCCGCGCGGTCCATGATGAAGCGGAACCGGGCGGAGGCGTCTTTGCCCATCAGTTCGTTGATGACGCGGTCCGTCGTCAACGCGTCGGCCACGTCCACGCGGAGCAGGCGGCGCGTCTTCGGGTTCAGCGTCGTCTCCCACAGCACCTTCGGCATCATTTCGCCGAGGCCTTTGAAGCGGGTGATTTCCGCTTTCCCATTGCCTTTGATGTGCTGCTTGAGAATGCGGGCCTTGTCGGCTTCGTCGGCGGCCCAGTACGTTTCCTTGCCGATATCGATGCGGTACAGCGGCGGCATGGCTAGATAGACGCGGCCGGCTTCGATCAGCTGCCGCATGTGGCGGAAGATGAACGTCAGCAGCAGCGTAGTGATGTGGTGGCCGTCGCTGTCGGCGTCGGCCAATAGCACCAGGCGCTGGTAGCGCAGCTTCGTCGGATCGCACTCGCTGCCGGCACCGCAGCCGAGCGCGGTGACGAGGTCGGCGATTTCCTTGTTCTCCAGCACCTTCGCCAGCGATTGGCCTTCGGTGTTCAGCACCTTCCCGCGCAGCGGCAGGATGGCCTGCTTGGCGCGGTCTCGGCCCTGCTTGGCGCTGCCGCCGGCAGAGTCGCCTTCGACGATGAACAATTCGCTTTCGGCCCGGTTGCTGCTGCTGCAGTCGGCCAATTTGCCGGGCAGGCTGAGCCGGCCGCTGGTGGCGGTCTTGCGGCTGATGCTGGCGCTGGCGGCGCGGCTGGCCTCGCGGGCGCGGGCGGCGATGATGATGCGGTTGACGATCGTCTCGGCGACGGTGCGGTTGTTGTTGAGCCAATGCTCCAGCGCCGGCCGCACGGCCGCGTCAACCTGGCCCTGCACTTCGGGATTGTTCAGCCGGTCCTTCGTCTGGCCCTGAAATTGCGGCTCTTCGACGAACACGCTGAGCACGCCGAACACGCCTTCGCGAATGTCTTCGACCGCCAACGTGACGCCGCGCGGCGTGAGGTTGTGCGTTTCGATGTAGTTGCGGATGGCCTTAGCGACACCGCCGCGGAGGCCGTTTTCGTGCGTGCCGCCGTTACCGGTGGGGATGCCGTTGACGTAGCTTTTGAGCAGTTCTTCGGTGTGCTCGGTCCAGCTGAAGCACATTTCGATGCGGATGCCGTTCGATTTTTCGAACACGAACGGCTGGTCGTGCACGGGCCGGGCGTTCTTTTCCGTCAGCAGCTTGCGCAGGTAGGCGACGATGCCGTCCTCGTGCTTGAAGACTTCGCGCTTGTTGCCCACCTCGTCGTTCCAGATGACCTTGAGGCCCTTGTGCACGTAGCTGGCGATTTCGAGGCGCTCGCGGATCGTCTCCGGATTGAACTCCGTGCGCGGAAAGATTTGCGCATCGGGGTGGAAGAAGATTTGCGTGCCGTTGCCGCGCGCGGGGCCGACCTTTTTGATCTTGCCGACGGCCTTCCCGCCACTGAACTCCATCTGCCATTCGGCCCCGTCGCGCTTCACGGTCGCAACGAGCTTCGTGCTGAGCGCGTTGACGACGCTTGCGCCGACGCCGTGCAGGCCGCCGCTGGTTTTGTAGTTGCCGGCTCCGCCGTTATCGAACTTCCCGCCGGCGTGCAGGGTGCAGAGGATGATCTCGAGCGCGGGCTTTTTGTGCGTCGGGTGCGGGTCGACCGGAATGCCGCGGCCGTTGTCGCGCACGGTGACGCTGCTGCCGTCCTTGTGCAGGGTGACTTCGATCTCATCGGCGTGGCCATTCATGGCCTCGTCGACGCTGTTGTCGAAGATTTCCCAGACCAGGTGGTGCAGGCCGGCCGAGCCGGTGCCGCCGATGTACATGCCGGGCCGCTTGCGGACCGGGTCGAGGCCTTCAAGGACGGTGATGCTGCTGGCGTTGTAGGTGCTGCTTGCGCTCATGATTTACTTCGCTGCGGGCACGGCTTCGGGGGCCGTGACCGGATTTTGCAGGACTTCGACGATCTGCCCGCGGCTGACGAACTCGTGCCCGCGGCCGCCGCGGCCGGTGATTTTGTAGCGAGCGGTGTTCAGACGCTGCTCGCCGCCCATGCTGGTCTTGACCGTGAGCGTGTCGCGGTCGCTGGTGGCCAGAATGGCGGCCAGCAGGCGGTCGTCGGGGTCCAGCTTGATCAGCAGCACGCCCTTGCCGGGGCCGCTGAGGAAGCTGATTTCGTCGGATCGGCAGAGCATCGCCCGGCGCTGCTGGCTGGCGGCGATGATCGTTTCCTCGCCGGTGATGATGCCGGCGAAAACCACTTGCGCGCCGTCGGCCGGCCGGGCGTAACGGCGGCCGGCTTTGGTCGACACGTCGCGGTAGGCGTCCAGGCCCAGGCGCAGGGCGTAGCCGTCGCTGGTGATGGCCAGGGCGTGCAGCTTCGGGGCTTCGTCCGGCTTCTTCTCGTTGATCGCAGTCGCCTTCATTGGCAGAACGCGGTCGTCTAGCGAGAAGGCCGAGATGATCTTCTCGCCGTCCTTTAGTTTGAACAGTTTCTGGATCGGCTCGCCGTAACCCGTGGTGGCCGGGATGTCGATGACGCGGCTGCTGTAGGCGGTGCCGAAGTTGCTGAAGAACACAATCGTGGCCCGGGTGCTGCCGGCGACGAGCGCCAGTACGCGGTCGCCTTCGCGCAGGCGGGTCGTTTCCGGGTTGATTTCCTTCTGCCGTTTCACCCAGCCGTCGGCGGTGACGAGCACGTGGTTGTCCTCGGCGACGATGAAATCCTCGGCCGAGTATTCGACTTCGTTTTCCACGGCCTCGATCAGCGTGCGGCGCTTGTTCTTCGCCTCTTTGCCGTAGGTGCGGGCGAGTTCTTCGATCTCGCTTTTGACAATGCCCCAGCGGCCGACGGCTTCCTGCTCGTCCAGCAGCCGGCGGATTTCCTTCGCCCGCTTGTTGCGCTCGGCCAGTTCGTCGCGGATCAGATTGATTTCTAATCGGGCCAGGCGATAGAGCTTCAGTTCGAGAATGTCGTCGACCTGGTCCGGGTCCAGGCCGTCGTCTTTGACGCTGCGCGGGCCGTGCGGGGTGATGCCGTACTTCTTCAGGATGCGCTGGGCCGCGTCGGCTTTGCCTTCGCTGGCGCGGATGAGTTTGATCAGGTCGTCGAGAATGTCGAACGCGAACGCGAAGCCCTCCAGCGTGTGAATGCGTTTGCGCAGCTGTTCCAGTTCGTGCGTCAAACGCCTTGTGACCACTTCCAGGCGGAAGTGCAGGAAGTGCCAGAGAATGGCCTTGAGGCCGAGGCGTTCGGGCCGGCCGACTTCGGGGTTGTCGGTCGGGATCAGGCACGTCAG
>DASVSC010000199.1:0-11489 GCA_036388295.1 Tepidisphaeraceae bacterium | reverse complement strand
TTACTTCCCACTTCCCACTCTCAACTTCCCACTCTCCTAATAAAGAAAATACGTCTTCTGCAGCGACAGCGAGGCTTCGGCGACCGTCGACTGGATCTGCTGGAGGAATGCCCCCAGCCCGCCGGCGAGGACTTCGTTGATGTCCGTGTATTCCAACTGGCTGCTGAGCCGGCCGAGAATGCGTTCCGGGTTGCTGGGGGTTCGGCTGCCGTTGCTTTCGCGGACCTGTTCCAGCGCGTGGCGGGCCTCTTCGACGCAGAAACGGATCGAGCGCGGGAAGTCGCGCTGCAGGATCAGGAACTGGGCCACCCGGTCGGCGTCCAGATCCGCCAAATGCATTCGGCGGTACGTCTCTAGCGAACAGCAGCTGCGCAGCACGCCCATCAGATGAATGTTCAGCGGTTGGTCCAGTTCCGCTTCCATGCGTGACAGCACTTCGAAGCGGGTTTCGATCACACGGGCCGTCACGTCGATACGCTCCAGGTACCGGGCCACGTGCGTGAAGGCCCATCGCTGGTCGTGGGCCATCGTCTGGTTCGACAGGCCTTGGAACAGCATGGAGCTGGTCATAATGCCATAGAAATAATCGTCGGGTGAGTCTTCGTAGCGTGCGGGCGCGTCCTCGGCCTGCACGCTCCAGTAGATCGCGTTCATGCACTCCCACATTTCGCTGCTGATGCTTTCGCGAATGGCGCGGGCGTTCTCGCGGGCGCGGGCGATGCAGGAACTGATGGAGTTAGGCGTGTTCAGGTCGAACGTCATGTGCCGGGCGATGCGCGGGCCGAGCGGGCCGTCCCCTGCGGGCAGGTCTCCGGAGCGGAAGGTGATCATGATGGTGTTCCACATCATGGCTTCCAGTTCGGGCGTGAGGTCACCGACGTCCGTCAGCAAGGCTGCGTGCACGCGCAGCAGACGGGCGACGTGCTCGGACCGCTCGACATAGCGCGACATCCAGAACATGCTGTCGGCGTCGCGGGCGAGCATCGGCCTGGCATCGGCGCTGCAGCCGGGGGCGGCCAGAGGACTCGGGGGTTGATACATCATGGTCACGACGCGTCCTCCTCTTCCAGCACCCAGGTGTCTTTGCTGCCGCCGCCCTGACTGCTGTTGACGACGAGCGACCCGCGCCGCAAGGCCACGCGCGTCAGGCCGCCGGGCATAACGATTACTTTCTCGCCGTACAGGATGTACGGCCGCAAATCGACGCGTCGGCCTTCGAACTTGCGCGAGCCGTCGCCGCTAACGACGTTGGTACCGTCGCAGAAGCTGGGGGCCTGGCTCAGCTCGACCACCGGCTGGGCGATGTAGTCCCGCGGCTCGGCCTTGATCTTCTCGGCAAACACCGCCTGCTCTTCCCTCGTCGACTGGTGACCCATCAGCATGCCGTAGCCGCCCGATTCATTGGTCGATTTGACGACCAGCTTGTCGAGGTTTTCCAGCACGAACTTGCGGTCGTCGGGCCGGGCGCAGATGTACGTCGGCACGTTCAGCAGGATCGGTTCCTGGCCGAGGTAGAACTTGATCATGTCGGGGACGAAGGGGTAGATCGCCTTGTCATCCGCAACACCGGTGCCAACGGCGTTCACGAGGGCCACGTTGCCGACGCGGTAGGCATTCATCAGCCCGGCGACGCCGAGCACGCTGTCCTGGCGGAAGCAGAGCGGGTCGAGGAAGTCGTCGTCTAAACGCCGGTAAATCACGTCCACCCGCCGCAGGCCGGCTGTCGTGCGCATGTAGACGAAGCCGTTGTCGACGACCAGATCCTGGCCCTCGACCAGATCAATGCCCATCTGCCGGGCGAGGAACGTGTGTTCGAAATAGGCGCTGTTGAACACGCCCGGCGTAAGAATGACGCAAGTCGGGTCGGCGGCGTGACTGGGGGCGACGTGCCGCATCGTGTGCAGCAGGTTCAGCGGATAATCCTCGATCGCGCGTACGCGATATTCGTTGAACACCGACGGGAATACGCGCTTCATCACCGCGCGGTTCTCCAGCACGTACGACACGCCGCTGGGCGTGCGGCCGTTGTCCTCAAGGACGTAGTACCGGCCGTCGGTGCCGCGGATCAGGTCGCTGCCGCAGATGTGGATGTAGATGTTCCGCGGCACGTTCACGCCGAACATCTCTCGGCGGAACATCTTGGCCCCGTAGATCAGTTCGGGGTCGATGATCTTTTCTTTGAGAATCCGCTGTTCGTGATAAATGTCTTGGCAGAACAGGTTTAGGGCGGTAATGCGCTGGACGAGACCCCGTTCCAGCATCTCCCATTCGTCGGCCGGGATGATGCGGGGGACGAGGTCGAAGGGGAAGATCTTCTCGACGCCACGTTTGTCGGCGTAGACGGTGAAGGTGATGCCCTGGTTGCGGAACAACGCGTCGGCCATGCGGCGGCGACGCTCAAAAGTGTCGGGATCCATGTCCGCCAGGCGCTGGGTCACGCCGGCGTAGTGGCGGCGTGGTTCCTCGGGGCCGGCGAACATCTCGTCGAACACGCCGCCGATCTCATAGTCTTCGAACATGCGTCGTCCGGTCGTTATTCTCCGCAGTTGGTTGGGCTAAACGATAGCCGAACCGCTGCGCCTGGCCAAGTTTAGGCCCGCCCGACGCCCCTGTCGGCTACGGACTATCGGAAAGGCCCGTCCAGTGCCGATAACGTTGTCGTGACAATGATTACGGTCCGATTGCGCCGCCTGCCCCATGGCCAGGGCCTTGATCTGCCCCGCCAGATGACCGCCCTCGCGGCCGGTTTCGACCTGTGCGCGGCCGTCGACGAGGACCTGACCCTCACTCCCGGCGACATCCGCCCCGTGCCCTGCGGGTTCGCCATGGCAATCCCGCCCGGCTACGAGGCCCAAGTCCGTCCCCGCTCGGGCCTGGCCAGCAAGTTCGGCATCACGCTCATCAATTCGCCCGGCACCATTGATGCCGACTATCGCGGCGAAGTCGTCGTCCCCCTGATCAACCTCGGCCGAGCCCCGTTTATCGTTACCCGCGGCATGCGGATCGCCCAAATGCTGGTCCTGCCGGTGCCGCCTGTGTCGATCGTCGAGGTCGACGAACTGGACGAAACGCCCCGCGGCGACCGCGGTTTCGGGCACACGGGGCACTAACTAATGGTGAAAAACAGAATGACGAAACCAGAAAACACGTCACGACGTTCCCAAAAGAGAGCCGCCGGGCTCCGACCGCGTCTTTCCCGCGGCAGGGCCGCGGGACTCTCTGTTTCGATCAGATTTGTTTCTGGTTTTGTGATTCTGATTTGATTCGGGTTTCTGGTTTCGTCATTCGGATTTTCCCCATGCAGCGCAACCCCATCCGCTCTGTCTTTTTGTTCTCGGCCTTCGCCTTGTGGGCGTTCGCCTTTTTGTCGACCGTGAGTTTCAGCCCGCTCGACCCGCCCAGCCACGCCGTTTATCCGTACCCGCAGCAGGTGTCGAACCTCTGCGGGTCGGCCGGGGCGTATGTCGCGTATTGGGGCCGCTATGCCATCGGGCCGGGTGTTTACCCCGTGCTGTTCTTCATGGCCGTTTTCCTGGTGCTGACGGCGACGCGGAACCGCCTGAGCGATTTGTGGCTGCGGCTGACGGGCGTGGCCCTGCTGGCCGTGGCGTTCGCGGCCGTCGTGCACACCATTAGTGGTGGCACGCGCACCGGCCTGCCCGAGGGCAACGGCGGCATCATGGGCATCGCGTCGGCCCACTTCCTGCGCTCGCACTTCAACGCCGTCGGCTCCACCCTCGCCCTGCTGAGCGTGATGCTCGTCGGCCTGATCCTGGCGGCGGACGACCTGGTCCTGCGGGCCCCTAGTGCGCTCGGCACTGCTTTAGCCAATGCCCGCTCCAAGGTGCCCAGCCCCGCCCTGATGCGGTTCAAGTTCCCCGAGATGCCGAAGCTGCCGACGATGCCGAAGTTCGTGACGCGCGACCCGGGCGGCGCGCAACGTATGAGCCGAGCAGAAGTTGGCGTGGACGACGACGAAACCGCAAAGCCCAATCCCGTGGTTAGCCCGCTGGTGGGCAAGGGCCGTAAGTCTCCGCCGCCGACGGACACGCCGAATTTGAAATACGTGCCCGCACCGAGCGACGACGAGATCGACTTGGACTTCCCCGCCGACGACGTCGCGATGGAAGACCCGCACGACCTCGGCCCCAGCGAGGCCGCCGTCATTCCCGAACGCCGTCCCACGCCGCTGCCGACGGTGCCGGAGGCGGAACTCGTGGCCGACGCGCCGCTTACGGTCGAACCCGTGCCGACGCCCGCGCCGAAGCGCGACATCCTCGTCCGCCTGCCGAGCATGCAGAAGCCCAAGCAGATGGCCCCGCCGCCGCCGAAGGAACTGGGCGATTACGAGCTGCCCGCGTGGAACCACCTGGCCGATGCCGAATACGGGTACGCCGAGACGCAGGAAAGCTTCGTCCGCGAAAAGGCCGCGCAGCTGGAGCAGACGCTTAAAGAGTTCAACATCGACGCCCACGTCGTCGAGATCGACACCGGCCCCGTCATTACGATGTACGAACTCAGCCTTGCCGCGGGCATTAAAGTCAGCACCATCAGTGGGTTATCGAACGACATCCAGCGCAGCCTCAAGGCCGAGACGGTTCGCATCGTCGCGCCGATTCCCGGCAAAAACACCGTCGGCATCGAAGTGCCGAACGAGGAAAAGGAAAAGGTCCGCCTGAAGGACCTGATGCAGCTGGCCCCCGCCGACGTGATGAAAGACGGCGGCATCCCCATCTTCCTCGGCAAGGACGCCAGCGGCGAGCCGCTCATCGCCGACCTCACCAAAATGCCCCACTGCCTGATCGCCGGTACCACCGGTAGTGGTAAGTCGGTCTGTATCAACACCATTATCATGTCGATCATGTACACGCAGCGGCCGGACATGGTGAAGCTGATTCTGGTCGACCCCAAGGTCGTGGAAATGGCCCCGTTCCGCGACATCCCGCACCTGATGTGCCCCGTGATCACCGAAACCGCCAAGGCCTGCAGCGTGCTGGAATGGGCCTGCACGAAGATGGACGAACGCTACGAACTGCTGGCCGAGGCAGGGGTTAGGAACATCAAGGACTTTAACAAACTCACCCAGGAAGAACTGATCGAACGCTTCAACCCCGGCACGCCCGAGGAAGAAGCCCGCTTGCCGAAGAAGCTGCCGTACATGGTCGTCATCATCGACGAGTTGGCCGACCTGATGATGACCAGCGGCAAGGAAGTCGAAAGCTTCATCGTCCGCATCGCCCAGAAGGCCCGGGCCGTCGGCATCCACCTGATCCTGGCCACGCAACGTCCGCAGGCCACGGTGGTTACGGGCCTGATCAAGTCGAACATGCCGAGCAAGATCGCCTTCCGCGTCGCCAGCAAAATGGACAGCCGCATCGTGCTGGATATGAACGGCGCCGAACTCCTGCTCGGCCACGGCGACATGCTGTTCCTGCCTAATGGCGGTAGCAAACCGATGCGCGGCCAGGGCACCTACATCGACGACAAGGAAATCCGCGAGAGCGTCAAATACGTCAAGACATTGGCCGAAGCCCAGTACGAGCCTGAACTTATCCAAATCAAAGCCACCGGCGACATCGACGAAGAGGCCGCCAAGGACCCGCTGTTCGACGACGCCGTGCGCGTCGTCCTGGAAACCAAGCGCGGCAGCGTCAGCCTGCTGCAGCGCCGTCTGACGATCGGCTACAGCCGCGCCAGCCGCCTGATCGAAGCCATGGCCGCCGCAGGACTTGTGGGCGAATACAAGGGCAGCCAGGCCCGCGAAGCCGCCATCACGCTGGAAGACTGGGAAGCGATCAAGGCCCAGCAGGCCGCCGACACCGACGACGGCATGAGCGAATAACCGCGCAGATCGATGCCGGACGCCAAACGCCCGTTCTGGTCCCCCTCCCCTTGCGGGAGGGGTTAGGGGAGGGGTTCTCTTCGCCGCCAGTGTGCACTCCGCACGATGAACCCGCAAACCCCCGCCCGCGCCTTCAACCCACCGCCCCGCCTCCATTTTTCCCTTGTCCCGGCCAAGCCAAACCGTACGTTAAACGCTCACGCTCGCCCCCCTGCGCCCCCACCCCACGGCCCACCCGGCCGCCGCCCCGCGCCGCGCCGCCACGGCCCTAACCACTCGCGACGGGCCGTCGATTATAAAATGAACAGTTGCAATTCAACGGCCGACCGAGCCGCCGTCGGTGGTGGATGGCAAGATTTGCGCACGAACCGTGCCGCCCGCCCACCGCGCACCCCGACCCAATGAAACGCGACCGCCTCGGCTCCGGATGCTCGGCTCTGGGTGCTCGGCCCCGGATGCTCGGCCTTGAGTGCCAAGGACAAGTACCCTTATCCTTACCGCGGTCCGACCCATGTCCCGGCAGACAAGGGTAAGTGTACTTACCCTTGCCGCCCGACTTGTAGTCGAGACCGTGGCACCCGCTCTACGCCGCCTTTTCGGTCAGGATCAGTTCCGGCCGCTCCACCGACTGGAACAGATGGGCCCCGAGTTGGGTCAGCCGCCCCACGCCGCTGCAGACGAACTCGACGCGCTGATGCCCGTCGGTCCCGCCGCGGGGGTCGACCTGCTCGATCGTGTATTCGTCCCCGATTTCCGACACGGCCACGAAGGTTCTTAAAGTGTTGTCCATTCGATAAACGTACCATTCCGCCCGGCCCGGACCGCCGACTAAATAAAAAGAACCCCCGCAGCCTTGTAGGGTCCGCACTGCGGACCATGCCGCTGGCGAAAGGTGAAGCCATGTAGGGTCCGCACTGCGGACCATCCCGCTGGCGAAAGGTGAAGCGAGCAGCGAACGGTTCGCCATGCGGCCCCAACCTAACTTCGCCACGACCGGCCTCGCCGCCCAGACGTACTACCAGATGTACCCGTTCGACTTCGTCTCCCCGAGCGGCCCCAGCTCGGCCAACCACACCTTCATCTTCGACGTCCACCCCGTCCCCGAACCCGCGTCCCTCGCCGTCCTCGGCCTGAGCGCCCTGACCCTGCGTCGCCGCCCGCGCGGGCGATGACCGCCAAGGCTTCGACCCAAGCCCTGCCACCCGCCCGTCGCGACGAATTGTGGTACAGTGGCCGCTCGATTGCGGGTGGATAGGCCGGGCCTATTCCGGGTTAATCCCCCGAGAAAAGCAAGTTCGACTCTTGCGCCCGCTATGCTTGCCCGCCGGATGCAACAATTGGGTGCGCCGAGTACTGCCCGACCCAAGTTCCACTGCACCACATCAACATCTGAAATACTTGGTGTGCCACCCACCCCAACACTAGTCATGCGAAACATAGCAAAATTCAGGGGGGACGCTCGTCAGCTTTGTGTTCGGTTGCGGCTTGTACACGGGACGAGTACGGGGTCGATATTTCAACGTGCCATTATGAGCCTGCTTTGCTCTTTCTTTAGCGATCTTAATGTACGAGGCGATAATGTCGCATCCAGCGCCTCTCCTGCGTCGGAGGATCGCTGCGGCAACAGACGTACCCACGCCAACATACGGATCAACAACAAGGTCGCCCTCATCCGTTAGCGCTTCTACCAGTCGATCAACAAGCTCAATCGGAAACTGACAAGGATGATCTGACTTCTCAATGTGCTTTCCTTTCACATTGGGAAACACCCAGACGTCACCCGGGTTTTTTCCTAACGGATTTCCCGATAGCTCACCTTTCTTCGGACCACGATATGCACGCTTCCCCGGATACTTCTGAGGCACACGCACACGATCCAACTCAAACTTATACGCATCCCCTTTGGTGAACCACATCAACATTTCATGCCTACCGGCGAACCGCTTGGTCGTGTGCATCCCGTGTTCGAAATGCCAGATGATACGGTTGCGAAGATAGACTCCAGAGCGTTGATAACGGCGCAACACTGGATACATCAACATATCAAGCGGGATAATCTGTCCATGCCCGTTTAGGTGGTGGCCAACCTGCCAGCAGATACTTCCACCCGGCTTCAGTATACGCACCGCTTCTGCGAATATCGCCGACTGCTCGCGAAGGTAAGAAAGGATAGTACGGCGACGCTTTTCATATGTCTTTTGAATATTATACGGAGGCGAGGTGACCACTAGTTGTGTGCAGGCGTCGGGAAGCGACTTCATAAACAGCAAGGCATCCTTCACGGCTAAAGTAGCAGTGTTCTCGATCGCAAACGTCGACTTGAGCCGAAATTCTCGGGCCATTCCACTTCCTATGCTGCACCTTCAGGGTACACGTCTAAGAACCGCCCGTTGGGAGCGTTCTGAATCCAGACCCTCAATATTTGTACTTCTTCACCTATCGCATTGGACACCGCTGCAGCATCACGAAGCAGACTCATACCGAAACCGACCAGTACAATAGCTAGCGAGACACTAAAATCGTCGCGGTCCGTATCGAGGGCCTGTCCTGAGCGGATCGCGGCCGTATCGGCCGCGAAGTCATCCCGTGCAATAAGTTGCTGCAGATCGCTCAATACCCAACTTGTATTGTCGTAATGAAGAAGATTACGTTGCGATGCGAAATCACTGTTATTGAGCGCAATCAACGCGGCTTTCAAATCCCCCGAAAGCAGTGATACCGGAATATCACTTATCCGAAGAAGCCGGCTAAATAGCCCCCAATATTGCCTATGTTCTATTCGTTGGCTTTTCATCACACGAATTACTTTGGGAGGGATATATCGCGATGTTTTTTTGCTAATGGCCGTCTCTGCACACAAATCGATGACATAGACACTACTATCGATTTCTGCAACCGCCATACCAAGCAAAAGCGCACATGCTTTCATTGCAAAAAAAGCGGATTGGTAGGCATTAGATAGGGACCAAGAACACATCCCCACGTCGATATGCACCTGTGATGCCGACAGAACGTGCACAGCCTTGTTTAGGAGATAAATCCCGTCGAAAAGCATCGCGCGGTGCAGGCCAGTAATGGATTGAATTTCTATAGGCAATACCAACATCTTATCTGCCGCATACGCACCGATTGCGACCTTGAGTGAAGGTAAGTCCTGCGCTGGCTCTGCAGAAATTACGCCCTTTGTTGAACTCGCTAGAGGATTTGCTATCCAAATATCCCGTAGGTCGGACCAAACTCGCTGACTTAACTTGTTTCCAACGATTTCCCACTCCGGTTTCTTAGCCTTTTCCGGTTTGTGCGTAGGGAATGGAGACGTTGATTTGTCCTTTGACTTCGCGATAACAGTTCTCCGCGTTTGGGCTGTCTAGAAGAGGACGATGCCAGACTTTTGTCCTTCGCCGCCGGCGAAAGCGTCCGTTAACGCTTGCCTGAGGTCATCAGCAGCAGCAATCTCAGCAGCGCTTCCAGTGCCCATTTGGTGCCACGCTTCAAAATCAAAGAAATCTATCTTTTTGAATACCGCTGCAACATTCGCAACCTTGAATGTAGTGTGATGCGATAACGTTAAGTCGAGAAACAAGGGTAGCGTACTCAGCAACGCGCCGAAACCCAAAGTTTTAAAAAATATAGATCCTTTGCGCTTATATTCTTTAGGGAAAACGTTCGCGAGACCTAAATAGTAGTTGTTAACAATGCCAGCTCGCTCGTCATCCGGGTAGATATTCAACCGAGCGTTCTTGCGAACTAGCGGACTGACTTTTCTGACGAAATTAGTAGTTGATAGTTGTCCGTCAGCCGGTGCAGTGGTACTTACAATTCGACCAAAAAAGGGCGAAGCTTCATCGCTTTTCATCGCGCCAGCCAAATCTGTCGCGCGAGTTTCTGCAATCTGGCCCTCAGTCTTCGAACCCGGAAGATGCCTCAATAATTCGAGATACAGTGAAGACGGGACGCCCTTTTGTTCACGATTTATCGTCACAAACTGTTTGATCTGCTCGGGCTGAGGAAGCTTTACGAATGCAACGACAGCGAGTTCTATGTCTTTCGACGCTTCATGTGCGCCAGCGAGTCGATGCTGACCATCAATAACCCACCCAATGCTTGGCTTATTGGGAATGCGCAAGAGAGAGGTATTCGGATCGAAACTGCCATCATCGAACGAAACAAGAATCGAGTTTGGTATGACGTTGCCCGCATCGATAAAGTTTGCCAATTTAGCGACGCGTGCACCTGATATCGCTCGCTGATACCCTTCGTCTTTATCTTCTGCTCGCCGATCAACTTCAACGAGCTCCCAAATTGTCTTAGCGTTTGCTGGGAAAAGGTATAACGGCGTACTGCCTTGCTGAAACGCGATACAATTAAATTCGATGTGTTCAACGATTGTCGAATGCGTCCGAGGCTTCTTAGTCGTCTTCTTTGCCAGCTTTGACCTCGCCACCACGCGCTCCTCTGTTGTTGTGAACAATTCAGACGGCAGCATACTAGCGTGTGCTGAAGGAATTGCGTAGGGCCACCCCTCTCACATATCAATTCAGTCCGCCGGTAAAGCCCTGCTGCCATCCGCCGATGGTACGAACGTGGAATAACCACGCTGGCCCGGGCTGGAGTAGTCTGGCTGGCTCGGTGGCGGCCTTTCGCGGGGCGGGACATGAACCCGATCCTCGATGCAACGCGCCTCCCCTTCCCGCGGCGACGCGGCCCGCCCCCGCTGCGACGGTCGCCCCCATCGTCCCCCGCGTCGGCGTGAGTGTGCGGGCGGGAACCCTGGCGAACGTTCCGTTCATCGACCGGCTGCAGAAGGCCCGCAGCCGCACGCCGTAGCACCCGGCCGATGTAGCGTTGCGAACGTCCGGCCGTCGTTGATGATTCACGGCATGACGCCCCCTTCGCTTCGTCTGGCCCGCGGGATGACTGCCCTGTTCATCGTCGGCCTCGTCCTCAGCGGGCTGACGGCGATGCCGGTGGTGACGCAGTTGCATGCCTTGACGCACTTCATCGGCCGTGACGCGGGGGCGTTGGGCGCGTGGCTGTGGCGGGTGCAGGACGCGGCGGAGTGGATGGACCGCGAAGCGCCGTTCATGTTCTACGGCTACGACTGGCTGGCGTTCGGGCACATCGCGATCGCCATCGCGTTCGTGCAGGCGTGGCGCGACCCGGTCCGCCACGCGTGGCTGTTCGATTACGGCCTGCTGCTGTGCGGGCTGGTGGTCGTCTGGGCCGTGTGCGTCGGGCCGTTCCGCGGGATTCCGTTCGGGTGGACGCTGGTCGACTGCGCGTTCGGCCTGCTGGGCGCGGTGCCGTTGCTGATCGCGAAGCGGGCGGCGAGTTCTATTGAGACTTAAGCGGGTGCCACGGGCAAATGTCCTCATCCGATTGTCGGCTCAGGCGGGATGAGCGGGCGTAGCTGCTCGATCAGCGGCGGGAGGTGGTCGATCACGATCCGCCAGACCGTGTCGTTGTTCACTGCGTCGTAGTCATGAGCGAGGATATGCCGAGTGGCCATGATCGGCCGCCACGCGATCTGCGGGTTGGCGTCGCGGAAAGCCGGCGGCACCCGGCGGGCGGCTTCACCGATAATCTCGATGCAACGCTCGACGGCGAGGCGGAGCATCTCGTTCTGCTCGTAATCGGTACGAGACTG
>DASVSC010000198.1:0-5502 GCA_036388295.1 Tepidisphaeraceae bacterium | reverse complement strand
TCGGCGTCCTCCAGCATCACGCCCATCGAACGGCTGAGGTTGGAAATGAACGGGAACGGGTGGCCAGGGTCGACGGCCAGCGGCGTGAGGATCGGGAAGACCTGCCGGCGGAAAAACTCGTTAACGTGCGTGGCCTCCTCGGCCAGCAGGTCAGCGTAGGACCGCACGCTCACCCCGTGGCGGCGCAGGGCCGGGTGCAGATCGTCGAACCACAGGTTGTACATCGACTCCAGCATCGGTCGGACGCGCCGGTGGATGGTGGCGAGCTGCTCGTCGACCGTCATCCCGTCCAGCGAGCGGTCGGTCACGCGGTCTTCGCGCTGGCGCTGCAGGCCGCCGACGCGCTTCATGAAAAACTCGTCGAGATTCGTCGCGAAGATCGCCAGGAACTTCACCCGCTCAAGTAACGGCACGGCCGGGTCTTGCGCGAGTTGCAGCACGCGGTCGTTGAAGTCGAGCCAGCTGAGCTCGCGGTTGATGAAGCGGACGGCGGGGTCGGACGCGGGGGCCGCCGGGGCGGCGATGGCGTCTGGGGAAGGAAGCGACGGATCCACGAGCATAACACGGATGTCCTGTTGAGGGAGTCGACGCCACGGCAGGAGCCGTGGATCCGTGGCTTACGCCGCGGCGTCAATCGTCAACTTGACCCGGCCCCCGCGCAGTGCGCGGGCAACCCAGTGTACGCTGCCGTGTTAGCGTGCGATGAAGACGAACCGGCCGGCGTGAAAACGAGTGTGTTCACGCCGGCCGTGGTTGTTCTGGTTCGTCACTTACCGCTTGCGGCGGTCGCGGCGTGCTTTTCGCTTTTTCGAGCCGACTTTACGTCGGCGGCGCGGCTTGGCCATGCGGTCTCCTTTCCTCGATTTCGAGTCCTTCAACTTAACCGAAGGATTTTGATTGTCTAGCCGTCGGGATGAGGTTTATGCTTCTGGCACCGGGATTGATACCGGTCGGCGGGAGCCGAAGGACTGTCCCCGCCGCGCACAACCTCTGCTACGGGAGCCACGGAATGATTACGCTCGACGCTGGCAACGTGCAACTGACCCCGCAACACCGCCGCCTGCTGATGTCCCGGCTCCGCCGGGCCGCCCACCTGGGCCAGCGGCTCGGCCGGTTCGTCCTCAACCTCACCCTCCGCCGCTGCGGACGGTACGTCACCCTGACGGCCCACGCCCACGACCGGCAAGGGGACTTCGAAGTCCGCACCAAGTGCGTCGCCCTGACCGACGCCTTCCATGAACTGGCCCGACTGATCGCCGTGCGCCTGCACGACCGCTTGCTGGTCCGCGCCGTCGCCTAACGGCGTCGTCTAGGGCCGTGCCGCGGGCACCGTCCGACGCTCACCCGTCCCCGACCGGAAACGGTGCGCGCCGACGGGCGCGCTCGGGGCGGATGCCCGCGGCCACGTCTGGAACTCTACCGACCGGCCCGGCCGTGTCACGCAAAAAATCGGCCGATTTTCGGCCGAATCGGGGACGCACCGTGATCGATTTCTGTCGCGCCCAGCGGCCGATCGGATCAACGCTCTCGCCCCGATTTTTCCCTCGACCCCGCCGGCCGGCATGTTCAACTGACGAAGCACACTCGGCCCCCTTGCGCCCCGCCCCGCCGCGACCCCCACCGTCGCGGCCGGGCGGCGTTCGGCTCGGTTGGACTACATTTGTAGTTATCACTACCGCCGCCGGTCCCTGAAGGCCGGCGTCGTGCCGCATCGCCTTGAGCAACGCCGGATCCGAGGTCGCGATGTCGTAGGGGCGACCTATAGGTCGCCCGGGAGTGTCGGTCGGCTGCCGGCGGACGACCTGTAGGTCACTCGCTACCAAAATGCGACCACAGTCTCGACGCA
Source organism: Tepidisphaeraceae bacterium (assembly GCA_036388295.1). Lineage (GTDB taxonomy): Bacteria > Planctomycetota > Phycisphaerae > Tepidisphaerales > Tepidisphaeraceae > RYN-431. The sequence continues at coordinate 3,656 of DASVSC010000198.1, read as the reverse complement.
CGCCGGTCGGCGAGAACGCCACGGGTCGGCGGGACCCTACAAACTTGTGCGGATTACCGGCGTTATGGCGTAGATCTGGGAGCGGTGTCGCAGACCATCTGGAACGGCGTGAATGGTCCGCAGTGCGGACCCTACAAGGCTCAGGTGCCAGTGATACACCCCCGCGGCGTCCTGCGGTGCCGGGTGATAGCTGACGCGTTCGATGACGGCCGACCCCACGATCACGCCGCGCGGCAGTTCCCCACCGTCCGGGCCGAACAGCCGGATCGCCGCCGCCAGGTCCGCCATCCACGCCGGCGCCAGCGCCGCCGTCAGGTTGTCCGAAATGATTCGCTTCCCCGTCGCCCGCCGCCCCGTCGCATCGTCTGGGTCATGGCCCGTCGGGTTCGTCCGCCCGGCGGGGCGCGCGGCGCGGCCGCCGGCCGGGCCCCGGGCGGCGTAGAGATAGAACCGCTCCCCGACCACCCGCGTCGCCCGCGACCGAAACTCCGCCGTCTTGATCCCCCGCAGAATGAGCTCCGCATACGGCTGACGAATGGACAGGGCGAGCATACCCCTGCTATCGGCAGAATCCGCCCGGAGGCGGCACGCCATAGGGCCCGCCCCGGCGGATCGCACAGAACGGCGTGAACGGAAACGGTCCGCCAGGGCGGACTCTACGTGACTTCCGTGGGTTGAATCGACGTGCAACGATAAGTCGCACTTGGCCACGTCAATTTGCTTAATTGTAACTAGTTGGTAGAAATCTATACTAATGCCGGCGGCACAAGCTTTTCCGCTGATGAGCTGCGGATTCAACTGCACGTTTTCACCGTTAGCAGGCCTCGCTGAAAATCTTGCCAAAGAGGACCTCAGCATCGCGTTCATAAATGCGATAGCTGCGCAGTCGGGTCTCCAAACTGAACACCCGTTTAAACACGACGATGGCATCGACCTCCGAATGGGATGCACGAGTGCTGTCGTCCCGGGCGTCCGGAGACGAAATCCGCAAATCTTTATACAGATGAAGGCGACCTCTCATCCTGAGATCAGCGAAGAGGCAATCGTTTTCCGGTTCGGCAAGAGAGAACGCTACCTCCATTTGATTGACGGTTCGACCGTTCCCCAAGCCCTAGTCGTCTATGTAATGCCCGACGACCGTGCGAAATGGGTGGTTCCCGTTGACAATCATCTTGATATCCATGGACACGCATTCTTCATAAACATGGCCGATGCTCCGCCAATTGGGCCAGACGATCCTCCAAAGGTCGTTATCCCGTTAGCCAATAGGTTGACATCAGAATCTTTGATCCGGTTTTTTTGTGAATCGGTGGTCCGCCATTATCGGCCTGACTTGAGGTCGCCAGATGTTGCGTGACATCAATTACCTCACCCGATATCACGAAGCGTTGCAGCAGATTAACCCGCAGCATCTTGCGCGTTATCTACGCAGCCAAGGGTGGACCCAGAGCACTCCGTGGCGAGATAAAGGGTTTGATTGGATTACGCCGGAAGGAGAGATAACTTTGGTGCCGATCGATCCGGCACTTCAACACTACACTTCTACAATCGCAGAGCTTCTAGAGATGTTTGTGACTAAGGACATCACTTTTGAAGATGTGATCGTTTTTGCCTCTATCGCCCCGTGCGACATTGTTAGGCAACACATCGATGAGCCAGCAACCACCTCTGGAAGTTGCTCGCTTGAGGAGGCGCGGAACGGCCTCGACGCGATGAAAAACCTTTTGAACGCATCATCGCGTCGGCACGCTATGCGGCATCGGACGGGTAATAGAATTGCTACTGACTACTTGCGGAACTGTCGTGCCGGACAGACCGAGTTCGGCAGTTACGTGTTCAAAGTGTATACGCCGATTGTAGTCCCAAACACGGTGACGGACCTTAAGACGTTTGGCCGCGCAGCGACTGTTGCGGCCATAGAAAACGTCCAATACCTGTCGTCAGACGCATTTACATTTGAAGAACCGTTGCCGCCCGAAATGGATTGGCATGTCGCCGAATCAATTATGAAGATGAGGCCATCCGCTGAAATATTTGGTGCGAGCACTACCCTTACAGCTAGCTTTTTGAAAGGCATGGAACCGGGCGTTGAGTTGGAGATGCCAGGCGAAAAGATTGAGGTGAAACTTAGCCCAGCGATTTTCGACCGGGCTCAATCGCTTTATGAATCTCTTCGCAATGAAGAGCTATTCGAGAGGGCAGTTTTCAAAGGTCATATCACTGACTTGCATCAGGATGCACCTGGGGCAAAACAGCGTGACTGTCGTGTCACGGTTTTGGGATACTTCGGAAGTCGCAGTCGTAACGTGACGCTTCGTCTGACCGACCGCGACTACGCGCAGGCGATAAAGTGGCACGGGAAAGAATTATTAGTCGAGATTGAGGCGAAGATCGACAAGCGATGGCGTAGTTGGACAACTGTCGAATACTACCGATTCGAGCCTCTCGAACCCCCGCGCAACACTGAGTCATCGCTGTTTTGATGGATCGGGCGGGTGGCACAGGTTGGTACGCCAACCTGTGCCGCTCAAAGTTCCTGTCGCCGACACACAGGTTCGGGTACGAACCTGTGCCACCCGCCATCCTTAATACGCTTAACCGCACCCTACGAAACTAGATCATTTGGTTGCAACGCTCTTGTTAAGGTCGTGCTGAATACGACGCAGTTCAATCGCTAATCCGCTAGCAGTTGGACGTTCCTTGGGTTCACGCCTCAATACTTGCTTAAGCAATTGCTCCAAGTCCGGCGAATCGAGCTCTTGGTATTCTGGGGAAGTCTCCTGCAATTGTCGGATGGCGTCCCCGTACGACGACGCAAAAAACGGCCATTTCTGGTAGTACCAGCGATATAGGATTGTTCCCACAGAAAAGATATCCGCTTTCGATGTAACCGTTCTCGGATCATCAAAAATTTCTGGAGCACTGGTTGTAAGCGTTCCTAAAGGACGAAATGTATGCTCATGTGACGACAATTGCGCGCAGCCAAAATCCAATATTTTCGCATTCCCATTCTTATCAACTAATATATTTCGTGGCTGAACATCGCGATGAATGATGTCTTTCGAATGCGCGTGCTCAAGCCCCTCGCATGCAGTCGCTAATGCTGCTAACGCCGAATTATCTCGAGGACCGTTCTTGAAGAAGTAGCTGAACTCCTTTGCATCTTCTACAAACTCCATCGCAAACCAACCAACTCCAAGGTAGCTGGAGCGAGAAAACCCCGCTAAGCATTTGACAATTGCCTTGTGATCGAGCGCGCTAAGGATTGTTGATTCCTGCTTAAATCTGAAAATCTCCTCATCATTCCTCGGAAATAACAGCATCTTCACCGCGACATCGATCCCTTGAGTATTGTGTCGCGCTTTAAAAACGGCACCACGCTGTCCCGCACCAAGAAAAGATTGGATCGCTATATCGCCCAGATTTATAACCCTACAACGTGCGAGGTACAGAAGATGTAACTCGTCCATTGGATCATGCTTGCTCGGTAGGCGTCTCAACTGACCAAGGTCAGATTCGAGATCGAATACTTCTGTTTCAATCGCATGACGGAGCTCGGTGCGCAGCCCTTTCTCCAAAAGCTGTCCTCGAAGTGCCAAGACGCGGTCGAAGAGTTCGTCACGGATTTTCACCTTTATACGCCTTTCCCGCCAAGT
>DASVSC010000197.1:0-33104 GCA_036388295.1 Tepidisphaeraceae bacterium | reverse complement strand
CCCTCACCCTAACCCTCTCCCGGGGTACCGGGAGAGGGAACCAGAGGCCGTTCGTGGTCGGCATCGTGTTTCTATTGTTCGTCGCGTCTCACGCCCTTGCCCAAACCGCGTCCCTGCCGTCGCCGCTGTATCGCCCGGGCCGGTACGTGCCGTTGCGGTTGGAAGCAGAAACCGCCGGCCTCGTCCGCGTGAGCGGCATTGGCGTTCAAGGCGTCGACTGGCCCGCGCCGGGGCGGTCGTCGGTCGTCGTGCCGCTGCTGATCTACGAAGCGGCCGACGCCGTGTCGCTCACGATCAACGGCCGCGAGGTGCAACTGCCGACTACGCCCTTGCCGCGTGAGGCCGCTGATCCGGCCGAACTCTCCGCGTTCTGGCAGACGATCGATCCGATCGCATCGACAAGCCCGGCCATTGACCCGGACGCCTACGCGCTCGCCGCCCTTTGGCAACCCGGCCGCGACGTGACCACGCGGCGGTGGACGCTGGTCGCGGTTGCCGTGGTCGTGCTGACGCTCGGCATCGCCGCGCACGCCGACCTGCAGCGGGCGACGCGCTGGCTGATCGTCGCGGCCGTCGGACTGTCGGCCGGGCTATTCGGTTTTTATCCGGCCGACGCGCCGCGGCGCGTGCTGCCGGCGGAAGGGCGGGCGGGCCGGGAGTGGGTCTGGCACGCGGCGACGACCGGCCGCGTGGCCGAGGAGCCGTGGTCGCCCGGCCTGCGGTTCGTGCCACAATCGGTCGGATCATCAAATGCGGCAAATGCCGTGCTACGGTGCGATCCGACCGGCCGGCCGGTGGCGTTGGCGGCACGCATCGACCGCGGCGGCCGGGCCGTGTTCGTCCGGCCGGTTGTGCGTCCGTCGGTCGGCCCGTCGCCGCTCACTCCGGCCGCTTCATCGCGATGAACGACTCGGCCTCGTTCCATTTGGCTTCGGGGAAGCTTTTGGTCAGGTCGGCGGTGATCGTGCCGTCGGGCCCCTGGGTCAGGGCGTAACGCGCCAAAGCCAATTTCGCCTGCCCGGCCGTCGGGGTGCCCTTTGCCCCGAACTCGGCCTTGTGGCAGGGACACTTCAGCGCCGGCTCGATGCCGGGGTCGATTTTCAGCGCACACCCTTTGTGCGTGCAGACGTTCGTCATGGCCACCAGCCGGTCGTCCAGGCGGGCGACCAGCACCTTCTGCTTGGCGAACTTGTCGTAAAAGCCGACGTCGGGGAAGTCGGTCGCTTTACCGATCGGCAGGGTCTTGGGCGCAGTGGTTGCGGGCGGATCGGCGGCCAGGGCCAGGTCGGCGCTCATCGCACAGCAGGCGCACGCGCCGGCAATCATCAAGGCGTCTCGGCGGGACACGTCACTCATCGGTCGCTCTCCTGGGGTCTATGGCAGTTTACCGCACGAGCGGTGTCGGCGTTGAGAACATTGTACGAAGTGTGAGGCGCGCGGCGTGAGGCACGCCGAAAGCAGTGTAGAAAGCGGTGTGTTTTCCGCCCCTCACGCCTTGGACCTCTCCCCTCACGCCTTTGTTCCCGCTACACTCGCCCGCCATGGCCACCGACACCTTTCCCATCGATTTGTCGCTCATCAAGCCCCTGAAGCTCGACCCCAAACGCCTGGAGCTGACGGAAGAGGAAAGTGCGACGCTGAAGCACAACATTCAGCTGGCCCGCGACGCGATCGTCTTCTTCACCGCCTACGCCGGCGCGAAGGGCCTGAGCGGCCACACCGGCGGGGCGTACGACACGGTGCCGGAAGTGATGATCATCCGCGCGTTCATCGCCGGCGGGCACCCGATCGTCCCGCAGTTCTACGACGAAGCCGGCCACCGCGTGGCGACGGTTTACCTCAACAGCGTGCTCGACGGCCACATGCCCGCCGAGAAGCTCTTGCACTACCGCGAATACAACCAGGGCCTGCCCGGCCACCCGGAAAAGCTGCTCACGCCCGGCGTGGAGTTTTCCTCCGGCCGGCTTGGGCACATGTGGGCGTTCTGTAACGGCATCGCCATGGCCCACCCGGGCCAGGCCGTCGTCATGCTCGGCAGCGACGGCAGCCAGATGGAAGGCGACAACGCCGAGGCCGCCCGCCTGAGCGTCGGCAAGAAGACCAACGTCAAGTGCCTGATCGACGACAACAACGTCACCATCGGCGGCCACCCGCAGAGCTACATGGAAGGCTTCGACATCAGCCGCACCCTCGCCGGCTACGGCCTGCCGATCGAGACCGTGCTCGGCGAAGACCTGAGCAGCCTTTACGTCGGCCTCGCCCGCACGTTTCAGGACGACAAGCCGCGCGCACTGGTCATCATGCGCAAGATGGCCCCCGGCATCGAAGGCGCCGAAGGCCACCCGCACGCCCACGAAGTGCTGAAGGTCGACATCGCCGCCAAGTACCTCGAACAGCGCGGCCACGCCAAGGCCATCGAAATGCTCCGCTCGGCCAAGGGCGACAAGAGCCCGCTGACCTACAAAGGCTCCGGCGGCGTCGGCAAAAACCGCGACGATTTCGGCAAAGTCGTCAACAAGATCCTCGACAAGATGACCCCCGAAGAACGCGTGAAGCGCATCCGCGTGTTCGACAACGACCTCGAAGGGTCCTGCGGCCTGAACCACATCCACAAGGCCCACCCCGAAGTCTTCGTGCAGGCCGGCATCATGGAGCGCGGCAACTTCAGCGCCGCCAGCGGCTTCGGCAGCGTCAAAGGCAACCAGGGCATCTTCGCCACGTTCTCGGCGTTCCTGGAAATGTGCATCAGCGAGATCACCATGTCGCGCCTGAACTTCAGCAACGTGCTCGCCCACTTCAGCCACAGCGGCGTGGACGACATGGCCGACAACACCTGCCACTTCGGCATCAACAGCATGTTCGCCGACAGCGGCGTCAAGCCCGGCCACGGCGACGACACCACGCGCCTCTACTTCCCCGCCGACCAGCACCAGTTCGCCAAGTGCATCAACGAGATCTTCTTCGACGACGGCCTGCGCTTCCTGTTCAGCACCCGCGCCCCGGTTCCGGACATTTACAAGGAAGACGGCAAAACCCCATTCTTCGGCGACGGCTACACGTTCAAAAAGGGCGTCGATGATGAAATTCGCTCGGCCAACGGCGGTGGCTACGTCGTCAGCTTCGGCGAAGCGCTTTACCGCAGCCTCGACGCCGTGATTAACCTGGGCGAGAAGGGCACCAAAGTCGGCCTCGTGAATAAAAGCACGTTGAACGTCTACGACGAAGCGATGATGAAAAAGCTGGCCGCCGCCCCATGGGTGCTGGTCGTCGAAGGCTACAACGTCAAAACCGGCCTCGGCAGCCGCTTCGGCAGTGAACTGCTTAAGCGCGGCTTCAAAGGCAAGTACAACAACATCGGCACCCACCTCGAAGGGTGCGGCGGCCTGTGGCAACAAATGGGCTACCAGGGCCTCGACCCGGCGGGCATCACCAAGGCGATTCAGGCGCTGGCCTGAACGACCGCAGATAACCCATAGCGGGCGTCTCTCCGGTCCCCCTCCCCTTGAGGGAGGGGTTAGGGGAGGGGTTCTTGGTGTGTCGAACGATTATCCGGCGTCCGGCAACCCCCACCCCACCCTCCCCCTCAAGGGGGAGGGAGAAGGAACGCTACACCTTATTCGATGATGCTCTACCCGCCCGCCGCTGGCGGCAGTTGGAAGCGTCCGACGCGGCCGCCGTTGCCGCCCAGCCACAGGCCGTTGCGGGTGTCGATGAAGCCGTCGAAGGCGTTCATCGGCGCGTTCCAGTTCCAGTGCCGGCCCAGCTTCGGGCGGCCGTCGACGACGCTCAACTCGTCCAGCCCGCTCGCCCGCAGCAGCCACAAGCGACCGTCCGGCGACTGGGCGACGCGGGTTTCGCTGTCCAGGTCGGGCACGTCCAGGTTGCCGGTCCGGTCGCCGTCGACGACGACCAGCGCAAGGCCTTTCACGCACCACAACCGGTCCGCCGAATCGGCCAGACGCGGCTTGCCCGGCCACGGCATCGGCGCGAACTTGCCGTCGCGGTAGGCGAACAACGACCCGGCTTTGGTGTCCCACGGGTCGGTCGAAAACCAACTGCGGCCGTTGACGGAGGTGATCTGGTCGGCCGGCGCTTGCTGAACGTCCGTCGCCACCCGCGTCCGCCGCAGCTTGCCCTCTTCGAACACGACGGCCCACACCTCGGCCTTGGGTCTGGAATAGACCAGCAGCGTGTGCCCGTTGTCCACGACGCCGGGCACGCCGAGGTCTTTGTTCGCGGTGCCGAAGACGCCCTGTCCCGAGACGTCGGCCGAGTCCCCCTCGAACAGCGGCCACACGTCGAACCACTCACTACCGTTGAAGTAGTTCAGATCCAGCGTCACGTCGTTGACGTTGACGAGCCGCCGTTCCGTCGAGCTTTCTTGCGACAAATACCAAAGCCCTTCTCCGCGGTCGCTGACGACCTGCTGGTTGGGCTGGCCGGGCCTGGCGTCCGCGAACGTAGACGCTGCGACGCGCATGAGCACGTCACTTTCGTTCGCGACTCTGTCCTTGAAAAATCCGGCGACGGCGAACCGGTAGGTTCGTCCGTCCCACAGATTGCGGTACAGGCCGTCCGGGTTGTCGACGCGTCGTGAGAAAACGTCGGCCGTGCCGCCGCGTAGCGGACTGACCGCCACGCACCGTCGCCCGAACGGCGGGGCGATGGCCGTCACCGTGCCGTCGGCGTTGATGACCGACGGCGTCGCCTCTTCCACGAACGCCGCCGCTTCGCCCGGCCGGTGCAGCAGGATGCCGGTCTGGTCCTGGGTCACGGGCAGATCGGGCGGCGTGTCCGCGGCGTTCGGGTTGAACACCACGCAGTGGCCCGCGCGGGCCGAGAAGTACACGCGCCCGTCGCGGTCGCTGGCCTGGGCTTTGGTTACGTTCACGCCCACCGGCAGCGCGGGGCGGACGCTGAAGTCGGCGGGATCGATCACGCGCTTGTCTTCGCCGCCGAGCCACCCGTCGACCCAGAGCCGGCCGCGTGTGTCCTCGAACGCCCGCTGCGCCGCCTCGGCCAGCGGGGCCAGTTCGGGCTTGTCCGGCACCGGGTCGACGCGCCACTGCCCGCGCCGGTCGATCGTGACGAAGCTCGGCCCGTAGTCGGTCTGCGTCTGCACGTCCGAGGCCCTGTTGACGAACAAACGTACCGCGCCGCCGGGCGTGCGGGACGTCTGGACCACGCCGCTGAGCCGGTAGCGGCCGCCGAACAGCGACTCCTCCGGCGCTTGGCCCGGGTCGGCCCCGGCGCGCAGCTGCTCGGCCACCGCCTCCAGCATCTCCTGCCGCTGCGGCGCGCCGTTGGCCGGGTCTTTCAGCGCCGTCTCCACCGCCGCCCGCGCGGGCGGGCCGAGCTTCAGCAGATTCGTCATGGCCGCTTCCCGCGCCCGGGCGTCGGGCGCGCTCAGGTCCTTCACCAGCCGCGCCACGCGTTCGTCGCGTTCGGCGATCCCTTCCGACGGCCACGCCGGCGTCACGCGGTCCGAGCCTTCGTACACGGTCATGATCGACCCGTCCGGCAGCGGGACGGCCTGGCTTAGCGGGCTGTCCATTCCGGCTTTGGCGGCCGGCTCGACGGCGACGAACGCCTTGTCGCTCCAGACGTACGCCGCCACTTTGCCACGGCCGGCAAAGCCCATCTGCCGTTTGAACGCCCCGATGAGCCGGCTTTTCTCCAGCGACATGCCGTTGCCCTGCGGGGAATCGCCCTCAGTGTAAACCGCCACCCGCCCGTCGACCTGTTCTGCCAGCAGCGCCTCCGTTTGCAGCATCACGTTGTTCGGAAGCGGCGTTTGTGTCCAGGTGCCGTCCGTCGCGCAGCGGTGCAGCGCGGCCGGCACTTGGCTGCTGCCGCTGACGAAAAACCGGTCGCCGCCGTCGGTCTCCAAGGCTGTGCGGAAAAACGCCGCCGGCCCCCCGTTCCGGACCGTCTGCCCCGGCGCGGCCTTCACCGGCGTCCGCTCGACCGAATACGGCGTCAGCCAGGTCTTGCCGTCATAGCGCAACAGGACGTTCGTTTTGGTGTTCGAACGGACCCAGTAGCAGCCGTGCGAATCGACGAGCAGGACGCGTCCGCCACGGATCACGCGCGTTTGGCCCCGGGCCGCCCGTTCGACGGACCGCCGCAGCACGTCGTCGTCACCGAAGAACGTTTCGAACCACACGCCGCCGCCGGCGTCCTGTTCGATCGACGCGCCCTCCGGCAGCGGCACGCGCACGTACCGGCCAGGCGAACGCATGGCCCGCTCGGTGGCGCTGTCTTCGGCGTCGGCCTTGGCGGTCGCCTCCGCAGCCGTCAGCCGGCCCGGTACGACGGGCGGCGGCGGCGGCACGTACGGCTCCTCCGCCTCGGGCCGTTGCGAATAAAACATCGCCCCAGCCGCCCCTAACAGGGCCACGCCGACGGCGGCCTTCATTTTTGTCTGTTTCGTCGCCATCAGTCCTCCGCGTCACGTCTGGCCGCCGAAGCGTACCAAGGCGGACAGAAACAATGCTAACCCGCGTCACTTACCGTACGCCCGGTCGCGGTCAGTTCTGGCGCCGACGCAGAAGCGCGGCCATCTTGCGGCTACGATCACCGCCATGAGTGAAGTCGGCCTCGACGAGTTGATCACCGCCGCTGCCGCGATCAGCGTGATCGACGCGACACCCGTGAGCCTGTGCGTCGAATACGTGCCGCTGACCGACGCCGACGGACGCGTGCTGGCCGCCGACGTGTTGGCCGACCGCGATTACCCGGTGTTCGAAAAAGCCCTGATGGACGGCTACGCCGTGCGCGCCGCCGACACCACGGCCGGGCGATTGAAGGCCGTGGGCGAGGTGGCGGCGGGCGGGCAGCACCGCGCGGCATTGGGGGCCGGCGAGTGCGTGGCGATCATGACCGGTGCGCCACTGCCGCCCGGGGCCGACAGCGTGGTGCCGATCGAACGCACGCGGCGTGACGGCGACGTCGTCCTGTTGGAAGGCCCCATCCGCTGCGGCGCGAGCGTCGCCCCGCGGGCCGCGGACTCGGCGGCCGGGCGACTGCTGCTCGCCCGCGGCACGCGACTGGGGCCGGCGCAACTGGCGGTCTGCGCGCAGGTCGGCGTCGCCGCGCCGGCCGTTTTCGCCCGCCCGCGCGTCGGCATCCTGTCCAGTGGCGATGAGATCGTCCCGTTCGACGCCGAACCGACCGGCACGCAACTACGCAACAGCAACACGCCGCTGCTGGCCTCGCTCGTCCGTCGCTACGGCGGCGACGTCGTCGATCTCGGCCACGTGCGCGACGACCCGGCCGCCATCGCCGAGCGGCTGTCGACAGGCGGCCTCGACGCGATTCTCGTCACCGGCGGCATGAGCATGGGCGTCTACGATTACACGCCTCGCGTGATGCGCGATCTCGGCTATGAATTGGCGATCACGAAATTGAAGATCAAGCCCGGCAAGCCGTTCGTGTTCGCACGACGTGCGGCAGACCACACCAGCGAACCCAACTCGACGAATCCAGCCGCGGGTGTAAACCCGCGCGCGACCGACGCCGATTCGAAAATCGAAACGGTTGCCGCGCGGGTTCACACCCGCGGCTCATACCCGACGAGCGTCAAACCGGTAGACGCCGCACCCGCTCCCACCCCGTTCATTTTCGGCCTGCCCGGCAACCCGGTCAGCGCCTTCGTCTGCACCGTGCGGCTTGCTTCCCGCCTGCTGCTGCGCCTCGGCGGCGCGTCGCCCGAGCCGCAGTGGACGACGGCCACGCTCGGCCACTATCTGCCGCCCAACGGCCCGCGCGAGTTTTACCAGCCGACAGTCATCGAGGCCGGCACGGCACGGGTTCTGGCGTGGAACGGGTCGGCCGATCTGTTCACGCTCGCGCAAGCCAACGCGCTACTGCCACGCCGGACGGACGAACCGCAGTTGCCGAGCGGAACGTCGGTCACGCTGATTCGGCTGCCGTAGCCGGCGAGTCGGCAAGTCGTGAAGCGGCCGCGTCTTTCCGCGCCGCGATCGAATAAAACGGCCGACCCTCGACGCGGTATTTGCGTTCGAAGTTCGTGCCCACCGTTTCCCCTTCGCCGGCCGTGCCGGGGCGGGCGTAGTCGATGATCGTCAGGCCGCTGCCTTTGATCGTCGGCTCGATGTTTTCTTCCCAATACCCTTTGTGGTCCGTCACGACGCGGATTTCACCGCCGGGTTTCAGCACGCGGTGCACGACGGGCACGAACGATTCCTGCACCGTGCGCCGCCGCTGATGGCGGGCTTTGGGCCAGGGGTCGGGGAAGTAAATGTGCAGCACGCTCAGCGACGCGTCGGGCACGAACTCGCGCAGGAAAAAGTTCGCGTCTGCGCGCACCATGTGGGCGTTCGTGAAGCCGTGCCGGCGCAATCGGTCGGCGGCGTAGCGATAAAACCAGTTCGCCCATTCGATGCCGAAAAAGTTCACGTCCGGCCGGGCGCGGGCCTGTTCGACCAGGAACGTGCCTTTGCCGCTGCCGATTTCCAGTTCGACGGGATTCGTGTTGCCGTAGAGCTGCTGCCAGTCCAACGGCCGCGGCAATGATTCCACGACAAGGCCCACCGGTTCGACGACGAAAGAGGACGACGCTTGCATGCCGCGAAGATAGAACCGCGCACGCCGAACGGCCAGCGGCACGTCCGCCTGGCTACAGGACGGCTACACTGGGCCGATGCCTTTGCTCCGCTACGAAAGCGTCGTCAGTCAGCCGATCGACCGCGTGTGGGCCGCGTTCCAGGACGTCAGCGGCCTGCTGCCGGCGCTGACGCCGGCGGCGCAGCAGTTGAAGATCGAATCCGCCGACCCACTGCCGCCGCGATTGGGGACGACAGTGCGTCTGTCGGTCAAAGGCCCCTTCGGCCGCGTGCGCTGGACGGCCGTTTACACCGCGTTCGACCCGCCGCACCCGACCGTCACGGGCATCGAAGCCCGCTTCGTGGACGAGCAGACGAGCGGTCCGTTCAAGCGCTGGTCGCAATCGCACGAGTTCGAGGCCGCATCGGACACGACGACGTGTTGCATCGATGTGATCGACTACGCCGTGCCGCTGGGCCCACTCGGCCGTGTGGCGGACGTGGTGTTCGTGCGCCGGCTGGTGAGCCGCATGTTCACCGAACGGCACCGGCGGATGGTGGATTGGTTCGCCGGCGGGTGAAGAACACGCGTCGAACTCTGGTTCCCTCTCCCGTGTACTCACGGGAGAGGGTTAGGGTGAGGGGCGATTGTAAGGTTGCCCACGTTCGCCCTCACCCCAACCCTCTCCCGTTGAGTACAACGGGAGAGGGAGCCAGCTGCCACTTTCAAAATCGATTACGCCTTCGCTCCGGTGTATTCCGCGAACATTCCGAGTTCGGTACGCCGCTTCACGTCCACGAATCCGCTGTCGCGCATCGCGTCCATGATGACCGTGCCCGGCACGCACTGTTCGATCGTGTCCCAGTAATAGCGCCACAGCGATCGCGTCTGCCGACGCCGGCCGGCGATGCGGCTCAGCACCGGCAGCACGCCGCGGAAGTACGCCGCCATCAGCCCGCGGCCGACGCGGCCGTCGGGGCGGGCGATTTCCAGAACGCAAACGCGGCCGCCCGGCTTCAGCACGCGGGCGAACTCGCCGAACGCCGAGCGCAAATCGCCGACGTGACGCAGGGCGTAGCCCATGGACACGAAATCGAATGAAGCGTCCGCCAGCGGCAACTGCTCGGCCACGCCCATTACGGCATTGATGCCCAGCGCCGCCCGCGCGCGGCCCAACATGCCGGCGCTCGGGTCGACGCCCAGAACGGAACCGTTCGGCCCGACCAGCCGCAGGGCCTCGCGGGCCACCAGCCCGGTGCCGACGGCGACGTCGCACACGCCTTGGCCTTCGCCGAGCCCCGCGCGCTTCAGCGCCTGCCGCCGGTACCACCGGCCGCTGCCCAGGGCCATGGCGTTTTCGACGCGGTCGTAGTCGGCGGCGGTGTCATCGAAGAGGTCGCGCAGGAACTGACGCTTCCGGCCGGCGTCGCGGTCGTAGTGGGGCAAGTCCGGGTGTGGCGGCAGGGCGGCCGTGGGCATCGCGAAAAGGTAGCCGACGGCGGCGTGGGTGTCAGCGGCACGGACGCGCAGATTCTTAAACGCGTACGGCAAGCCCCGCTTCAGCGGGCCTATCAAACCGGGTACAACTTCTCACGCCCGTGCCGCCCAACGAAGACTTCAACACGTCTCCCGACTCATCCTTGCCCGTCCGCGCCTGCGTCGTCGCCCCGACGTTCGACAACGCCCGCACGCTGACAGGCGTGATCGAAGCCGTGCTGGCGACCGGCCTGCCGGTGATCGTGGTCAACGACGGCGCGACCGATGGCACTGCCGGCGTGCTGGCGGACTTCGGCGACCGCATCGTGGTCGTCACCCACGCGAAAAACCAAGGCAAGGCCGCCGCCCTGCAGAGTGGCTTTCGCCACGCGACGCAGCTCGGCTACACGCACGCCGCCACCATCGACACCGACGCCCAACACGACCCGGCCGACTTGCCCACACTTGTCGCCCTGACGGAAGCGAACCCGTCTGCGCTGGTGCTGGGCGTCCGTGACGTGGCGACGCGCGGCTACCCGCCGGTCAACCGCCTGGGCCGCTGGGCCGCAAACACGCTGGTGCGTTGGGAAAGCGGCCAGCGCGTGGCCGACAGCCAGTGCGGGCTGCGCGTGTACCCGTTAGACGTGCTGGGCCGGTTCCGCGTCCGGAGCGGGCGCTACGGGTACGAGACCGAAGTCCTGACGCGCTGCGCCTGGGCCGGCGTGCCGTTCGTGCAGGCGAACGTGCGGTGCGTGTACGAAGTCGACGGCGGGCGTGTGTCGCACTTCCGGCCCTGGGCCGATTCGGTGCGTCTCGGGGCGCTGCACGTGCCGCTGCTCACGACCGCCGCCGTCCGGTGGCTGAACCCGGCCGCCGCGTGGCGGGCGGCGCGAACGAGCCCGCACGAACGTCGGCGTCTGGCGGCCGCGGTGTCGGTCGGCGTGCTGATCGCCAACCTGCCGCTGTACGGATTGCAGACCGTGCTCAGCGTCGCGGCCGCGAAGAAACTGCGATTGCAGCCGCTGGCGGTGATCGCCGGCTCGCACGCGTCGACGCCGCCGCTGGGGCCGGTGCTGATCGCCCTGGCCATCGGCGTCGGGCATTGGCTGCTGCACGGGGAGATCCTGTCGACCGCAGACATCGACCCGCGCCGCATCGGCTACATCGAATGCCTGCGCCGTGTCGCGCTGGAATGGACAATCGGCGGCGTCGTCTGCGGCGTCGTGCTGGCGGCGGCGACGTACGGGGTCGGCCTACTGGTGCTGCGCATGAGTGCGAAAGAAGCCGAGCCTTCTGCTCCCCTTTCCCCTGTGCTCACGGGAGAGGGTTAGGGAGAGCGCCTGCGTATCGGCGTGAACGGCATTGTTGTAGGGCGGGCAGTGCCCGCCCTACAACAATGCCGCGGTCGCGATCAAACGCGTCTTAGCGATATGCCGCGACGCCCAGCAATGCGTCCAGTGCCGCCGGCCGCAGGCCGCGCTGGCGGAAGGCGGCGATGACGCGCGGCAGGGCGTCGATCGTCGGCGTCGGGTCGCGCCTCGACGCCGGCTCGCGGCCGTCGTGCAGGACCAGCACGTCGCCGTCGGCGGCGGTGGCGACCAGACGCCGCTCGATCCGCTCGGCCGTCGTCCGAACGCCGTCGAGCGAGCGGCGCGTCCACATCACGCACGCATGGCCGGTCTGACGCAGCACGCGCGTGTTCACCGGCGTGCGCACGCCCAGCGGCGGCCGAAACAAGGCGGGGCGTCGGCCGATCAACTTTTCGATGACCGCGTCCGTTCGTTCGATCTGCCGGTGCCAGTACCACGGCCCGCGCCACATCGCGTGACGCCAATGGTCCCAGGTGTGATTGGCGACAACGTGACCCTCGGCGTGCATCCGCTTCACCACATCCGGCCACTGCTCGGCGAGACGGCCGATGACGAAGAACGTCGCCGGTGCGCCGCACGCCTTGAGATGATCCAGAATCGCGTCCGTCGCGCCCGGCAGCGGGCCGTCGTCGAACGTCAGCGCGTAGCGGCCGTCGCCGGTGCGGCCGCGGCGGTAGACGTCGCCCAGCCAGGTTCGCTCGCGTATCGCGTTCTCGTTCAACGCACCACCGGCGGCGTCGGCGTGGGTGTGCCGTAGGTCATCAAATCTTCCAGAATCCGCCGGTGTGGCACCGTTCGGCTGAAGTGCGGCGTGCTGCTGATGACGAACGAGGCGCAGTTGATCTGGTTCAGCCCGCCGTGCGAACTGGCCATTTTGATGAATCGTTCGTACTCGGGCTTGCCGCAGTAATAGTCGTCTTTCAATGACAGCATCAGGCTCGGCGGCGAAACGGTCTGGCGGTGGAACGCCTCCCAGATGCGGGCGGGGGCGTTCGGCCAGTCGTGGTCGCGCGTGACCTCGAACCAGGCGTCTTCGTCTGCGTAGCCGTTGGCGTCCGTCGCACCCGTTGCTTTAAGCCGAGCGACCGTCGCGGCGTAATTCAGCACGTCGCCCTGGACGGGTTCGTACGCGTAATACCGGCCGCCGGTCTGCCGGATCGCGGCCGTGCCGTTCGGGCCGCGGACAATGACTCGGTCGTTGCTGTCCTTGTACATCGCCAAGTCGACCCCTTCGTGCCGCAGCAGGGCCGTCGCCACGGCGGCGGGGCGGGGCGTGTGCAGCAGCGCGCAGGTGACCAGGCCGTTCATGCTCAGCACCACGTCCTGCGGCGTCTTGACTGAATCCGCCAAACGAAAACTGCTCTTCGTCAGCAACGGGGCGAAGTCTACGTTCTTCGACGGCATCAGGTTGTGCCCGTGGTCGGCCATGACGGTGATGTTAATCGCGCCGCGCCGTTCGTGGATCAATTGCAGGCACAGTTGCCGAGCGCCGTCGAGCACTTCCTCCGCGCCCGCCCGGCCGAACTTGCAGACCATGGCGGCGGCGCTGGCGGTGTAGACGAACGTCAGCCGTTGCGGCGAGTCGTCGATCGCCCGCTTGCACCGCGACAGCTCGGCCGCGTACCAGGCGCGCGGGTCGAGGAACGTCAGCCCGTGCTCGGCGTAGCTGGCCGAATAGGTTAAGCGCCGCTCCCACGGCTGGCGGTCGCCACGGACGCGCTGCCACAGGTCGCTGCGACGTTTGCCCAGGCGCGGGTCGTACTGCGTATCAATCACCGTCGGCAGCGGCGGCGCGCCCAGGATCTCGCCGTAGCAGATTTCCGTCAGCGACGGGAACGGCGCGATCGTCTTCTGCGGCGCGTTCAGGAACCGAAAGTCGCCGGCGGCATAGCGTTCCTGCATGACGTGGAACGGGATCGAATCCAGCAGCAGCACGACGTGCGGCACCGCCGGGTTATTGGCGTAGGCATCGGCCGCGTAGCGGCGATCGGGGTGGCCGTCCTGGTCGTCGTCGTAGAGAAGTTCCGCCGCCCGCGTGTCCGGGGACAAGGGACTGTTGTTGACGATCGCGAAATCCGCACGGCCGTTGCTGTCGGTGTCGTACCACCGCGTGCGGCCGTCGTCGGTCAGCGGCTGGGTGGGGAACGACAATCGTTCCCGCGGGGCCATCGCGCAACCAGTGCAGAACAACAGCAAGACCACCAGCAAGGCACGGCCCGCTTCAGCGGGTCTGTTCAGCGGGCGCGCGATCGTGTTACAGGCCCGCTGAAGCGGGCCGTGCCTCGGATAGCTCACAGTTTCCCTCGCTTTAGCGCCAGGCGCAGCGTCACCGGCCAGAGGACGAACAGTGCCGCGATCAGGCACGCGGCGAGCCCGACATTGATCAGCCATCCGAGCGAACGTACCGCCGGCACGGCCGTGGTGACCAGTGAGCCGAAGCCGATCAGCGTCGTCGCCACGCAGGCCAACAGCGCCGTCGTGGCGGCCAGGAAGCGCTCCGTGGCCGTGTCGCGCACGCCGGGGCGCAGCACGTCGGTGGCGAAGATGCCGTAGTCGACCGTGATGCCCAGCAGCAGCGGGAACATCACCAGGTTGACCGCGTTCAGGCCGAAGTCGAACAAACGCATCGCCAGCAGTACGCAGGCGAAGCTGAACAGCGTCGGCAGCACCGTGAGCAACGCCAAAGTGAACGAGCGGAAATGGACGACCAGCAGCAGCACGATTGCTCCCAGTGCGGTTAGCGCCACACGCGGCGCGTCGCGGCGCACGGCCGCGCGGGTGTCGTGGGCCAGCACCGCCATGCCGGTGAGCGTGATGCCGTCGATGCCGCTTAGCCGTTCGCGCACGGCGGCCACGGTCGCGCTCACGTCGGCGGGCGTTGTCGGCTCACGCGCGGGGAACAGGGCGATCGTCGCTTCGCTCAGACCCGCCGTGCGCGGCAGCATTGTCTGGGCCAGATCAGGGTAACGCCGCAGATCGTTAATCCCCGGCGACGCCTGCGGCCGCAGCAATTTCGGCAGGAACGCGGCGTAAGCGTCGAAGGCGTCGTCGTCGAATGCGCTGTCGGCCACGGCCGTTCTGAAGTCGGCCACGACGGCGGCCGTGTCGCGCGGCATGGCGATGCGCCGGGCGGCGACGTCCGGGTCGGGCAGCAGCGACGCGGGACCGAACAAACCTTTCACGGCCTCACTGCCGGCCAGCGCGCGCCGCGCCCGCCATGCCAATCGCAGCAGGGCGTCATCCTCGGTCGAGCGCAAGTGAAGCACGAACGACCCGCCGCCGCCGCCCATGCGGCGGTCGATGTCGCTCAGCGTCTCCAGCGGCGGGTTCGGCCGTGGGTGCAGGCCGGTGAGGTCGGGGTCTTCCTTCAATCCGCGTGACGCGAAAATCGCCGCGGCGATGGTGAGCAGCACGACGATCAATCCGCCGCGCACCAGCACCGCCGGCCGCCACGCCACCAGGGGCCACAGCCGCGCCGCCGGCCGGCCGCGCGTGGCGGCCACGCCCGTGGTTCGGTCGCCCAGCAGCGTGAGCAAGGCCGGCAGCAGCGTCATCGTGGCGACCCACGCGCCAATCAACCCGAGTGAGCCGATGAGCGCGAAATCGCGCAGCACGCGCAGCGGCGACCACAACACCGCCGCGAACCCGACGGCCGACGTCAGCCACGCGGCCAGCAGCGGCGCGAACATCCGCCGCGTGGTGCCGAGCGGCGTTTCGTTCTCGCGTCGATGCGCCATCAGGTGAACCGGGTAATCGATGCCCACGCCGCCCAGCACGCCGCCGATGACGGCCGCCAGCGGCGTGACGGTGGACTTGAAGCACGCGTACAGCCCGAAGCCCCACACCAGCCCCATCGCCACCGGCACGAACGCCAGCGAAAAAACCCGCACCGGCCGTCGGTAGAGCAAGCCGAATAGCAACGCGAGGGCGACGACGCTGACGACGGTGCTTTCGATCGAATCACGTTTGATGACCGTCGAATTGTGCGCGGCGATGGCGTACGCACCGCTCAGATCGACCCGCAGCCCGCCGGTGTTCAGGCGGTCGGCCACGCGGCGCACGGCATCCGTCAGTTCGACGGAAAACGCCAAATCGCCCGGCGGCCGCGCGCCTTCAATGCGGACGAGCAGGCCGCGGCCGTCGGCGGTGAAGAAGGCGTCGCCGCCGCCGACGGCCGTCGCGGGCAGACCGGCGGATTTCAGGGCGTCGACGAAGAACTCGTGCAAGCGCAGCGGGTCTTGCGCGAGCGCCTTGGCCAGCCCACCGGCGGCGGGGCCGGGGACGCTTAACATGGCGGCGCTGCGTCCGAGTTGCTGACGCATGCCGTCCGGCGTCAGGCGCTGTTCGGCGGCGGCGAGTTGTGCGTCGTCTAAATACAGCAGCCCGGCGGGGGCCATGACGTCCTGAACGAACGCCCGCGCCGAATCGCCGGCCTTCCAGCGCGTCGCCCGCACCAGCGTCGACGCCTCGGCCGCCAGGGCGGCCTGCAATCGGCCGGCGAAATCGGTCAGCTTCGCCGGGTCGTCTTCGCCCGTCAGCGACACCAGCACCAGCAGTTCTTCGGCCAGCGGGAAGTTGGCCATCACCCGGCCCATGGCGGCGGTGGCCGGGTCGGCGGGGTCGAGCATGCCCTCCAGCGAGCTTTCGGGCCGCAACCGCGTGACGCTCCATGCCGCCAGCGCCGTCAGCAGCAGGGCGATTGCGATGACGACGATTGGCCAACGCGGACGAGGTTTGCTCACGGCAGCGCTTCCGCTCGGGCCGGCGGCTTGAACGCGCCGGCGTCGATGTCGGTATTCATTTCGACGTCGCGGCTCAGCACTTCGACCGTGCCCGTGGCGCTGACGGCCCGGATCGTCATCGGCCAGAGCTGGCCATCATTGGCGACGCGGTAGTCGGACAGTTCCAAGCGGAAGCGCTCGACGTTGTCGTCGCTTCGCACGCGGTACGTGCGCGGCGTCAGAGTCGGGCGGTCGATGATGATCTCCAGCGTGGTCGTGTCGGGTTCGGTGCGGCGGATGACGATTGTGTTGCCGACGGTTCGTGCGTCGCCGTCGAAGGCGTGTTCGCCGCCACCGAGCAGGGTCAGCCAGCGGCCGACGGCCTGGCGCAAGCCGGGCGCGGCAGGCTTGGCCTCGTCGCGCGGCAGATAAGCCCACGCCCGTTCGCCGTCGAGCGTCAGGTCGAACACGGCTTGGCCGAACTTCCATGCGCGAAGACGGCAGCGGCCGGGCGGGTCGAGGACGAACGCGGCGTCCAGGCTGACGGTCTGGCCTTTCGCATCGGTCAGCTTCAGCGTCGCCTCGCCGCGCACGTTTTGCAGCGCGGCCGCACGCTGACGCAGCACGGCGAGCGACGCGTCGGCCTCCATCGTGGCGTACCGCGGAATCGGGTCCGGCTTGGCCGCACAGCCGGCGAGCAGAAGGAGAAGGCCCCGTGCGAAGTGTCGGGTTCGCGTCACGGCGTCTCCAGCAATTGCCGGGCGACTTTGCCGGCGGCGGAGCGGGGCAGGTCGTCGCGGAACTCGATCAGCCGTGGCACCTTGTGCCGGGCCAGGCGCTCGCGGACGAAGGCCCGCAGGTCGGCGGCGGCCGGTGGATGACGGGTGTCGCTCGGCACCACAATCGCCCGCACGCGGCAGACCGTTTCGCTCAATCGCAGCGGCAGCACCACGCAGGCCGCGACGGCGGGGTGTTGCGCCAGAACGGCTTCCACTTCGTGCGGGTTCACCTTCGCGCCGCCGACGTCGATCAGCAATCGCCGACGGCCGAGCAGCGTTAACTGGCCATCGGCGTCGATCGTCGCCAGATCGCCGGTGGGGAAGTGGCCGTCGATAAGATGCAGATCGTCGCCGATATAGCGACTGAGCATGCCTTGCGACTTCACGAGCAGTTCGCCGTCTGCGTCGGTGCGAAGCGAAACGCCGCTGACAGCGCGGCCGACGGTGCCGGGGCGGTCGCGCCACGCGTCGCCATTGGGGTCGTGGTAGACGACGCTGCCGATTTCCGTCATGCCGTACACCTGGCCGACCTTGACGCCGTAAGTTTGGGTGAACGCGTCAGCAATCGTCAGCGGGAGCGGCGCGCCGGCGGTGTAAATGCGGCGCAGTGACGAGGCCGGCGGCAGGTTGCCGCGCAGCAGCATTTCCAGCATCGACGGGACGGCGGGAAAGATCGTCGCGCCGTGACGCCACGCGGCGGCGACGGGCGGCAGATCCAGCCCGTCGCACAGCAGGACCGTGCTGCCGGCCCACAGCGGCGACAGCAGGCCGTGCTCCAGGCCGTACGAATGCGCCAGCGGCACGGCGGCCAGCACGCGGTCGGCGGGGCCGAAGCCGACGCTGTCGCTCATCGCGCGGGCGACCGCGTCCAGCGCCGCGCGCTCGCGGCGGATCAGTTTCGGCTGACCCGTCGTGCCCGAACTGGCCAGCAGCACCGCCGGCCCGGTCGCGTCGTCGCCATCGGCCAGTTCCTTCAGTCGCGCCAGTTCCGGCGGCGGCACCGTCACGTCGGCCGGCAACACCGCGTGGCCATGAAGCAGCGCCGCCAGGAAGCGGACGACGAAGTCGATGCGGTTGCCGACGATGAGGACTTCGACTTTTGCCGCGGCCGTCGATGAGGAAACGCGGTCGACCAATTCGGCGTACGTGATCGACCGGCCGCTGGCCTGCTCGACGTACGCGACGCGCCGCGCGTCGTCGCGCGCGTGGTCTTGCAGGCGTTGCCAGAGGAGCCAGTCATTCATCGGTCAGGCCACCTGGAGCGGTTCGCCGACGGGCGCGGCCGCTTCCTGCGCGAGCAGCGAACACTTCGCCCGTCGCGGCACCAGCGGCACGTATTGCTGGGCCCAGACGCAGGCGTGAAACACCACCAATCGCCACCGCAACGCCCACGGCGGCCTCGGGAAGACCGCACCCGCCAGCGTGCTGATCACGGCGTTGTGCACGTTCACCGGGCCGGTGCCGTTCATGAACAGTTCGCGGAAGCTGTGCTTGTAGTAGTTGCGGATCAATTTCCAGAACACGCCCGTGCTGCCGGTGATGAAGCGGGCGTATTGCTTTTGCGCGACGGCTGGCGTCATCTGGCCGTTCAGCACTTTGATCGCGTATTCGCCCGCCGTTTTGCCGCCCATCATGGCCAGCGTCGCGCCGGTGGAAAAGATCGGATCGAGGAAACAGCCGGCGTCGCCGACCAGAAAATAGCCCGGCCCGACGAACGGCTTGCACGTGTAGCTGAAGTCGGCCAGCACGCGGTTGCTGGCCGGCCCCGTGGCCTTCCGCATGCGGTGCCGCACGACCGGGCAGCGGGCGACGGCCCACTGCAGCAGACGGTCGGGCGCGACGTTCAACTGCTTCACAAACCCCGGCCGGGTGACGAAGCCGACGCTGGTCTTCGTTTCGGTCAACCCGATCAGCCAGAACCACCCTTCGTCGCACATGATGATGGTCGGATGCCCGGTGGCCTCGTCGGGCGGGCGTTCGACGTGATCGAAGTGTTCGAAGTAGGCGACCTTCTGCAAATGCGGGTCGGCGAAGTTGCGCCGCGTGCCCAAATGCCGGCCGACGACGGTGCCATGCCCGCTGGCGTCGATCAGCAAACGGCCGTGAACGTCGCCGCCGTCCAGCGTCACGCTCACAGCGCCGTCTTCCAGTTTCGTGATCGCCCGGACCAGCGTTTCCTGCCGCACGTCCGCGCCGGCTTTTTCGGCTTCGCTCAGCAGCAAATGGTCGAACGCGGCCCGTTCGATGTTGAACACTTCCGCCCCCGGCAGCAAACCGTCGGCGAAGCGGAAGCTCATGGTCTTCGGATCGTCGCCAAGACCGAACTCCGCGCCCACCTTGTTCACGTGCGGCAAGGCGCGGACGGCCTGTTCCAGGCCCAGCTCGCGCAGCAGCGGCGTGGTGCGCGGCAGGATGGATTCGCCGATGTGGAAGCGCGGGTGGCGGTCTTTTTCCAGTACGCACACGCGCAAACCCGCCCGGGCCAGCACCAGGGCCGCAGTCGACCCGCCGGGGCCGCCGCCGATGACGATCACGTCGTAGCGTTCGCTCATTGCGGTTTATTTTCCTCGGCAATGCCTTCGATTTCAACGCGAAGCTCCGGCCGACATAAGTCGGTGACGATCGGCTCGATCCATCCGACGCCCGGCACGCGGGCCGCGAGGGTGTCACGAACCGCGGCGACGTCTGTAGGCATCGGCACGTAAGCGCGCAGCGAGCGGTAAGCCGACAAGTCGCCGGCCAGCGCCCGCAGGTGGCTGAGCGTGACGTCGAGCTGCGCCGGCAGGTCACCCGGCGCGACGGTGTCTTCGCCGGTGATGGCCGCCGTGCCGCTGACCAGCAGCAGCCGGCCGACGCGTGTGGCCCGGGCGAAACAGGGCGGCCGCGGGCCGTAGCGGGCGGAGTAATCGACCGGCGGCGTCTGCCGCGGGTTCTGCACCGCCACGCCCGGCGTGGGGGCGGCCCAGGCGTGGACGACCAAATCGTCGCCCGGGTGCCCGACGCCCGTGCCCGCCGGCGCGAGCGCCGCCAAGCGGCCCGGCCCGAACCATTCGCTCATCGCGCTGTAGCGGCCGGCGTTGAAGGCCATGTAGCGGTCCGTGTTCGGCCCGGTCGGCGTCAGCAGGGCGGGCACGTAATTCCAGACGCGGATCAGGTATACGTCGCCGGCGGAATGCAGCTTGCCGCGCAGCGTGCGGTAAGCGTCCAGGGTCGCCCGCGTCAGGCCGTCGGCGTCGAGCGACCGCGCCCCCGGCACGACGGCCGACACGACGACCGTCCCGGCCGGTAAACCGGGTGGCAGGGCGGGCGGGTCCGTAAAAGCGGCGAACGTCACGTGCCGCACAGGATAGCGAATAGTTCGCGCGGCGGCTTCCGGTCCCCCCTCCCGGTATGGCCGGCGACGGCAGACATCATCGAACCCAATCCCGGCCGACGGTCGAACTCGCTCCGTCGCGGCCCTCACCCCAACCCTCTCCCGGCGTACCGGGAGAGGGAACCAGCGTACCGGACGCTTCGACGCGCACGGCGACGGCAGTGCCGGATGGGTCGGTGCTGGTAAGGATAAATGACCCGCCGGCTTCGATCGCCGCGGCCAGGGCGACGAGGGGCGTGACGCTGAAACGATCGCCGAGGGCGGCACATTCGAACGGCGATTCGTGGCGTTCGGCGCGGCGGGCGGCGAGCGTTTCCGTACGGCCGCCGGCGAAGATCCGGTCGGCGGGCGGCAGGGCGGCGAGGGTGCGGGCCGTTATTTCGACGCCCGCTTCGCCGGGGCCGCTGGCGGCGGCGGCGTGGGTCAGCGTCGCCAGCACGGTCGCCCCGCGCGCGACGGCGCTGTCGGCGGATTCCAAAACCAGCGCCACCGCCCCGGCCGTGTCGTCGGCCGACGCGCCGCACGCGGCATAGGCGGCGCTGACGACCGCGGAATCTTCCTCACCGGCGCTGACCAAACAACAGTCCCATTCGCCAGCGGCGATCCGCAGCATCGTCAGGCGCACGGCGTCCAGGCCGCTGGTGCGCGTGCCGACGATCGTCTGGCAGGGGCCGGTCAGGTTCAGCATCAAACTCAGCTGCGCGGCGGCCGCGTTCGGCACGCCCTCGGCGAACAGCAGCGGATTGGCGGCCGCGATGCCTTCGCCGATGAGCTGCCGGTAATACGTCTCGCTGAAGCTGGCCGAGCCGTGCGTGGTGCCGAGCACGGCGCTCGTGCCGGCGGGCACGAGCGATTCGCCGAACGCGTCGCGCGTCGCGAGCGTGGCGGCGGCGAGCGTGAGCTTCACGTAGTCGCTCATCCGCCGCATGCGCCGGGCGGCGGCGATCGCTTCGACGCGGGCGAAGTCGATTTTTTCATTCGGCACGTTTTTGTTCGATGTCGTGCCGTGGATGCGGGCGCGGAACGATTCGCGGTCGTACACGCCGGGCAGGATGACGCCGACGCCGGTGATGACGACGTTTCGGCGGTGCGGGTAGGACATGCTGGTGTAGCCGGATGTCTGCTCCCCCTCCCCTTGAGGGAGGGGGTAGGGGGAGGGATTCGGCCGTGCGGGTAAGTCGCTCGACGTTCGAAGAACCCCTCCCCTAACCCCTCCCTCAAGGGGAGGGGGACCGGAAAAATTCGCCGGCGGCGTGAGCACGATCGACGTGTTCGCGCCGCCGAAGCCGAGGCTGGTGTTGAGCGTGGCGTGCAGCGTGGCGGGCGTGGGCGTGCCGCGGGTGAGGCGCAGGCCGCTGAACTCGGTTTCTTCACTGGCGTCCAGCAACGTCGGCGGCAGGATCGCGTCACGCAGGGCGAAGGCGGAGAGGATCAATTCCGCGGCCCCCGCGCCGCCGAGCGTGTGGCCGAGGTGGCCTTTGAAGGCGACGACCGGCACGTCCGCCAGGCGCGCGTCGAACAAGGCGTGCATCGCGGCGTATTCGGCGGCGTCGTTGTCGGGCGTGCCCGTGGCGTGGGCGGCGACCAGGCCGATGTCGCTTGTCGTCAGGTTCGCGGCGCGGATGGCCTGCTGCATGGCCGCGAGCGCGCCGCGGCCTTGCGGGTGCGGCTGGGTGAGGTGGTGTGCGTCGGCCGACTCGCCGTAACCGGCCACGGTGGCGACGACGCGCGCGCCGCGCTGCTGCGCGTCGCTTGCCCGTTCCAGCACAACGACGGCGTACGCCTCGGCCAGTTTCATGCCGCTTCGGCCTTTGGCGAACGGCCGCAGCGGCGGACCGCTGACCAGGCGCAGGGCGTTGAAGCCGGCCCAGGCGTATTCGCTGACCGGGTCGTACCCGCCGGCGACGACGACGTCGGCCTGGCCGGTGCGCAGCAGGGTGATGCCGAGCGCGATCGCGCCCAGGCCGCTGGAACAGGCCGAGCAGGTGGTGGCCGATCCGCCGTGCAGGTTCAGGCCGCTCGTCGCGCGTCGGGTGACGTCGCCGGCGAGGAAGTCGCGCAGCTGCGTGACGTCGCCGGTGCGCAGGAATCGGCCGCCGGCGCGCATGCCGTGCAGCGTGGTGCCGAGCATCGTCGCGCGGCGCGCGGGCGGGTAGGGCAGGTCGCCCGCCTGGTGCAGGGCTTGTTCGATGACGTAGCGCAGGTAGCGCGCCTCGCGCGGGACACCGGGTGCGAAATCGCCCGGCAGATCGAGCGCCTGGCCGCCGTCGCTGTCGGGCGGCAGGGCCGATTCCATCGCCGGCATCGGCCCGATGCCGCGGCGGCCGGCGAGGACGTTTTTCCACGTCGCCTCGGCGTCCAGGCCCAGCCCGCACGCCAAGCCGGTGCCGGTGATGACGATCGAATCGGACAACAACTGAGTCACTCCGTTTCATCCTCAACGAACGCTTTGTGCAGGACAAGCCACTGCGTCGGGTAGCGCCGCACGAACCGGGCGATCGTGTCCGCCAGCTGCCGCAGTGCGTGCGGCGACGTCGGGTCGATGGCCGGCTCCAGCCAGACGCGGAAGCGGCCCGGGCCTTCGCGCACGGTGAAGACCGGCACCACCGGACTGCCCGCCGCCTCGGCCAATTTCAGCGGGCCCAGCGGCAGGCGAAGATGGCCCTTCAGGAACGGCACGACCGCCGACTTCTGGCCCGGCATTGCACGGTCGCCCTGCATGACGACGACGCCGTTGTCACGCAAGGCGTCGCGCAGCCGCATGAGCACGGGCAGGCCGTCGTCGATGGCCGCTTCGTGCACGCCGAGCGTAGCGCGCACGCGCCGGCGCAGGCTTTCAAATCCGCCGAACGTGTCACGCTTAAAGACGACATGCACGCACGGCTCTTTCTGCCGGAGCGCGGCCAAGCCGACTTCGAACGATCCCATGTGCGCCGTCACCAGCACCGCGCCCCGGCCGGCGGCGCGGGTGGCGAGGTACGCAGGTTCGCCCTCGACGGCGACGACGTGCGAACAAAGCTGCTGGGCCGTTTCGTGCTGGGCGGAGCCGATGTCGCGGACGAAGTCGTAGAACTGGCCGATGACGTGGCAGGAAAAATCGCCCGGCGGCCGTTCGTCGAAAATGCGACGGGCGTTCGCCCGCGTGTGCCGGCCGACGGCGGGTGCGATGCGCGGCGCCGCGCGCACGACCGCCGGCCGCAGGGCCGCCAGCGTCCAGGGCGCCCGTCCCGCCAGGGCGAACAGGCCGCGAAGCCAAACGTCATGCGCGGCGGGCTTCATGGCGTCGCGGCGTCGCGCGGCCGGCTCGTCTTCGTGCCGGGCGGCGGCGTGAGGTCTAAATCCTTCGGCGTCAGGCCGCTGTTGGGCTTCGGGTCGGTGAAGGTGATTTCCGTGCGCTCGCCGTCCGGGTCAGTCAGTTCGAAGCGTTCGATGACGCCAATTTTTTCGTTCAGGCGCACGCGCACGCGCTCGACGTGCGGCTTCAGCTCCGGGTCGCGCGGCGTCAGCAGCAGGGCCAGCTCGCCGGGCTTTTCCGCGGCCTTGGCGTCGGGATCGGTCGCGATGTCGAACTTCTCCCGCAGCGTCGCCAGCCGTGGCAGAGGGTTCGCGGCGAGTGACGCCAGTTTGCCTTTCAGCGGGTAAATCTCCAGCGTCTTCGCGTTCACGCTCAGCAGCCGCAGCGACGTCGCGTCGATGCGCAATTGTGTCGGCTCGGGCGTCACGGTGGTCCAGAGCATCGCGTCGCCGAGCGCGCGAACGGTGCCGCGGCTGACCATCGGCTTTTTGAGCAACGCGGAAAACTTCTTCTGCTCGAACGTGGCCGACAGGTCTTGGATGGCGGCGACTTTTGCGTCGATCGCTTCGAGGCGTTTCAACAGGTCGGCGTCGATGGGCTCGGCGCGGGCAACGCCGGTGATGAGCAGGACCGCGATGAGCGTCCGGGGGCGCAAGCTCGTAGGGCGGGCACTGCCCGCCGCGGGGGGAAAGACGGCGGGCAGTGCCCGCCCTACGTCGGAGGTTGAGTCATGTAACATCGCTTACTCCAACGCCAGCGTAACCGTCCCCCGCGCCGCGACCGTGCCATCAACGGTCGCGACCACGTCGCACTGCAGCAGCGGGCCGAGTTCGCGGACGACGGTGGCGGTGAGTTCGACGACGGCCGGCGGCGTGACGGCGGATTCGAAGCGGACGTCCGCGTGCGCCAGCTTGCCGGCCGACGCGGTGGCGCGCTCGGTGGTGAAGCCGCTGAGTTGGGCGAGGGCTTCGATCAGCAGCACGCCCGGCACGAGCGGGCGGCCGGGGAAGTGGGCGGCGAAGAAGGCTTCAGAGCCGTTCAGGTTCCAGACGCCGCGGGCCGACTTGCCGGGCGTCACCTCGTCCACGCGCGACACGAACCGGAACGCCGGCCCGTGCGGCAGACGGCCGAGCCAATCGACCGCGGGCGTCGCGGCGGCGGGGACGTTCGTCGCTTTAAGCGTTTCGCGGTTGTCGGCCACGTACTTGGCGAGCGTGCCGAGGTCCTGAAACACCCACTTGCCGACGGCTTCGCTGGGGATCTTGATGCCGAACTGTTTTTCGATGCTGCTGACCAGCAGCAGGATGTCGAGGGAGTCGAGGTCGAAGTCGCCGCCGACCAGGGGCGTGTCGTCGCGCAAGTCGGCGTCGATGCCGAGCTTTAAGTCGCGGCGCAGCAGCGTTTTGATCTGGTCGACAAGGACCGGGTCAACGGCAGAGGGCATCGGGCCATTGTCGAGAAAATGGGCCGGTGCGGCAAGCGGGGGAGGGGCTGGCGGCTGATAGCCAGCGGCTAAAGACGAAGAGCAGACCTTGAACCGCCAAGACGCCAAGGACGCCAAGAAGAAAAGAAAAGCAATGGCTTTGTATTTCTCCTTGGCGTCCTTGGCGTCTTGGCGGTTTCATCCGTCTTCAGCTGCCAGCGGCCTTACGAACGCCGCATGCGTTTACGGGCCATGTAAGCGACGGCCACGCCGGGGATGGCGGCGAGCAGGGCGCCCGGCAGCGGGACGGCGGCGCCTTGGACGGTCTCGACGCCGACGTTGGCGTTCTTGAACTGCACGAACGACGTCGACCCGTCTTCGGCCGTCGCGGTCAGGCCGGCGGCCAGGCTGACGCGGGCGCTCTTCCAGCCGAGCGGCAGCGTGATGACGGTGTCGCCGAAGGTGCCCTCGCCGTCGGCGTTGGCGAAGTCGCCGGTGAAGCTGAAGGTGCGGGTGATCATCGCGCTGGTCAGCGGGTTGGTCAGCGTGAGGGTGCCGAAGGCGTCGGTCGCGCCGTCGCCCAGGATCGACCAGTCCCCCGACAACCCGGCCGACACGCGGTTGATGTTCCGGCCGTTCTTGGCGGTGACGAGGAACGACGCGGTGTCGGTCGACTGCTCCGCGCCGCTTTCGGCGGTGAAGTTGTTCGGGAAGAACAGGAACTTGTCGTCACCGACGGTCGGGCTGCCGAACAGGCCGTTGGCGCTCTGGCCTTCGGAATAGGTGACGGTGTCGCTCGAGCCGCTCGGCGTGCTCCAGCTGGTCACAGCGAAGGCCGGGGCGGCGAAGCAGGCAACCATACAGACGGCGGAAGGACGAACCCAAGTCATACGGCACACTCCCATTGAAGGTCCGTTCAGCCTACCCCACGCGGATCACACAAGACGGCGGCAGAGGGGCCCGCGACAGTCCTGATAATCTTTCGCCACTGCACGGCGTGCGGTTGGTGCGGTTTATCTGGGGCCGATTCGTCGAAAAGCGAATGGGAGGGTCGAAAAGACGCCAGAGCGCAGGCGGCACGGGCGGCGTCTGCGTCAGTGTAGGGCGGGCACTGCCCGCCGTTTCCGCCCCGGCGGCGGGCAGTGCCCGCCCTACTGACTTGGCACCCAGACGCTACGCGGGCGTTCCTTTTTCCGTGAGTACACGCGATAGGAAGCCGGCCGCGGCTTTCGGGTCGTCCGCGCCCAACACCGCGCCGCTGACGGCGATGCTGCGAACGCCCGCGTCCCATAACTGCCGCACGTTCCCGACGGTAATGCCGCTGATCGCGACGGCGGGGATCGGCAGGCGTTGGGCGGCGTCGGCGGCGTAGGCGAGGCCGGCCAGGTTGTCTTGCGGCTTGGTCGTGCTGGAAAAGACCGGCCCGCAGCCGACGTAATCGGCCCCGTCGACGATGGCCTGCTGGGCCTGGTTCATCTCGCGCGTGCTGACGCCGACGATTTTGTCCGGACCCAAAATCTGCCGGGCGGCGAGGGCGGGCAGATCGCCTTGCCCCACGTGCACGCCGTCGGCCCCGCTGAGCAGGGCGATGTCGGGCCGGTCGTTAATGATGCTGACGGCGTGGTACTGTCGGCAGAGCGCGACGATTTGCCGCGCCCGCTTCAGCAGTTCGCCGCCGTCCATCGTCTTTTCCCGCAGTTGCAAACACCCGGCCCCGCCCTGCAGCGCCAGTTCCGCCGTTTCCAGCCAGGGGCGACGGCAGAGCGATTCGGTGACCAGCACGTGCAGCGCAATCGTCCGCATTCGTTCGCGCCCTTTGGAAAGGGTCAGTAGAATCATGCGTTCGAGGTCGTATGTCCGATAACGTAACTGTTCGATACGCCGGGCCTGCGATGGGGCATTGGCCGCCGGGCCGGTCGCGCTGTCTTCGGTTTTGAGGTATTCCTCAATGGTTCGAAGGGCTTCGCCGAGCCGTTTGCCGGCCGCCGTGACCACAGCGGCCGTGGAATCGCGCCGGTGTTCGGTTTCGGTTGTAATGGCGGTGCCGACGTCGCCGCTCGTATCGCGACCGGCGATCGCGCGCGCCTGCAAGGAAGCAGTCGCGGTTTGGAACTCGTGACGCAGGCCTTTTAAGGCCTCGCAAAGGGCCGCATGATCAAGGACGAAACGGGCGTAATCCTCCAGGACACGCAGGGCCTCTCGGGCTCGGTTACAGTTGGCATCGATCAGTCGCAGAATAGCCGGTTCCATGAGGTCGATTTTATGAACATCAGCGAAGCCCGACAGATCGCCTACCAGAACGGCTTCCGCACCGAGGCCGACGCCAAGGCCCGCCCGTGGACCCTGAAGCAGGGCGGTTTGCCCATCAACCAGGTCGTGCGCGGCGACAGCATCGAACTGCTGAACGCCATGCAGCCCGGCTGGGTTGATCTGGTCTTCGCCGACCCGCCGTTCAACATCGGCTACCTGTACCACAACTACGACGACCGTCGCAGCGTAAAGGAATACCTGGATTTTTCACGTAACTGGATGGCGGCCGTCTACCGCGCGCTCAAGCCCAACGGCAGCTTCTACCTTGCGATCGGCGACGAATTCGCCGCCGATTTAGCCGTCATCGCCCGGCGGGAGCTGGGCTTTCACATGCGGAATTGGATCGTGTGGCACTACACATTCGGCCAGCAGACGAAAAAGAAGTTCGCCAAAAGCCACACGCACATCCTGTATTTTTCGAAGGAAAAGCCCGAGGCCGGCCTGACGAACCTGACGTTCAACGCCGACGAGATTCGCGTGAAAAGCGCGCGCCAGACCGTCTACGCCGACACCCGCGCCAACAGCAAGGGGAAGCTGCCCGACGACACCTGGTTCCTGCGGCCGCAGGAGGCGACGTACTTCGAACAAGGCTTCAAGAACGTCCCGATGCCCGACGGCCTGCCGAGCGCGGAGGTGCCGTTCTTCGACCCGACGAGCAGCACCTGGAACATCAGCCGCGTGTGCGGCACGTTCAAGGAGCGCGAAGGGTGGCACGGCTGCCAGATGCCGATCGCCGTGCTCGACCGCATCATCAAGGCCAGCAGCAATGAGGGCGACATCGTCCTCGACCCGTTCAACGGCAGCGGCACGACGTGCGTCAGCGCCGCCTTGCTCGGCCGGCGGTTCGTCGGGTTCGACCAGAGCGAAGAATACGTCGGCTTCGCCCGCAAACGCCTGGAACACGCCCTTGACGTCAAAGACGGCAACGGCGACGTGCACGACAAAAAGCGGGCGAGCAAAAAGGAAACGCCCACCGACGCCTTCGGCCGCGCCCGCGTGAAACGCAAACCCCGCGCCGCGGCCGTAGTGAAGTAGTCCAACGCCCGCTGGTTCCCTCTCCCGGGGTACCGGGAGAGGGAACCAGAACGCCCGCTCCGCCTCCGCTTCCTCATATCATTTCATCGCCCACGTTCCGTTGTAACGTCCTGCGTCTTGCGCGGTATATCCTCATGCCACCGCCCGGGCCGAACGTCCGGCGGGGCGGCCGTCGGATTGCTTTTCGGAAAAACCGGCATTCCAATGGCCGGCCCTTCCGGAGCGGATTCGGAGGGCGGAGATTCGAGAACACAGGCGCCTTGAGGAGGCTCGACTCAATTGTTGAAAAATAAGTCCATCGCCGTGGCCGCAGCTTTGCTGGCCGGTTCACTCGTTCATCACGCGTTCGCGCAGACCGCGCAGCCGACGCAGACGCAGCGGCAATACCTCAGCGGCACCGACCGCGACAACACCGTGCCCTGGGAGTTTTACTGCACCGCCGGGAAGAACAGCGGGAAGTGGACGACCATTCCCGTCCCGAGCTGCTGGGACATGATCGGGTTCGGCAACCTGCACTACTACACCGACCGCGACCCGGTCGAGCAGGGCCAGTACCGCCACCGCTTCACCGTGCCCGCCGGCCCGGCCGGGGGACGCACGTTCCTGGTCTTCGACGGCGTGATGACCGACACCGACGCCAAGCTCAACGGCAAATCCGTCGGCCCCGTCCACCAGGGCGGCTTCTACCAGTTCAAATATGACGTCACCGACCTGCTGAAGCGCGGCGAGGAAAACCTGCTGGAAGTCAACGTCAAGCGCAAGTCGGACAACGAATCGGTCAACCGCGCCGAACGCATGGCCGACTACTACATCTTCGCCGGCATTTTCCGGCCGGTTTTCCTGGAGTTCGTGCCGCAGCAGTTCATCGAACGCGTGGCCATCAACGCCAAGGCCGACGGCTCGTTCTACGCCGACGTCATCACCCCCACGGTCCAGAACGCCGACACGGTGAAAGTCGAAATCCTCGATAAAGCCGGCTCGGTCGTCGGCACCGCCACCGGCAAGCCGGGCGCGCCCGTCACCCTGAACGTGGCCAACCCGCAGACCTGGACGGCCGAAACGCCCAACCTCTACACCGCCCGCTTCCGCCTGCAGCAGGGCGAGAGCGTGCTGCACGAAACGACCCAGCGCTTCGGCTTCCGCACCGTCGAAGTGCGCGCCGGCGACGGCATTTACGTCAACGGCAAGCGGGTGATCCTCAAGGGCGTCAACCGCCACGCCGCCTGGCCGACGTCGGGCCGCACGCTCACGCCCGCGCTCGACCGCGAAGACATCCGCCTGATCCGCGAGATGAACATGAACTCGGTGCGCATGAGCCACTACCCGCCGGACAAGTCGTTCCTCGAACTGTGCGACGAAATGGGCCTGTACGTGCTGAACGAACTGGCCGGCTGGCAGAAGTCGTACGACGCCCCGACGTCCATCCGCCTGGCGGGCCAAACCGTCCGCCGCGACGTCAACCACCCCAGCATCTTGTTCTGGGACAACGGAAACGAAGGCGGCTGGAACACCGCCGCCGACCCGGAGTTCAAGAAGTGGGACCCGCAGAAGCGCAACGTGATCCACCCGTGGGGCCTTCACGAAAACATGGAAACCCGCCACTACTCCAGCTACGTCCAGCTCAAAGAACTGCTGAACGGCCCGAACCTGGTGATGCCGACCGAGTTCCTCCACGGCCTGTTCGACGGCGGCATCGGCGCGGGCTTCCGCGACTACTGGGACCTGATGAGCGCCAGCCCCAAAAACGCGGGCGGGTTCTTCTGGGTCTTCGCCGACGAAGGCATGGTGCGGCCGGATTCGAAGTTCCTGGACCTCGCCGGCAACGCCGCCCCGGACGGCGTCGTCGGGCCGTATCGCGAAAAGGAAGCCAGCTTCTATACCGTCCGTGAGATCTGGTCGCCGGTGCAATTGCCGGCCCGACTGCCCGCCGATTTCGGCGGCACGCTGCCGGTCAAGAACGAATACGACTTCACGTCGCTGAAGGACGTGAAGTTCAAGTGGTCGCTGATCAAGTACCGCGGCCCGGACGACGCCGAGGCCGGGCACACGGTCGTCGGGCAGGGCGACATCGCCAGCCCCGACGTCGCCGCCCGCGCTAACGGCAACCTGACCCTGACGCTGCCCGCCGATCGCAGTGGTGCCGACGCGTTGGCCGTCAGTGCGACCGACGCCGCCGGCCTGGAAATCATCCGCCGCGTCTACACGCTCGACGCCACGAAAAGCTACGCCCCCACGACCGCCGGCAAGCCGGCCGCCAACGGCCAGCTGACCAGCGGCGACGTCACCCTCGTCGTCGATCCCGCCACCGGCGCGATCCAGTCCACCACCAAGGCCGGCCAGGCCCTGGCGTTCAAGGGCGGCCCGCGTCTGGCCTTGGGCAAGCCCCCGGTCATCACCGGCCGTCAAGGCGGCGGCAATAACCCCCAAACCAACGCCCCGCCCCCCGTCCCGCCGGGCGAAGGGAAGCTGACCAAGGTCGAGTGGACCAGCGGCGAAGACGGCTGGTTCTGCTTCGCCTACACGATCCAGGCCAAAGGCCCGGTCACCCACCTCGGCGTCACCTTCGACCTGCCCGTGGACCAGGTCAAAGGGGCCAAGTTCCTCGGCAACGGCCCGTACCGCGTCTACCAAAACCGCATGGAAGGCGGCACGGTTGACGTCTGGAACAAGGTTCCCAATAACACGATCACCGGCTGGAAAGATTTCGTCTACCCCGAGTTCCGCGGCTACTACAGCGACGTCCGCTGGGCCAAGCTCAACACCACGAACGGTGCGATCCGCATCGTCCCCGAAACCCGCGGCCTGTTCCTGCACCTGCTGACCCCCGACAGCGCCCCGGAGAACCTGACGAAGAACGTCGCGCCCGGCTACCCCGACGGCCAGATCAGCGTGCTGCACGCCATCAACGCGATGGGCAACAAGTTCGGCACGCCCCAGTCCACCGGCCCGCAAGGCGAGCCGTTCAACGCCGACGGCGAATACAGCGGCAAGGTCTGGCTGCGGTTCGAGTAAACCGACTTGCCATACAAAGCGCACACAGCCGCCGGGCCCGCCCGGCGGCTGTGTGCGTTAGTACGATGCGAATTACAGCGGTCAGCCTCTTCTCCCCCTCCCCTTGCGGGAGGGGTTAGGGGAGGGGTTCTTGGAGCGTCGAGCGTCTTTCGGCGTCCGCGACCCCCACCCCGCCCTCCCCCGCAAAGGGGGAGGGAGAAGAGACGCTGCAAGTTATCTGAAGATGCTCTAACCCTCCCCGCAAGGGGAGAGGGGACCAGACGCGCCGACGTCAATACCCCGACCCGCCGTACGGGTCCGCCTCGGCCGCGTGTTTGGCGGCGATCGCGGCCGGCACGGTGACGGCGGCGATCGCGATCAGCACCATCGCCAGGCCCACCGCGCCCCGCGCCTGCGTGCGGCGCAGCGGCAGGAACGCCGCCGGCAGCAGCAGCAGCGGGGCCAGCATCAGCACCGTCAGGTTCAGCAGGGTGACACCCGGGTCGGGATAGAAATGCCCGCCCGCGAGCAGCCCCGCAAGCAGGCCGCTGGCGACGACCGTCACGCCGCGCCCTTTGCGCGGCATCAGCATCGCGGCCGGCCCCATCGCGCTGGCGGCGGCGATGCCGTAAATGCCGACGACGCGCAGGTTCGAACTCATCACCATCACCGCCGCCGCCCCCAGCGTCGCCGCCAGCGCCACGCCGACGGACTTCGACCCCAGCATCGGCCGGGCGATGCGGGCGACGAGCGCCATGACCGCCCCGACCACGCCGAACCCGCAGCAGAGCAGAATCGAACCGGCGGCCGGCACGCTGCCGTTGGCGATCAGCGGCCATGCGACGCCCAGCGCCACCGCGCCCGCCGCCAAACCCAGCAGCCAGCCCCAATCGCCGCCGTGCCGGGCGTCGAGGATGCCCAAAAGCGTCAGCGGGATCGCCAGCCAGAAGAGCCAGTCGGTCCCGTCCGCCGGCGGCAGGCCGGGCACGCCGGTGTAGGCAGCCCACCCGGCCAGAAAGCCCGCACCCGCCGCCAGCGGCATCGCCCACGACCAGAGCCGCCACCGGCCGATCACGGCGATCAGCGTCGAGACGACCAGCGGCAACACCAACACACGCAACAATTCGGCGACAGTGACCATGTTCGCTTACTTCGTCCCTTCGAACGCGACGATCAGCTTGATGTCGTCGCCCACCGCGCCGGGCATGCCTTTGATGCCGTAGTCGCTCATCTTCACCACAAACTCGGCCAGAATGCCCGCCCGCACCGTGCCGGCCGGGAACTCGCCTTTGCCGGTCAGCTTCACCGGAA
Source organism: Tepidisphaeraceae bacterium (assembly GCA_036388295.1). GTDB lineage: Bacteria > Planctomycetota > Phycisphaerae > Tepidisphaerales > Tepidisphaeraceae > RYN-431. Next base: position 452 of record DASVSC010000197.1, on the reverse strand, counting down.
AGCTGGCCTGCTTGGTGACGCCGTGGAACGTCAGGTCGCCGGTGACGGTCAGCGTCTTGTCGTCGGCCTTTTCGACCTTCGTGCTTTTGAACGTGATCGTCGGGTACTGCTTGGCATTGAACCAGTCGGGGGCCTTCAGGTGCGCGTCGCGCTTTTCGTTGGCCGTGTCGACGGTGTCGACTTTGATGTCGGCCGCGAAGGTGCTTTTCGTCGGGTCGGCGTCGTCCAGCGTAAACGAACCGCCGAACCCGTTAAACCGGCCGAACACGTAGCCGGCGTTGGCGTGGTGGGCGCTGAAAACGACCGACGAATGAACCGGATCGACCTTATAAGAATCGGCCGCGAACGACACGGACGCGGCAGACAGAAGAACGGCAAAAAATGAGGCGCTGCGCATAAGAGGCTCCTGGGTGAAAGTCCGAATGACGAAATTGAAACCGGCCTTGTAGGCC
>DASVSC010000196.1:0-14879 GCA_036388295.1 Tepidisphaeraceae bacterium | reverse complement strand
AGCGGCGGCGCGGTTTGGCACCTCGATGTCGGCTCATCACATCCTGGGGCTGTAGGCGGTCCCAAGGGTTTGGCTGTTCGCCAATTAAAGTGGTACGCGAGCTGGGTTCAGACCGGCGTGAGCCAGGTCGGTCCCTATCTGTTGCGGGCGTAGGAATCTTGACGCAAATATCTCCCTAGTACGAGAGGATTAGGAGGTACTGACCCCTGGTGTACCAGTTGTCCTGCTAAGGGCACGGCTGGATAGCTATGTCAGGAACGGATAAACGCTGAAAGCATCTAAGCGTGAAGCCAATTGCAAGATTATGATTCCCATGAGACCCCGGGTAGACTACCCGGTTGATAGGCCGGAGCTGTACGGCTAGAAATAGCTTCAGGTTACCGGTACTAACGGTCGATCGACTTGACCACTTTTATCGATCACCGTCTCCATCACGACGACAAGCGGCCCTAAAGGCTAGAGTCGACGCGGAGACGGAAACGAAAAGAGTGCTCGAAGCGAAATCACGCGACGAAAGACGTCCAAAGACGAGTGCCTCGTCAATCACAAGTTACCCCGATCGGGCTGCGAAAGTAGCCCGATCGGTTTGGCTGGTGGCTATATCCGTAAGGACACACCCGTTCCCATTCCGAACACGGTCGTTAAGCTTGCGGAGCCAATGATACTGCATCAGCGGGAAAGTAGGTCACTGCCAGCCTTTATATAAAAAGCCCCCGGGTTCATCCCCGGGGGCTTTTTTCGTTTGCCGATTTTCTCACCCGATCATGCATTCGGCAAACATCAAACTTCGAACGTCGCGACTCCTGTTGCAGCCGCTCGCACGGGATGACGCCGCGGACGTTTTTGCCTACGCATCCGATCCAGCCGTTGCAGAATACACTTCTTGGTCGGCCCATCGTTCGATCGCTGATGCCTCCGCCTTCATAGAGCGAACGCTTAGTAGCGCAGCAAAAGACCCCGATCACGTTCGACTGCCGCTCGCGAGTCGAATCATTGGCCATCAAGCCGTCTGTGGGACCATCGGATTCTTCCAAGACACAACGATAACAGCGCACGTTGACTATGCCATCTCCCGCTCGCACTGGGATAATGGGTATATGACAAAAGCGGTAAGCGCCGTCGTAGGTTGGGCATTTACGGCGATTCCAACGCTCGACACCGTCGACAGTCACTGCTTGGCGTTAAACGGTGCATCTAAACGCGTGCTAGAAAAATGTGGATTCGAGCGAGTCGGAATCGAAGCCGTCCAGTTCGGCGAGAAATTCGATCATCAGGTGCTTCCAGTCAGTCACTATCGTTGTTCCCGGACGTCTTTCCCACTTGGCCAGCGCCCAACTACAGCTTGCGGATAGCCGGCGGACGTCACTTTTGCCTTTATTCACGTCCTGAGCTTGGGGCGTCCGATGCTTATCGGACGCCATGACTGCTCCATCTACCACGCGCGCGGTGCTTGTCTTTGCGGTCATCGGTGCCACCTTGCTCGGCCTGGGCGGGCGGGTCGCCTACCTGCAGTCGAAAGGCTCGGTTAAGAACGTCGTTCGTGCGAAACGGCAGCAGTTCCAATCCGAGCCGCTCTACGCCCGCCGCGGCAGCATCTTCGATCGCAACGGCCTGCTGATGGCCGGAACGGTGCAGAGCCAGTCACTTTTCGTTGATCCGAAGTTCATGGCCGAGCAGTTCGTGGCTGAGGGGCGGGACCCCTTTTTGGCCATCGATGAAGCCTCGGCCAAGCTCGCCAGCGTCGTCGGCCGTGACGCGTTCGAGATCGGCAAGCTGCTTTCCGATAAATCCGCCAGCCGCTTCGTCCGCATTGCAGACAATTTGGACGAAATCGCCATCCGTCAGATCGAAAAGCTCGATCTTCCCGGCACCGGCTTCACCCCGTTCAACGTCCGCTATTACCCCATGGGTTCGGTCGCGTCCCATGTCCTCGGCGGCGTCGGCGCGGAAGGCCATGGCCTTGAAGGCATCGAGCTGAAGTTCAACAAACTGCTCGCCGGCCGTGATGGCACGAAACGCACGCTCAAGGACGCCCGTCGCCGTCCGCTCTTTGTCGATGCCGACGATTACCAACCGGCCGAACACGGCCAGCAGGTCGTGCTGACGATTGACGCAAACATTCAGACGATCGTCGAGCAGCAGCTGGCTGAAACGTGCGAAAAGTTCCGCGCCAAAACCGCCGAAGCCGTCGTCATGGACCCGTTCACCGGCGACGTCCTTGCCTTGGCCAATTATCCGTCCTTCAACCCGCAGGCGATCAATGACACGCCGCCCGCGCAGCGCCGCAATCGGGCCATCGTCGATCCCTATGAGCCGGGTTCCACGATCAAGCCGTTCATCGTCGGCCCTGCTTTGCAAAAACAGGTGACGCGCTGGGACGAAATCTTCAATACCCACGGCGACACCTGGCCGGCCGGCTACGGCCATCGCATCATTCGCGACGTCCACGGCTACGATAAGCTCGCCCTTTGGGACGTGCTGGTGAAGTCGTCCAACATCGGCATGTGCATGCTCGGCCAGCGCCTCGGCAACGGCGGCCTGCACAGCGCACTGACAGGCTTCAAGTACGGCCAGCGCACCGGCATTGAATTGCCCGGCGAAGACCCCGGCCTGGTCAACCCGCTCAAGAAGTGGAACCGGTTCAGCACCGAATCGGTCAGCCAGGGTTACGAAATGCGTGTCACGCCGCTGCAACTGGCCCGTGGCATGTGCGCGTTCGCCAACGGCGGCCGACTGGTCGATCCGCACGTCATTCAAGGCACGCTCGACGACGGCGGTCGAGTGGCGAATGCGATTCCGCACAAGCCGTTCAGCGCCTGTCCGCCGGTCATCAATCCCGCCACTTCGCTCCAGGTGCGTCGGATCCTGTGCGACGTGCTCGTCCGTGGCACCGCCAAAGGCGCGCGCAGCAGCCTGTACAACGTCTTCGGCAAAACCGGCACCGCCCACAGCGCCATCAACGGCGCTTACAACGAAGAAAACTACACCAGCAGTTTCATCGGCGGCGCCCCGTTCGAAAGCCCGCGGTTAGTCGTAGCCATCGTGATCCACAACCCCGACAAATCCCTCGCCCACTTCGGCGGCACCGTCGCCGCCCCGGCCGCGACGGCCATTCTTGACCAGTCGCTGCAATACCTGCAGGTGCCTGCCAGCGGCGACCTGCCGCTCCCGCCGCCGAACGTTGCGGATTTGCTGTACGCCTACAACGCCAAGCAGTACCAGAAGCAGGCAGCCGTGACGGCGTCGGTGCAGGAATGAGCGACCTTGTGAAAGAACTCGAAGCCGATCTCGGTTTCAAAGCGTTATCGCCGGTTTGGGCGAAGCTCGAAATCTTCGGCGGCTTGGCCTGCGTATGGCTGTCGTTCCGCATTGATCAGGTTGCCGCGTTGCCACCCGATTCTGTTCTCGTCGTATTAGCGTCACTAGGCTTGTTTGTGCTCGGCGGATATCTGGCGATGGCCGGATCGCGGAGTCATATGTATCAGTCGAATAATCGGCTGGCCGCGTACGTGATCAGTCGCTCCAAGCCGCTGTAACAACGGTCTTGTGAGGGCGCGAAACGCTATTCCAGGAACGACGTGTCTCCGTAGCTGAAAAAGCGGTACCGGCTGGCGATCGCGTCCGCGTAGATCCGCCGTTGTTCGTCGAGTCCGACGAGGGCGGCTACCAGGGCGATCAGTGTGCTTCGTGGCAAGTGGAAGTTCGTCAGCAACGCGTCCGTATGCCGCCACGCGTAGGGCGGGTAGATGAAAATGCCGGTCTCGCCGTCGCCCGGCGTGACGTCACCCGGTGGCCGGCTTTCCAGCACGCGGGCGGCGGTGGTGCCGACGGCAATCACGCGGCGTTTTTCTCGCTTGGCCGCGTTCATGGCGTCCGCGGCGTCGGGCGGAATCTCGTAGCGTTCGACGTGCATCGCGTGGTCGCCCAGCGCGTCGACTTCCACAGGTTTGAACGTGCCGAGGCCGACGTGCAGCGTGACCGACGTCCGCAGCACGCCACGTTGCTGAAGGGCTTCAAAAACCGACTGATCGAAATGCAGCCCTGCCGTCGGCGCGGCCACGCTGCCGCCGGCGCGGGCGTAAACGGTTTGATACCGATCACGGTCGTCGGCGTCACGCGGGTCGACCGATCGATCGCGGCGAATGTACGGCGGCAAAGGCATCCGGCCAAGGCGGCCGAGCAGGGTGTCTACCGGCTCGTCAGAATTGACCACGACGTCGTACAAGCCGTCCGCGTGCTGGCGTAACACGTTCACCGTGACGTTCGCGTCGGCTTCGAAATAAAGCGATATCTCTGGCCGAACGGTGCCCAAGTTGCGCAGCATCACCGTCCACTGGCCCGGCGTCGTCTGCTGGACGAACAGCCCTTCGACCCGGCCGCCGGTCGGTTTGACCAGCGCCAAGCGGGCCGGCGTGACGCGGGCGTCGTTGAACACCAGCAGGTCGCCCGGCCGGAGCAGAGACGGCAGATCGGCGAACTGTCGATGTGCGATCGCCCGGTCGCTCCGCCGGTAGTGCAGCAGCCGCGACGCCGCCCGCTCGGCCGTCGGGAACTGGGCGATCAGGTCGGCGGGAAGGTCGAAGTCGAGTTCGTTGGCCTGCATGGCGGGTGTGCTGATTATGGCGATCAGTCGCGGGTCGGCCACCCGTGTTGCGTGAACGCCGCATCGGGAACCCGTCGCGTGGCGTTGCCGCATCATCCGGCATAAACGGAACGGCGGGCAGAACCGTTCAGATCAAAATGGCCGAGAAAAACGCGGTTCCCGCCGCTGCCGTGGCACTGCGCCGGCGGTTGCTCCCGGGCGGGCATGCCCATCGACTCCGTCGTCGGACTGCTCGTCGCCATATCGGACCTCAAGGCCGTGCGCGCGGTGACGCGTGCGATCAACGCCAATCTGCCGAAGGACGGCCCGCTCGGCACCATCCGCCCGAGCAGCGCGCAGCTCTACGCGCGACCCCGGCAGTACTACACGCCCACGCCGCAGCCGTATGTTTTGCCCCGGCCGGTGGTCGAACCTACCCCGCTGCGCGCGCCCGGCGCGGATTACTACGACCCGACCCAGCGCGACCGGCCGGTACCGCCCGCCGTCGTTCCGTTCGTCGAAACAATTGATCCGGGCAGTTGCGAGGGCAGCCGTCGGCACTCGGCGGGGCCGTTTGACGCACCGTGGAAACATTTACCGCCCGTTGATCGAATCGAAACACGAATGGAAGTAAATCCGGTGCGGCCGAAAGTCGAATTGATAACCAAGGGCACGCTGCTGGACCTGTACTGCTAACCGGCAGATCGCACGCGTGTCTGGCCGGGCGGAAAGGAACGTGGCCATGCTCTCGTGCGATGACGTGGAAATCCTGAACGACGCGATCCAGACCATGGACCGGACCACCGTCGGCCAACAGCTGATGGATTTTAAGGCCCGCTTCCCAATCGACTTCACGCCCGAGTTCGTCGCCCGCGAGCCGCTCGGCCGCTTGCGGCACATCCTGTTCGGACTCTGCCTGCACAATCAGACGATGATCGATACGTCGATGACGTCGTAAACCGCGACCGCGGGCATGCCCATCGACCGCCCGAGCGGTGTGAGTGCTACTTCGCTACTGACGGCAACGGCAGCAGGATCGTCGCGCCGCTGCCCTGCGTGGTCGCGCCGCCGATCACCATCGGCGAACGGCCGTCCCATTTCTCCACGATCTGCAGATTGATCAGGTCCGGGTTTTCCTTCAGTGCCTGACCGCGAATGCGGATCGATTCGGCCTCGCCCTTGGCCTCGATCACCTTGGTGTCCGCGTCGATCTTGCGGCGGTCCTGCTCGAACTTGGCCTTGCTGGCGTTCTGTTCCTGCACCATTTTCGACTCGATCGCCTCTTCCAGCAGCCGGCTGAGCGAGATGTTTTCCAGTACCAGGTCGTCAATGCGCACGACAGTGCCGACCTTCTGTCGGGCCGAGGCGATGGCGGCGTTCTTCACCATCTCGCGCTGCTTCACAATCTGCTCGGCCGAAATCAAAGCCGTTTGCTCTTTGAGCGCTTCCTGCACGCGCGGGGCGATCAGCATATCGAACGGGTCGCCGGCGAACTGCTGCACGATCGACACGACGGCCGTCTCCGGCACGCTGTAGAGGATCTTCAGCCGCAGGTTTACCTGCTGCAGGTCCGAGCTGTAACACTCGGCCGGGCTTTCGCGGGTCTGCTGGCGGATCGGCACCAGGCGCACGCTCGTAACGAACGGGAGCTTCATGCCGAAACCTTCGGGCAGAAAGTTCGGGTCAACGCGGCCGAGCGTGACCTTCACGCCACGGTGGCCGGGATCGACGACATAAAAGCTGTTGGCCAACAGGAAGATCAGAACGACTGCCGCGACGGCAGCGGGCCCGATCAGCCAGTTGAAGTTGCGGCGATCATCAATGGGAAAGTTCTGGCGATTGGGAGGCATGTGCCGCAGATCGTAAGCGCGGCGATCAGATCCCTGCAAGCCGCTTGGCTCCCTCTCCCGGAGTACCAGGAGAGGAACCAGGCCAGCCGTTCGAATGAGGCAGACGATCAGCCCGCCTTCGACGCGCGCACAGTTTTTTCCTGGTACTCACCCATTTCGCGGAACTTCTCGTAGCGGCGTTCCAGCAGGTTCTCGATCTTGAAACGCTTCAATTCCCGCAGTGTTTTCATCACGTACTGGTCGAGCGTGTGGGCGGCCTGGTGCGGGTCGCGGTGGGCGCCGCCCAGGGGTTCGGGGATGACGTTGTCGATGATGCCGAGCTGTTTCAAATCGCGGCTCGTGAGCTTCAGGGCCGCGGCGGCCGCGGCGGCGTTTTCGCTCCCTTTCCAAAGGATGCCGCTGCACCCTTCGGGGCTGATCACGCTGTACCAGGCGTGTTCCAGCATGCTCACGCGGTCGGCGACGGCTAAGCCGATCGCGCCGCCGGAGCCGCCTTCGCCGGTGATGATGCTGACGATCGGCGTCTTGAGCCGGCTCATTTCCATCATGTTGAGGGCGATCGCCTCGGCGACGCCGCGCTCCTCGCTGCCCAGGCCCGGGTACGCGCCGGCGGTGTCCACCAGCGTCACCACCGGCAGGGCGAACTTCTCGGCCAGCTTCATGGCCCGCAGGGCTTTGCGGTACCCTTCGGGGTGCGCGCAGCCGAAGTTGCAGCCGATCTTTTCCTTCGTGTCGCGGCCCTTGTGATGGCCGATGAGCATCACCTTCTGGCCGCCGAAGCGGGCCAGGCCGGTGACGATGGCGCGGTCGTCGGCATAGCGGCGGTCGCCGTGGATTTCGCGGAACTCGCGGCAGCACATGTCCACGTAATCGCGGAACTGCGGCCGTTGCGGGTGACGGGCCACCTGCACCGTTTCCCACGCCGACAGGTTGTCGTACGTCTTTTTGAGCAGGCTGGTGTAGTTGTCGCGCAACTGGCGCAGCTCGGCGGTGTAGTCGAGCTGCTTGCTGGCCTGCAGCATTTCCAACTCGCTGATCTGCTGCTCCAGCTTGGCCAGGGGTTGCTCAAACGCCAGGGTGTGGCGGAGCGTGGGCTTGGGCTCAGTCGACGGCGATTCCGGTGCGGCAGTGGCCATAAAGTTTGGTCCGATAGCCTATGGCGGCCGGGCCTGTTGGGCAAGGTTTGACAGCCGGCCCCGCCTCGCGGAAGGTGCGATCCGGCGGCCGGGATGTCCGGCCCATGATAGCGGGATCGGACCTACCGCGTGCGCAACTTCACGATCATCGGCGTCGGTTTGCTCGGCGGGTCGCTCGGCCTGGCCCTCAAAGGCCGCTTTGCGGGCTGCCGGGTCGTTGGCTGCGCTCACCGCGACGCGTCATTAATCGAGGCCGAACGGCTCGGCGTAGTCGACACCTGGACGCTTGATCCCGCCGCCGCCGTGCGTGATGCCGATTGTGTGGTCGTCTGCGTACCAGTGCGGCAGGTGGGGCCGTGGCTGGCGAAGATCGGGCCGCATCTGAAGGCCGGCGCAATCGTTACCGACGTCGGCAGCACCAAGGCGGCGATCGTCAAAGCCGGCGAAACGCACGTGACAGCGCCGGCCTTCTTCGTCGGCAGTCATCCCATGGCCGGCGGCAGTCAGAGCGGCGTGGCGGCCGCGCGGGCGGACCTGTTCGACGGGGCGACGTGCGTCCTCACGCCGACGCCCGCCACGAACGCCGAAGCCCTCGCCGCCGTCGACGATCTCTGGAAAACCTTAGGCATGCGGGTCGTCCGCCACGCCCCGGCCGAGCACGACCGGCTGGTCGCCCGCGTCAGCCACCTGCCGCACGCAGTGGCGGCGGCGCTGGTGGCGGTGCAGTCCGACGCGTCGATCGATCTCAGGGGCAAAGGGTTCACCGACACCACACGCATCGCCGCGGGCGAGGCCGGGCTGTGGCGCGATATTTTTCTCGACAACCGGGAAAACGTGGTCGGAGCGATCGACGCCTTGATGAATGAATTGCAAGGCGTCCGAGAGATCCTGGCGGCAACAGACGAAGCGCGGCTGATCGATTGGCTGGGGCAACAACAACGCCGACGCGCGAAGATCGATTCGGATGTCGGTGATGGCTTCGGTGCCGCTTAAGGTTCACGAAGATCGCAAAGACGCAAAGATCCAAAGAAGAGGAAAAGATCAGAAGTGGTTCTTGTTTCTAATTCTCATCTCTTTGTGTCTTTGCGCCTTTGCGATCTTCGTGTCATCCAGATGCCCAACACTTGATCGCATTAAAGGTCGTCGATCAGCCCGCTTTTCTTGTACTTCTCGATCAGCTCCTGCACCTTGCGCAGTTCGACCATCAACTCCGGCAGCCGGCGGATGGCGCCTTGCTCGCGGAGGTTCTGACGGTGGGCGATGGCAGGCATGCCACTGATGACCATTTTGGGCTCGACGTCGTCGGCGATGACGCTGTGGCCGGCGGCCATGACGCCGTCGCCGATGTGGACGTGGTCGCGCACGACGCTGGCGCCGCCAAGGACGACGCCATTTCCGATCGTCGCGGTGCCGGCGATGCCGACCTGGCCGCAGAGGATCGCGTGCTGGCCGATGTGCACGTTGTGGCCGACTTGAACGAGGTTATCGATTTTCGAACCCCGGCCGATGCGCGTTTCGTTGAACTTCGCGCGGTCGATGCAGGTATTGGACCCGATCTCCACGTCGTCTTCGACGACGACGGTGCCGATCTGCGGCACCTTCGCGTGCTGCTTTCCGTCCCACCGATAGCCGAAGCCGTCGGTACCGAGGATCGCGCCGGCGTGGATGATGACACGGCTGCCGATGGTCGTGCGTTCGCGCAGGACGACGTGGGGGAAGAAGGTGCAGTCGTCGCCGAGGGTGCTGTCGTCGCCGATCACGACGCCCGGGTGCAGGCGGACATTCCGGCCGACACGGCAGTTGTTGCCGATCACGACGTTCGGGCCGATCTGCGCGTTCTCGCCGACGGTGGCGCTGGCCGCGATGACCGCCGACGCGTGAATGCCCGCGGCCGGGTGCGGGATGGGCGGGGCCATCACTTCCAACACTTTCACCAATGCCAGCTCCGCGTCGTCGACGGTCAGCACCGGCACTTCGGGGCGCGGGTGGAACTTCACTTTCTTCGACGCCAGCACCGCCCCGGCGTGCGTCTTTTTGTACTCGCGCACGTACTTATCCGACGCCAGGACGGATAAGTCGCTCGGCGTCGCGGCCGTCAGCGAGCTGACGGTCATCAGCTGCCGCGACCCTTCGGTCGGACATGGCACGCCGAGCAGATCGGCTAGTTGTTGGAGCGTGTGCATGAGATGAGGCTAATAGCTGGTGGCTAGTAGCTAATGGCTAAGATTTTTCTTAGCTACTAGCCACCAGCTACTAGCTACCAGCGGCTTACTTCGCCTTGTACGTCGCATCAAGGCGGGCGATGGTTTCCTGCGTCAGGTCGATCGCTTCGCTGCCGTACAGGACATTCTTGCCGAACAGCAGGCCCATGACTTGCTGCGGGTTCATGCTGTCCATTTGCTGGTCGCTTACTTCCGGCTTCTGGTCGGCCAGGACGAGATCGATCTGCTTGGCCTTGGCGACTTCTTTGACGGTGGCCGTGATCTTTTCGTTCATGCGCTTGGCCTGGTCGCGGAACTTGCGGCCCAGTTCCTGCTGCGACGTCTGGGCCCACGCCTGGGCTTCGGCGCGCTGCTGAACGAGCTGCTTGTTCAGGTCGGCCCACTGCGGGGCGTCGGGCTTGAGCTGGTCGCGCTGGGCCTGCAGTTCTTTGAGCTTCTGTTCGCGCTCGCCGACCTGGGCCTTGAAGCCGGCCTGTTCGCCTTCCATGGCCTTGTTGATGTCTTTGGTCTCGGCCAATTCATTCAAGATTTTGATCGGGTTGGCGATGGCGATTTTCGTCTGCGCGAACGCCGGTACGGCGGCCAGCAGCAGGGCGGCAAGGGCAATGGGAAGACGCGACTTCATGGGCAACAGTCCTTTCAATGGAAGCCGGATAATCTAGCAGAAAGCGTTGCGGGTGGGGAGAGCGCGGACGGGCCTTGGGCCTACTTCCGCGTCAGGTGGTACAGGAACACCGCCGACGCCGCCGCGACGTTCAGGCTGTCGGTGCCGTTGCTCATCTCGATCGTTACCCGGCGGTCGCAGGCGGCGGCCAACTCGGGCGACAGGCCGGGGCCTTCGTTGCCCATCAGCAGGGCCACCCGCCCGGGCCGGCTTGTGGCGTGAAGCGGGGTCGCGTCGTCGGCCAGCACGGTGGCCCAGCTTTCGTAGCCCGCCTGCCGCAAGCGGTTCAGGTCGGCGGCGAGATCGTCACTGCGGGCGATCGGCAGGCGGAAGATCGTCCCCATCGACGTGCGGATCGTCTGGCGCGTCAGCGGGTCGCGGCAGTGCTCGCCCAACAGCACGCCCGTCACGCCGAACGCGGCGGCGTTGCGCAGGATCGCGCCGAAGTTCAGCGGGTCCGTAATCTCCGGCAGCACCAGCAGCACGCCCGGCGGTGGCAGAGTCGCCAGCCAGTCCGACGCCGTCGGCCAGGCCCGGCGTCGGCCCGTGGCCATCACGCCGCTGTGGAACTTGAAGCCGAGTACGGCGTGCATGGTCGCTTCGGACACGACCAGCAGTTCCGCCCCGGCCGGCACGTCCGGGCGAAGCCGGTCGGCTTTGGTATCGGAGACGAGCACGGAATCGCAGACGTAGTCGCTTGCCCAAAGCCGCCGGACGATCTTCTCCCCCTCTGCAATGAAAACGTCCGTCGGCTCCAGCCGCTTGGCGGTGCCGGTGTAGTAGTAAGGCCGAAGGCGAGAATCGTCTGGGGTGATCATCGGGTAAAGGATCGTATCAGAGCGGATTAAGAACCGTTTAGCACTGTATATCAGGCGCGTGCGGCGTTTTGGGTCCAAAGATTTTAGTTGCAACGTTTGAAAGACCTGCGCATATTACTCCGGTCGTCGGCCAGGCATTTCGCCTCGACGATCCATTTCTCATTGAGACATCCATGACAACTCGTGTTTCTGCATCGCGGACGGCTTCCGCGCGTATTGAAGCCCTTGAACAGCGTTCGCTTTTCTCCGGCGAGATTGACCACTCGTTCGGTGCGTTCGGGTCGAACGGGCTGGTCACGCTGCCCACCGCGGAAAAGTCGCTCCATTACAGTGCGGCTCGGCCGCCGCTGACGACGGTGCAGGCCGACGGAAAGATCATCGTCGCCGGCAGCGACCGGACGACAGCCGGCACGCTGATCGTTACCCGCTACCAAGCCAACGGCCTGATCGACACCACGTTCGGCAACGGCGGCTCCCTGGTCATCCAAGGCGCCAAAGCCGATCGCCTGAATGCCGTAAACGTTTTGTCGGACGGCAAAATCCTGCTCCAGGGCCAGTATTACTATCGGCTGACCGCCGATGGCCAGCTTGATCGCACCTTCAGCGGCGACGGCTTCGTGCCGTCGGTTCTGGCCGGCGACCGCCGCGTCGGCCCGACGAACGCCACCGCCGTCACCCCTGACGGCGGATTCCTGGAACTGCAAAGCGCCGTGAACGGCCGCTCCGGCCTGTTCAAGTACAAGGCCGACGGGTCGATCGACAAAACCTACGGCAACAGCGGGTCGTTCAATGTCGGGGCGCTCAACACCGGTTACGCCGACTCATTCAAAGTCGGCGGCGTGGTCACGGACGCCCAAAGCCGGGCGTACGTCAGCTTCATCATCGTTGACGAAGACGGGGCGAATTTGCCCCGCGTGGCCCGGCTGACGGCGGCGGGAAAGATTGACCCCACGTACGGCACGAACGGCGTGGCGCAAGCCAACAACTTCTATGACGTCGGCTTGACCGGCCCGCTCGCCGTGATGACCGACGGGCGCGTCGTGGTGGGCATTAACTTTGACGGCCCCGGCCAAGGCGGCGAGGGCGTGACCCTATTGTCATTCGACGCCGCCGGCAAAACGCAGAATGCGTTTTATGTCGACGCCGGCATTTTCTCCGACGATCGCTTGGTTGCCGGCCCCGACAACACGCTCTACGTCGGCGGCAGCTATAGCGAAGGCGACAATTACCAACTGCGTGGCGGCCGGTCCTACGCGGCGGTCATTCACCTGACCAAAGACTTTAAACTCGACACCAAGTTCAGCGCCGACCGCGACGGCGTGGCCGGCTACGGCACCAATGGCTATACGGAGGGCGGCAACTTCGCCCTCGCGCCGAACGGCGACATCCTTGTCGTCGGTTCGCATTACACCGACAACAGCGCATCGATGGCCAAGCTCACCAGCGTCTCAAAGCCCACGTATGTCACCTACTCAAGGGTCGGCGGCCGGCTGACGGTCAGCGGCTCGTCCGGCGGTGACCGCATTATCGCCGGCACCGCGGGCGACGACGACGAAAGCTTCCGGTCCGGAAAACTTTTTGTCCGCCTCGACGCGACGACCGCGGGCACCGGCTTGTTCTCGGCCGACGTTCTGGAGTTCAACGACAGTGAATCCTACGGGACCACGCCGGTGACCGAACTGGTGTTCAACCTTTACGGCGGCAACGACGTTTTCTCCGGCGTCGCGCTGCGCCAGAACGTGTACGTCAACGGCAACGCCGGCGACGACAGCCTGAGCGGCGGCTTCGGCCAGGACACGCTCATCGGCGGCACCGGCAACGATGTCCTGATCGGTGACGGCAGCGACGTGCTGCAGCAGTAACCCGATGCCCTTCAGGCGCGCAGCGCCCGCCGGGCGATATCGCGGCGGTAGTGCATGCCGTCGAAACGGATCTTCTCGACCGCCGCGTAGCAATTCTGCTGCGCGGCGGCGAGCGTTTCGCCCAGGGCCGTCACCGCCAGCACGCGGCCGCCGCTGGTGACGAGATGGCCGTTTTCGTTTGTGGCCGTGCCGCTGTGGAAGACTTTGACGTCCTTCATCGCGTCGGCCTGTTCGATGCCGCGGATCACGTCGCCGCTGCGGGTTTTGCCCGGGTATCCCTTGGCCGACAGCACGACGCTGACGGCGGGGCGTCGGTCCCATTCGATGTGGATCTGGTCCAGCGTGCCGTTCACGACGGCCAGCAGGATGTCCAGCAGATCGGTTTTCAGCCGCATCATCAGCGGCTGGGTTTCGGGGTCGCCGAAGCGGCAGTTGAACTCCAGCACGCGCGGGCCGGCCTGCGTGAGCATGATGCCGGCGTAGAGCACGCCGCGGTAGTCGATGCCGTCGCGGCGCAAACCGTCGAGCACGGGCACCAGGATTTGTCGCTCGACTTCCGCCAGCACTTCGGGCGACAGCACCGGCGTCGGGCTGTACGCGCCCATGCCGCCGGTCATCGGGCCGGTGTCGCCTTCGTCGATGGTTTTGTGGTCCTGCGCCGTTTCCATCAGGTAAATGTGCCGGCGGTCGACGAACGCCATCACGGAACATTCGGGGCCGTTCATGAACTCTTCGATGACGACGCGCGCGCCCGCTTCGCCGAAGACTTTTTTGCGCATGCACTGGTCAATGGCGTCGAGCGCGTCCTGCTCTCGGTAACAGATTGTCACGCCCTTGCCCTTGGCCAGTCCGGCGGCTTTGACGACGATCGGCGTGGAGTGAATCTTGACGTACTGCTCGGCGGCGTCGGCGTTCGTGAAGCTGCGCGCGTCGGCCGTCGGGACGGCCTGCTGGCGCATTAGTTCTTTGGCGAACCACTTGTCGCCTTCCAGTTTCGCCGCCTCCTGGCTCGGCCCGAAGACTTTCAGGCCGGCTTTTTGCAGGCGGTCGGTCAGGCCGAGGGCGAGCGGGTCTTCCGGGCCAATGACGACGAGGTCGATCGCTTGTTCCCTGGCGAAGCGTTCGATTTTAGCAAAATCGGTGACGTCGACGTTGATGCAGTCGGCCACCTGTGCCACGCCGGGGTTGCCGGGCATGGCGTAAATGCGGTCGACCTTCGGCGACTGCGACAACTTCCAGGCCAACGCGTGCTCGCGGCCGCCCGAACCGATCAGTAAAACTTTCATAAGCCTTGCTCCGAATCTTCCAGCGATATCCTACCGGTCCGGGGGCGTCAACCGATCCGGGGGCGTCAACCGAACCTTTCGGGCCGGCGGGCGTCTAATGGACCGGAGGGTTCACCGGTCGAACGCCAAGACGCCAAGGAGCACGGCGTCATCGGCCTAGCGGCGTTCTTCTAAACTATATTTCGCCTCTACCTTTTATTCCTCTTCTTCCTTGGCGTCTTGGCGTCTTGGCGTTCAACCCAGTCCGCACCCGTTCGGAGACACAATGCATCACGCCCGCCGGTTCACCGGCACATTCGTCTTAGCCCTCGCCGTCGTGGCCGTGCCCGGCCTCGCCGCCACCACGCAGCCGGCGGAGTTGCCGGTCAAATCGGTCACGCTCTACACCAGCGGCGTCGGCTTCTTCCAACACAGCGGCACGGTCCACGGCAGCGGGGCGGTGACGCTGAAGTTTAAAAC
>DASVSC010000195.1:0-4861 GCA_036388295.1 Tepidisphaeraceae bacterium | reverse complement strand
TCTGCGTTCATCCGTGTTTATCTGTGTTCATCTGCGGCCAATCAAAACCCTTAAACCGCCTAGGCCGCCGCTTCCGCCGAGGCGGCCGCGTTGGTTTTGACGCCGGTGGCGATCCATTTGCGGATGTTGCCGACCGTGTTTTCCCAGCCGCTGACGCGGGCGGTGAGAAACCCGTCGTACATCGCGTCGAGGCAGCTCTGGAAGTCGCGCAGCAGCGTGATGCGTTCTTCGAACAGCGTGCGGGCGGTGTCGGCCTTTTCGATGTCGGGCAGCTTCAGGCTGCTGACGGCGAGGCTTTCGCCCGTCAGCGTCAGGTTGAACTGACCGGCCGGGCAGTCGACGATCAGGCCGGCCTTGCGCGGGGCTTTGCCGGTGCGCAGGGCGTCGATGGCTTCAGGCATGCGTGTGGGGCCGGTGGCGGTGAGCGTGTCTTTGCCGGTCTGGCCGAAAACGCAGTCCAATTGCAGCGTGCGGTCGAACATCACGGTGGTGTGGCCGACGCTGGTTTCGATCAGGCCGGTCTTCTGCGTCTCGTGCCAGAGCCAGAGCAGGAACTCGTTGCCGAGGAAATCTTTCGCGCCGTCGCCCTTGGCGGTCCACGGGTACTCGGCGGCCATGTCCGGGTCTTCCTGGCTCTTGGCGAAGCGCGTGGGCGTGAGGTCTTCGTATTCCCGCCGCTTGGCACGGCGTTCCAACTCGCGAATGCCGATATGGCCGCTGGTGAGCGGCTGTAGTTCCAAACCGAAGCTGCGGCTGAACAGTTCCTGCATCTTCTCGCGCACGCTCACGCTGGCCGGCCCGTAAACGACGGCGGCGGGCACGTCCCACAGCAACGGCACGAGCTTGCTGCGGCGGAACCTGCCGCTTCGCAAATCCTCGTCCAGCTTCCGGCCGACGGTGTCTTTGACTTCGCGCTTCTGGCTCTTGGAAATAAACCCGCTCGGGTTGTTCGCGGCCGTCGCGTCCTCTTCCATCTGCGTGTAGGCGGCCTTCACCTCGCCGGGCACTTTGTTCGTGTCAATGCGCAGGCCGACGTGGACGCAGTCGTTGTAGACGCAGTGTTCGAAATCGAACCGCCCGTCGTAAATGTGCCGCGGGCCGACCCAGCCCCATTCGACGTCTTCGGGGATGCCGATGTCGGTGGGCTTGAGCGCCAGCTCGGCGAACTTTTCCAGCATCGCCTCGTCGGGCGACTTGGGGGATTGACCCACGACGGCGTACCGCGTGAACGACATAGAACCAGAATCAAAACCCATGAGGCGTGCCACCCTACCGCGCCCGGGCGGGTGTCACTAGCGTGTGGGCGGGTCCGCATAAAAGCGACGTTTTTGTTCCGGCAATCGCCGTTGCGGCGGGCGTGATTCTCGGGCATCTTGGGCGATCAATGACTTCCCTCCGCACGCCTGCCCGCTTCGCCCTGCTGCTTTGGATCGGCTGCTCCGTCGGCACCACGGCGTTCGGCCGCGAAACGACCCTGCCCGCTGCCGCTTCCACCGCCCCGTCGGCCGAGCCGTTCCCTTCCGCCACGCCGCAACGCGTGACGGGCGTGACCGAGCGCGTGTTCCCGGCCGTCGTGAGGCTGGACGTGGCGCAGGAGATTTATAACGACGGCAAACGCACGCTGCGCCGCGGCATCGGCAGCGGCGTGATCATCGACGATTCGGGGCGAATCCTCACGAACTTCCACGTCGCCGGCCGGGCCGCCGAGATTTACGTCACGCTCTGGAACAAAGAACGCGTGGCCGCCAAACTCATCGGCGACGACCACTGGACCGACCTGGCCGTCGTGCAGCTGGACGCCGAAGAGATCAAGCGTAAGAACATCACCTTCGCCCATGCCGACCTCGGCAACAGCGGCGCGCTAAAAGTGGGCCAGGACGTGATCGCCATCGGCACGCCGTTCGGCCTGTCGCGCACGATGACGCTCGGCATCGTGAGCAACAACGAACGCACCTTCTACCCGCAGCGGCAGTCGATCGACGAATACGAAACCGGCAGCTTCAGCAACTGGATCCAGATGGACACGCCCATCGCCCCCGGCAATTCCGGCGGGCCGCTGGTGGACCTCAACGGCGAAATCGTCGGGATCAACACCCGCGGCATGCAGGGCCAGGCGCTGAACTTCGCCATTCCGATCGACATGGCCAAGCGCGTGGCGGGCGAAATCATCCGCCGCGCCACGCCCGACACCAAAGGCCTAGTCGTCCGCGCCGACCTCGGCATCGACTTCAAGCCGCTGCAGGACCTCGAAGCCTACTACGACATCGACATCAACAAAGGCGTGCTCGTCAACGGCGTCGACCGCGGCTCCCCCGCCGCCCTGGCCAAGCTGCAGGCGCAGGACATTCTGCTGAGCATCGACGGCCGCCCGACGAACGTGCGCTTCCCCGAAGAACTCGCCGGCGTACGCCAACACGTGGCCGACCTGGAAATCGGCAAGCCGGTGAACGTCGTGGCCCTGCGTGGCGGTAAGCCGCTGGAACTGGAGATGACGCCGGTGAAGCTGGAAAGCGCCGTCGGCGAGGAACGCGAAGCCAAGGCCTGGGGCCTGAGCGTGCGCGACGTCACCCGCGCGTATGCCAACGACCAGCAGCTCGATGACGACAAGGGTGTGGTCATTACCAGCCTGACCAAAGGCTACCCCGCCGACAAGGCTCAGCTGCAGCCGGGCGACGTGATCCGGTCCGTGAACGGCGAAGCGATTGACGATCTTGATGCGTTCATGAAGCTGTTCAAAACGTCGACGGTCGACAAGCAGACCCGCGTCCTGCTGCAAGCCCAGCGCGACCGCGGCGTGCGCGATGCACTGCTGAGGGTGAACTACTGAGAATCGGCCGATCGTGGTTTGAACGACCGACGTCGATAAGATGGAGTCGTGAAGTACCGAGACCTTATCCGCCAACTTCACAATGACGGCTGGCGGCACGACCGAACCACTGGCAGCCATATGATGTATGTCCACCCGAGCAAACCGGGCCCGGTCGTCGTACCGGCCGGTGGCAAGGAAGGACAGGACGTGCCGCGTGGAACACTCGGCAGCATCCTGAAGCAAGCCGGATTGAAATGAGCATGATATGGACCAGGTTAAAACCTACGCGTACGTCATCGAGCGGGCCGAGGACGGCGCTTACTGGGCGTATTTTCCTGACTTGCCGGGGTGTACGACGTCCGCCGACACCGTCGAAGCCGTCGAGGCACGACTACGCGAAGCGGTCGATTTATACCTGAGCTACTACCATGACCGAGGCACATCGCCCCCGCCACCGCAGGCACGCGTCGGCACATTGACCGCGGCCTAAAACAATTGATCAGCGGCGGGCTCGGCCTGCCAGTCCGCACGCGGTGGGCCATGCCACCGGACAAGAGGAATCCATGAACCGCTTCGCACCGCTCGCTTCCATCGCCCTGCTTGCCGCCTGCTCGGTTGCCCTCGCCCAGACGAAGCCGGCCACGCCGGCCGGCGCGTTGCTGGAAAAAGTTCGGCCGTCGCTGGTCGTCGTGCAGTTCACGTACGAAGGCGAACTCGGCCGGCGCGAGCTGTCGGCCATGGGCGTGGTCGTGCGCGACGACGGCTTGACGATCGTGCCGTCCGAACTGACGCCGCGGCAGTTACCCGACGAACAGATCAAGGAATTCAAGCTCATCATCCCGGGCGACGACGAGACGGAAATTGAAGCCGTCATGCTCGGCCGTGACGAGCGGTACAACCTCACGTTCATCGTCCCCAAGACCAAGCCCGCCACGCCGATGACGCCGATCACCTTCGTCGGCGATCCGCTGTCGCCCGGCCAGACGGTGCGGTCCGTCGGCTTGCTGCCCAAAACGTCGGGCTACACGCCGTACGTGTACGAATCACGTGTCGCGGCGGTGCTGCGCGGGCCGGTGCCGCAGGTGCTGGTCGACGGCAGCGGCATGACTGTGACAGGTTCGGCCGTGTTCGACGACAGCGGCCGCGCCATCGGGCTGGTCAATGCGCAGAACGACCGCCTTCTCGTGCTCGGCGATCGGACGTTGCCGCTCAACGACCGGTCGCTCATTCTCAACGACCCGCGCAATCCGAACGCTACCGTTGAAAACCCCACGCGTGTGTTCGTGCCCGCGAGCGACTTCCTGCCGGCCCTCGAATCGCCGCCGACGCTGGAGCAGCCGCTGAAGTTCCCGTTCATTGGCGTGGTGCAGCTGACGGGGCTGACTAAGGACGTCGCCGAGTTTTATGGCCTGCAGGGGAAGGTGGCGATTCAGGTCGGCGACGTGATCCCGAGCTTTTCCGCCGCCCGCGCAGGGTTGAAGAAAGGGGACGTGATCGTCTCCCTCGAAGGCCGGCCGCTGGAGCGTGGCGATCTGCCGGAGGAATCGCCGATGATCTTCACGCGCCACCTGTCGCGCCTGAGCGTGGGGCAGAACGTGACGCTGGGCGTGATCACCAAGGCCGGCACTGAGCCGAAGCCGGTGGAAGTCACGCTGGACGAACGTCCCGCGCCGGCGAGCCGTGCCAAGCGCTTTTATGCTGAAGACCTCGGCTTTACCGCGCGCGACGTGGCGTTCGAAGACACGTTCAGCCGCAAGCTGGCCGCCGACGTGAAGGGCGTGATCGTCGCCTTCGTGCGGCCGCAGAGCGGCGCGCAGTCGGCGAACCTCGACAACGGCGATTTCGTCCGCCAGATCAACCAGACGCCCGTCACCGGCATCGACCAGTTCAAGGAACAGTACGAGGCGTTCCGCAAGGAGAAGCCGAAGGAAGCCGTCGTGTTGGAAGTGCTGCGCAGCGGGAACACGCAGATCATCCGCATCGAGCCGCCGCGGGAGTGATTGGAAGTGGAGAGTTGGAAGTGGAGAGTGGAGAGTTAAGAACAGCGTTTTG
>DASVSC010000194.1:0-3522 GCA_036388295.1 Tepidisphaeraceae bacterium | reverse complement strand
GCGCGACGAGTCGATCAGATTATCCCACGTACATTTAGACGCGTGGGCTTCCGCCCCTGAACAAGCCCATCAGAAGCGACAGGACGAACAGGACCAGGAAGATAAAGAACAGAACCTTGGCGATCGAGGCCGACGTGCCCGCCACACCACCGAGGCCGAAGAAGCCGGCGATGAGTGCGATTACCAGAAATACGGCTGCCCAGTACAACATGACGAGCTCCTTGAAGAAGTTGGTTTAACGAAGACGGTCGGTGCAAAATGAGGACGGCGGGTCTTCACCCGCACAGATTTAGTCCTTCACGTCGCGGGCGGTGTCCTTGATGGCGTCGCCGCCCTTTTCGATGTCTTTGCCCATGCCCTCGGTCGTGTTGCAGGCCAGGCCGGTGCCCAGCAGAACGGTCGAGGCGATGCCCAGGGCACAAATGCGAATCAGCTTGCTCATGTCAGTCTCCTTCGGCGTGAGGCTTTCGCCCCGTTGGCGGCGATCGGCCAAGTCCTTCCCTGGTCGGTCTCCGTCTTGTATCCATCAATATGATTCGCCACGGAACCCCCGTGATCGCTAAAACATGGGTGAAAGCAGATTCATTCTTATGGCAAAAGTTGACTTGCCCATCGCCCGCGTAGAATCGAGTTATGAGCAAACAAACCGACCCCACGACCGGCCAATCGGCCCCCGATACGGCGACCAGTTACGAGCGGGCCAAGCCGGAGGAAGAGTCGCCGTCGAAAGCGTTGGACCTCCCGAAACCGCCGGCCAGCCACCAGCAGGACGAACTGGCCCAGAACGCCAACCCGCAGTCGAAGAAGAAGGCGGATAAAAGTCACGAATAGCGGCACTATTCAACCCGCGAAGGGAACGATGGGCCAAGTTGTAAGCGGTAGGGTTGATGCGTACATTGCCGTCGAGCGTTAGCGGCCGACTCTGATGCGATCAGGCATTCGAGATGCGTCGGCCCGGCTTCGCGTCGCAACCAGGTGAGGAAGCAGGAGTAGCCATGGCAAAATCGTACCGCAACGAACCGACCCGGGGCAGCCAGCGGATTCTCATCATTGCTCTGGTCGCCCTGCTGCTGATTTTCCTGTTCACGCGGTTCATTTATCCCGGCTAAACGGGATGTCCGCGTCCGGGAAGCACCGCCTTGCGATCTACGGCAAAGATCGCCTCCAGCATCGGCGGCAGCACGCGCTCGGGCGACAGATATTCCCGGGCAATGTCGTACGCCGCCGCGCGATGGCGCGCCGGGTCAGCCGTGATCGCGCGGAGGCCGTCGATCGCCTGCTCCATCGTTTCGAAAGCGATCACGCCCTCGCCGCTCGGCACGTATCGACTCCACTTCGTGTCTTGCACCACCGCCGGCCGCCCTGACGCCAAGTAGCAGCAGGTGCGGCAACTGAACCAGCCGCTGTTGGTCGCGGCATATACGTTCTTGGCAATGCTCCATTCTCCGACAGAATCAGTAATGAACCGGACATACGCCTCCGGCGTCAGACTGACTTCGTGGCTGTCCGTGACACGCCAGCCATTGGCCAGGACCGGCTCAATGCTTTTGTGATTCCCGATCGCCAGCAGCAGCGGCACGTCGGGCACGCGCTTCGGCAGGCTGATAAAGCGGTCGAACTCCGGGCGCTTGTCGAAGTAGTCGACGCCTTGATAGTGCAAACGCTTCGGAGCGACGCTCAGATCGAGCGTCATCACTGTGGTGAAGGCGGCATCTGTCAGGGGCGCGGTATCGACGCCGTTCCGCCACGGCGCGAGCGTGACGACGGGCCGCGTGGTGATCCAGTGCAGGCCGGCGCGGGGCAAACGGCAGTCGTTGTGATGGATGTTCTCGGCGTACGTCAGGTGCACGTCGTGCCGGGTGGCCACTTCCGCGTACCGGACCGCCGTCGGCCCTTCAGTATCGAGCAGATCCTGCAGGCCCATCTGGTTATAGCCCGGGTCGCTGTCGAGAAAGACCCGACGGCAGTTCGCATTCAATGTTTCAGGCAGCCGGCAGACGCCGCTGACGTTCAGATACACGTCGGCCGCGCGGGCGACTTCGTCGAACGCTTCGACGGTCATGCCGAACGCTTTGTCCCGCAGCAGGCGGTAATGCCACTTCGCCGTCAACCCGGGCGCGTAGCGTTCGAAGAATCGCCCGATGAAATCGGCGTTGTACACGCCGTCGCTGCTCGGCTCGCGGATCGACGGGTTGTAGGGCCAGGTGTTGGTGTCTTCGTGGTAGTAGACGTCGTGGCCAAGCTCATGCAGGGCCAGGACGTAGTGAAAGTAGTCCCACGCCACGCCGCCGAGCGGGAACTGGCCGACCATGCCGCCGACGATGATGCGGAGCTTCTGCGTGTTCGGGCTCATGCCGGCACCTTGTCGTCTTCCAGCTTCATCTGGTGCTTGGCCATTTTGAAGTACAGCCCACGCTTGGCGACCAGTTCGGCGTGCGTGCCTTCCTCCACGATACGGCCGGCGTCCATCACGAAAATCCGGTCGCAGTCGGCCACCGTGCTCAGGCGGTGGCTGACCAGGATCAGCGTGCGCAGGCCTTTGATGCCCTGCAGGGTTTCGATGATCAGCTGCTCGTGCTGCGGGTCAAGCGCGCTGGTCGGCTCGTCCATGATGATGACCGGCGCCTCGGTCAGCAGCGCCCGGGCGATGCTGATGCGCTGGCGCTGGCCGCCGCTGAGGTTGCCGCCGCTTTCGCTGATCTGCTCGTTGTAGCCGTGTTCCAGCTTGTCGATGAACTTAGCCGCACCGGCCAAGACCGCTGCGTGTTGGATCTGGGCGTCGGTGGCGTCGGGCCGGCCGTAGGCGATGTTCTCGCGCACGCTGGTCGGCAGGACGACGTTCTCCTGCAGCACCAGGGCGACGTGTTTGCGAACGTCGGTCACACGCACCTGCCGCAGGTCATGGCCGTCGAGCTTGATCGCGCCTTGCCACGGGTCGAAAAAGCGTGGCACGAGGCTCAGCAGCGTCGTCTTGCCCACACCGCTTTCGCCGACGAACGCCACCATCTGGCCCGGCTCAATGCGGCACGACACGCCGCTCAGCACTTGCGCGTCGGGCTTGTAGCCGAAAACCACATTTTCGAGTTCCAACAGCCGAGCCTGCTTCGGCAGATGCAGCGCGTTCGGTGCGTCTTGGATGATCGGGTCACGGTCCAGCACTTCGAAGACCCGCTTGCACCCGGCGATGCCGGTGGCCAGCAGCGAGCCCGCGCCGCTGAGTTTCTGCAACGGCGTGTACAGCTGCGCGAGCAGGCCGAGGAAGATCATCAATTTGCCGGCCGTGAACCCCGCACCGCCGAGGTTGGCCACGTACTGGTCGTGGTAGACGAGATAGCCGCCGTACCCCATGACGACGCTGCTGCCGATCGCCAGGATGCTGCCGATGACCAGCCAGAAGAGCACTTCCTGCCAGTGCAGCCGCAGGTAGGCGCTGACGCTGTCTTCGACGTTCGTCTGGAAACGCTTGTACTCGTCGGCTTCGCGGCTGAACGCCTGAACCAGGCCGATCGATGATGCCGACCG
>DASVSC010000193.1:0-12318 GCA_036388295.1 Tepidisphaeraceae bacterium | reverse complement strand
GCGCACGTCGTCGCCGATGCCGAAGTCGAACGCCACCGGCCCGCGCCCGCAGCCCAACGCCTCGGCCACGTCCAAATACCGCTCCACCGCGTGCCGCTGCGGCGTCGGCTGCGACACCTTGTGCGTGTACGCCAGCGGCGCACCTTCACGGGCATAGCCGAAGCCGACACGCGTCGGCGCCCCCGTCTGCCAGGTCAGCCATGCGCTGCGCAGCAGGCCCTGAAGATCAATCACCAGATCGAATCGTTCCCGGCGAAGACGCAGCGCGAACTCGGCAAGGCCCTTCGCCGTCGTGGGGCTGCGCAACGATTTTGCGTACCCCTTGCGGTCGAACTGAATCACGCCGTCCAGCAGCGGGTGACCGGTCAGCAGCGACGCGAACGCCGGCACGACCAGCCAATGAATGCTCGCCGTCGGAAAGCGCCGGCGCAGCAGTGTCAGCACCGGCAGCGTGTGGACGATGTCGCCGAGTGCGCTCGGCTTGACGATCAGAATCTTTCGTGGCTCGGCCGGCAAGTCAACGCGCATCGCTCGGTGCCTCCGCTTCGGTGCCCGGCGACGCACGCGGTGCGAAGCCCTGACAGATGTGCAGCGAATCCGCAGGCGTGTATTGCGGATGATGCTTCATCGCCCGCAGCAAACGGTGCAGGCCGAACAGGCCCAGCCACGGGTTCAGCCAGCGGATGCCGTACGCGTCGATCATCACCGGCATCGGCCCACGCGTCGGGCTGTTAAACACGATCCAATTGCTGCTTTTGGCGTCGGTATGCGCCAGCCGCGCGTCCTCCAGTTGCCGTAAAAGACGGCCACAGCGGCGGAAGAGCATTTCACGGGCGGCGGGCTGCGTGGCGTCGAAACTTGCGTGTTCCAGCGTCACGCCCGGCACACGTTCGAAGACCAGAACGTCGCCGCCCCGGCCTTGGCGGAACATCGCCAGCGGCTGCTCGACCGGTACACGCGTCGCCAGGAGCCGACGGGTTTTCATCCACGTGCGATGCGCCCGCGACGGCCGGACCACGTCGAGGAGGTCGCGCACTTTCGATTTGTTGCGCGGCCGTTTCACGATCACGTTGATCGGCACGCCGGCCAGCGTGATTTGCGTCGACAACACGTCGCCGCTGCCGTCGCGTTTCAGCACGTCCAACCCGTCCGCCTCCAGCATCGCCGCCATCCGCGGCCATTCGCGCTGCCAGTCGGCGGCCGTGATCGACAGACGCGAGGCCGTCGACCATTCCACCGGTACTGCACTGGCGAGAAACTGGCCCGTCCATTTGCCGACTTTGATCCGGCCAATTGCTTGCCTTGCCATCGCCTGGCGGACACGTCGGGTGAACTGCCTGTCCGCCGGTGGAACGACCTCATCGTTGCCGTCGAATCGTCGCCACGCCCTCACGCGGTCGCCGAGGGTGGCTTGTTCACCGGCCGCGAAGGCGAACTGGGTGAGGTGTTCGCGCGTGAGACCGTTACGGACGAGGCCGATCGCGTCGGCCAGAACGACGCCGGTCGGCGTGAGCAGGAAACTGCCCGGTCGCAGATCGGAATGACCGAGGCCGGCGGCGGCGAGCCGGGTGAGCCAATCGATCACCGCCGCCCGCGCCCGCACGTGGTCGGCCGCCCCAATGGCGTCCAGGCGCAGGGCCGGTTCGACGGCGGCGGTCAGCACGGCGTCCCCTTTTCGGTCGCCGAACTGCAAGCCGCTCAGCAGCGCCACCGGCCGCACGGCGGGCAGCTTCAGGGTTTGCAGCGTCTTGAGCGCGGCAAACTCCGCGGTCGCCCCGCCGCGCGACAACGGCCCGCCGGCGGGCGGGTAGAAGTGCAAATAGAAGGCCCGGCCGTTGAACTCGAAACGCCACGTCTCCCGGTTGGGCCGCCGGCGCACGGGCGTGGCGACACGATCCAGGTCGCGCAGGGTCTGCTCCAAGTCCGCCGCGTCCACCGATCGCACTCCGCAGTTAAGTCGACAAGTGTTATGCCGCGTCTGACGAATCGACACTCTGCCGTAGGGCAGGCATGCCCGCCGCCGGGCGGAAACGGCGGGCAGTGCCCGCCCTACACACGCCGCCCTTGTGCGGCCAGAGCATTCATCGGACACGACCTAGACCGGCAGTTCCTCGTGCACGGCGCGGATCAGCGGGTCGATCGTGCGGCTGGTGAAGTCGAACTTCAGCCCTGCCGCCCCGAACAGTTCCGGCAGCGGCCTCGTGCCGCCCAGCTTCAGCGCCGCCCGATAGCTGGCCAGGGCACGCTGCGGGTCTTCCTTGGCCTTGAGCCACATCTGCATCGCACCGAGTTGGGCGATGCCGTATTCGACGTAATAAAACGGCACGTGGAACAGGTGAAGCTGCCGCTGCCAGCTGCTTTCGCGGGCGGCCTCGTACCCTTCCCAACTGGCCGTCCCGCCGAAGCGGTCCAGCAGGCTCAGCCATTGGGCTTTTCGTTCGTCGCGCGTGTGATCGTGGTGCGTGTAGAGCCAGTGCTGGAACTGGTCGACAATGGCCATCCATGGGAAGAAACGGATCAGGCCTTCGAGGTAGCTCTGCTTGGCCCGCTCGGCGTTTTCGGGCTTGTCGTAGAACAAGTCGAAGTGTTCGCTGCTGAGTGCTTCCATGGCCATCGACGCCACTTCGCAGAACTCCATCGGCGCCTGGCGCAGGAACGTCAGCGGTTCGTTATTCGCGGCGGCGATGAAATGGAACGCGTGGCCGCCTTCGTGCAGCAGCGTTTCCACGTCACGCTGACTGCCGGCGGCGTTCATGAAGATGAACGGCTGCTTCGATTCCTCGAGCGAAATCTGATACCCACCGGGCTGCTTGCCGCGGCGGCTGTCGAGATCGAGGTTGCCGTGCGTGCGCAGCGACTCGAACTCTTCGGCCAGCGCCGGCGAGAGGCGTTCGAACAGCTTCTTCGTCGTGCTGACGAAGCCTTCGATGTCTTTCGAATCGAACGGGTGCAGCGGCGGGCGGCTTTTCGGGTCGACCGACAAATCCCAAGGCCGAAGCACGTCCACGCCTAGGTCGCTCTTGCGCTTTTCGTCCAACGCGCGCACGAGCGGGACGATTGATTTCTCAATCGCCTCAGCGAACTTCGTGCAGTCTTCCGGCGTGTAATCGAACCGTTTCAGAGCTTTCCAAGTGAAGGCGCGGTAGTCGGGGAAGCCGGCGTTCTGGGCGATCTGCCGACGGAGCGGCAGCAGTTGATCGAAGATAGCGTCGATCTTCTCGCGGTCTTCCATGCGCCGCTTCACGCCGACTTCGAAGGCCTCCTTGCGCGTCTCGCGGTCCGGCTCTTCCTGGAACCGGCCGAGTTGGGCGAGGGTGAGGTGTTTGTCGCGGAAGTCAACGGTCATCGCGCCGCTGATCTCGTCATATTCGGTCACCAGCTTTGTGACCTTCGTTTCCAGCGCCACGTTTTCCGGCCGAAACACGTCCACGTCGGCCTGCCATTTGCGGGTCAGCATGGCGTAGCGCGGGTCGGTCAGCTGCGCGCGGTGCGGCGACTCCAGGAACTTTTTCTGCAGCTCAAAGAACACCGGCTTCAGCTTCGGCTCGATCTCTTCGACGAAGTGGAAGTAACGCTTTTTGATCTCGGCGTCGTCGGTGTGGCAGCTTTTGTCGATGTAACGCCGGCTGCTGTATTCCTCGATCACGCCGTTCAGTTCAGACAAATTGAGCAGCCACGATTCGAGCTGCTGCGGCGATTCGATCGCCTGCTGCTGCAGCTTCGTGGCCAGTGGTTCGATCTGCGACCACTCGGCCGGGTTGAAGTCGGCGGGGACGAGCTGTCGGGTCGGCTTCGGTTGCGCTACCATTCACGAACTCCCATGAAGAGCATCAACGATAGTCAGATTTTCCCGGCCGTCCACTTCGATTCAGTGACGGTCCGCCGCGGCGAGCGGGAAATCCTGTGGGGCATCGACTGGCGGGTTGAGGCGGGCGAATTTGCCGCTTTGCTGGGGCCTAACGGTTCGGGCAAAAGCACGATGGCCCGCGTAATGCTCGGCTATTTGTGGGCGACACGCGGGCAGGTCCGCGTCGCCGGCCGATTGTTCGGGGAGACGAACCTGCACGACTTGCGCGAAATCGTTCGCCTGGTGCAGCCGAACGGTGAGTTCGATCTGGACGGCACGTTGTCGGTCCGCGAAGCCGTCCGCACGGGCGTCGGCGGGACGCTGGGCGCTTATCGCCGCGCGACCGCCGAGCAGGAACGGCGCGTGGACGAACTCATCGAACGTGTCGGCCTGACCCGCGCGAGCGGCGGTTTGTACGGCCACCTCAGCACCGGCGAACGCGTGCGCTGCCTGCTGGCCCGCGCCTTGGTCAACCGGCCGACGGTGCTGATTCTGGACGAGCCGACCAGCGGCCTCGACGTCCGCGGCCGGGAGGAACTGCTGGCCGTGCTGGAAGACCTGGCCACCGAGGCCGACCGGCCGGCCGTCGTCATGATCACGCACCACGTCGAGGAACTGCCGCGGGCGACGACGAATGTGCTGCTGCTGGACGAAGGCCGGGTGGCCGCCGCAGGCCGGCCGGCGGACGTGCTGACAAGTGAGCGATTGTCGGCCGTCTACGGCTGCCCGGTGGAACTGCGCGAAACGGACGGACGCTATTTCCTGCACGCGGTCACGCGCGGGTGGCGCGTGACAGAACGACCCATTCACGGCGCGGATTAGGTAGCCGTTGACGAACTCGTCTGCGCCACCACGCGGTCGTACATCGCGTCGATCGGCGTCTGCTGATAGACGAAGTCGTCGAGCACGATCGAGCCGCGTTTTCCTTCGACCGCGTACTGCAGCGTCGCGATCCCTTTTTTCTTCCAGAGCCGTGTGTCGACAGCCGTCACCGCCGACAGCGGGACCGGCGGATGGCCGGGGGCGGTCAGCACGTCGTTTTCCAGTCGAATCTCGCCGCGGCTTTTGTTCAGGAAGTAGGCCAGGTACGCCAACGCTACCACCGGCAAGGCGTAGCCGAGCACCTTTTGCAAACCGATGTCGGTGTCGCTCTTGGGCGCGCCCAGTTTCCGCTGCTGTTGTTCCAGTTCGATCCAGCGCGGCGAATCCTTCGGCGTGGCATTCAGTTCCTGGCCAATCCGGGCGATCTCGGCGTTGCGGGCCGGGTACCCTTTGTACCCGTCGTACGCGAAGTAGCCGCCCATGATCAGCAGGCCCAGCACCATCACCAGGCGCGCGTTGCGGTAATACCGCCCGGCCCGGGCGACGATCGGGGCGGGGGCTTCGTTCACAGTCGGCGGGAGGACGGGTTCGCTCATGATTCGGCTTTCTCTGACAATCGGCTTCAAATACGGACCAGTCGACGTGGACCAGGCGGCAAACGAACGAGTCAGGACCGCGTCGCAATAGCCGCGCGGATCGGCTGGATGATCTTGGGCACCACGAACGCCTCGGCCATCCGCTCGCCGCGGGCGGCCAAATTGTCCAGCAGTTGCGGCAGCGGCTCGCGGCCGCGATCGCCCCAGTAGCGACGTAGAATCAGGAAGACGCTGATGGCGTCGCCGGTGTAATCGGGATTGCGCGTCGGCGACCCGTTGGACCGCGTCACCACGTCCACGCGTGCCTGCAAACGCTGGTCTTCGGTCAGCGACACGGTCATCGTCGGCTGCACATCAACGGCCCGCGCGCCCGATTCCTCCAGCAACCCCGCCAGCGGTGATTCGGCCATCAAACTTTCGGCCACTACTTCGTCATGATTGCCGGCGAACTCCAGGTCGAAGCCGAACACCACGTCGACGTGGTCGATCTCCACCATGCTCAGGCCCAGCGCGTGCGGGGCGTAGTCCAGCACGGTGTGGTGCAATTTCATCGCGTCGGCGACCGAATCCGGGTTCACGTGCCCGCAGGCCAGCCGGGCGGCGTCGACGCTGAGCCAGCGGTAGCTCTCCCTTTCGCGGTCTT
Source organism: Tepidisphaeraceae bacterium (assembly GCA_036388295.1). Lineage (GTDB taxonomy): Bacteria > Planctomycetota > Phycisphaerae > Tepidisphaerales > Tepidisphaeraceae > RYN-431. The sequence continues at coordinate 6,410 of DASVSC010000193.1, read as the reverse complement.
CTTCCAGCGTCAGCTCCGTCGCGTCGGCCCGGCGGAAACGCGTCATGTCCGGGAACGACTTCTGGATCTGCTCGAAAAAGTGGATCAGCGTCTCACGCTGCTGTGGCAGCCCGAGTTGTGTACCGACGCGGAGGTTGACGTAAAAGTCGTCGCAGATGTTGCCGAAACCATGGGCCATGTCGCTGCCAAGTATACGTCATAAACAGAACGGCCGCGACGCCGTGACGGGCACCGCAATCGGGCCTGCCAAGCCGTGCCCGTGCTGCCTGGCGTGCCCGACCGTGGCACCGGGAAGAACCGCGCCGTAAGCTGCTGACATGGCGGCGGTTCACGCACTCGTTGGCAGCGACAGTTTCCTGCAACTGGAGGCGGTGCGCCGCTTGGCCGCTTCGCTGGGGAAGGACGCGCAGCGTGTCGATTTCGACGGCGAAACCGCCCAAATCGCCGACGTTTTGGACGAAGTCCGCAGCTTCAGCATGTTCGCCGGCAGCAAGCTGGTGGTCGTCCGCAGCGCCGAAGAGTTCATCAGCCGTTTCCGCGACAACATGGAAGAGTACGTGGCCAACCCCGTCGACTCGGCCACGCTGGTGCTGCGGTGCAAAACCCTGCCGGGCAACCAGCGGATCAGCAAACTGATCGCCAAGCACGGCCGTGTGGAGCCCTGCGACCCGCCGAAAGACCGCGATCTGGCCCGGTGGGTGATCGAGCGCGCGAAGACCGCGCACAAGACGGCCATCGACCCGGCCGCGGCGCAACTACTGGCCGAGCTGGTCGGGGCGGACCTCGGCCGATTGGATAACGAAATCGCCAAGCTCGCCCTGATGACCGACGGCCGGGTGACGGAAAAGGAAGTCAACGCCAGCGTCGTTTTCCAGCGCGAACAGGAAATGTGGCACATGACCGACGAGCTGACCGCCGGCCGGATCAGCGCGGCCCTAGAGCGGTGGCGGCAACTGCTCAGCAGCGACCCCAGCACCGAGTTCCGCGCCGTCACCTGGCTGACGATCTGGCTCGAGAAAGCCGTCAAAGCCCAGCGACTGCGCAAGCAGAAAATCAGCCCGCCGGCGATCGCCAAAGAACTGCGCATCTGGCCCGCCCACAACGTCGACGCCCTGCTCCGCACCGCCGACAAACTGGGCGACCGCGGCCTGGCGGATGCACTGGATTTACTGGCGGATCTCGATCACCGCAGCAAGTCGGGATTGGGTGAGGCGGCGGATAACGTCGAGCGCTTCATGCTGTCGCTGGCCGGCTGAGGCAGAAAATCACCACGGAGTCACGGAGACACGGAGCGGAAAATGAGGACTTAAATAATTTTCTCTTCTCCGTGTCTCCGTGCCTCCGTGGTGCATCTTCTCTCCGTATCATTCCCCGCAATGGCCAAACAGAAGAACAGCGACCGCATCGTCGAAGTCGGCATCACCCAGATGGCGTGCGTGGAAGACCTCGCCGTCAACCGGAAGAACCAGGCCCGCCTGATTGAGCAGGCCGCGAAACAGGGCGCGAAGATCGTCTGCACGCAGGAGATGTTCGTCAGCCAGTACTTCTGCCAGGTCGAAGACCACCGCTTCTTCAAGCTGGCCGAGACCATCCCTGGCCCCAGCACGGACTTGTTCTGCAAGCTCTCCAAGAAGCACGGCATCACGATCATCGTCAGCCTGTTCGAGAAGCGCGCCGCCGGGCTGTACCACAACACCGCCGCCATCATTGACCGTGGCCAGGTGCTGGGCATCTATCGCAAGATGCACATCCCCGACGACCCGCTCTACTACGAGAAGTTCTACTTCACCCCCGGCGACACCGGCTTCCGCGCCTGGGACACGCAGCACGCCAAAATCGGCACGCTGATCTGCTGGGACCAGTGGTACCCCGAAGGCGCGCGCCTGACGGCCCTGCAGGGTGCCGAAATCCTGTTCTTCCCCACTGCTATCGGCTGGCACCCGCGGGAGAAGGAACTGTACGGCACCACCCAGCACGAAAGCTGGGAACTGATCCAGCGCAGCCACGCCGTCGCCAACGGCTGCTACGTCTGCAGCCCCAACCGTGTCGGCATCGAAAAAATCCGCAACGAAGAAGGCGGCTACGTCAGCGACGACGGCATCCAGTTCTGGGGCCAAAGTTTCATGGCCGAGCCGAACGGCCAGTTGATCTACCGGGCCAGCGTGGAGAAGGAAGAAGTCATCGTGCACCCGCTGGACTTGGAGAAAGTCGAGTTCGCCCGCACGCACTGGCCGTTCCTGCGAGACCGGCGGATTGATGCGTACGGCGGACTGGTCAAACGATTTGCCGACGGGACCGCCTGACGCCGTTTTAATTCAGTCGTCGATGACCGTCTGCCGGAACACTGTTCCGCGATCACGAGTCCGAAACATCAGTAAGGATTTTATGAGCAACGTGCGCGTCAGCGTGTTTATGCCGGTCTACAACGGGGAGCGGTATCTGGCCGAGGCGGTCCAAAGCGTGCTGGACCAGTCGTACCGCGACCTGGAGTTCGTCGCCGTCGACGACGGCTCCACCGACGGCTCGGCGAAGATTCTGAAATCTTTCGCCGACCGTGATGCGCGGGTCCGTTTCGTCAGCCGGCCGAACAAAGGGGCCGCCGCAGCCTCGAACGAAGCGTTGTCGATGTGCGTCGGCGAGTTCGTCGCCCGCCTGGACGCCGACGACGTCTGCATGCCGGGCCGGATTCAGAAGCAGGTCGATTTCCTGGACGCCCACCCCGACCACGTCCTGATCGGCTCGCGCACGCTGATGATCGACGACGAGGGCTTGCCGATCGGCGATATGGCCTGGATCGACCACGGACACGACACGATCAATCGCGCGCTGCTTTACGGCGGGTGGCCGGTCATTCACTCGTCGGTCATGATGCGCAAGGCCGCCATCGAAACCGTCGGCGGGTATCTGGATTATTTCCCTTACGAAGACCAACACCTGTTCCTGCGTCTGTCCGAAATCGGGCAGATCGATAACCTGCCCGAGATGCTCGTGAAGTACCGGCGTCATGCCGAAAGTGCCCTGGGTAAGGCGCGTAACACGATGCCGATCCGCGACTTCGTGATGAAGGAAGCCCGCCAGCGACGCGGCCTGCCCGACATCCCGCCGGGCACCGAAACCAATCCGTCGCAGCCCGCCAAGCCCGCGGCCAAGAGCATCTGGCAAAGCCGTGAATGGGCCTGGACGGCGCTTCGGCACAAGCACGTCCGCACGGCGCGCAAGTACGCCTGGCGCGCCTTGCGCGAACAGCCTACATCCAAGGCCGCTTGGAAGCTGATGTACTGCGCGTTACGGGGTCGATAGCCGCATCGTTTGCAATGAATTTCTGATGGCCGACGATCTGGCATCACGGCCGTCCGTTCTGTAGGACACTCCGCTGCGTGTCGCACGAATCGACACGCGAGATCGTGCCCCACTCATGGCAAAGCTAAAAATGATCGATCAAACCCCGGCTTCGCTCGGCTTTACTTTTCCCGCCGAGTGGGAAAAACACGCCGGCACCTGGTTCAGTTGGCCGCGGCCGGAGGGGATTTCGTTTCCGGACAAGCACCACACCGTGCCGTCGGTCATGGCTTCGATCTTCCGCGAGATCGCGCCGCGGGAAACCGTTCACGTCAACGTGCCCAACGGCAACGTCGAACGAATCGTCCGTCAGCAGATCAAAGAGGCCGGCGGGCCGACGAAGAATGTGGTGTTCCACGCCATTCCGACGAACGAAAACTGGTGCCGCGACCACGGGCCGGCGTTCGTCGTAAACCGCAAGAAGAAGAAGCTGGCCGTCGTCGATTGGGGCTTTAACGCCTGGGGCGGCAAGTACCCGCCGTACGGCGACGACGACGCCGTGCCGTCGAAGGTGGCGGCCGACTTCAAGCTGCCCGTCTTCCTTCCGAAGAATCCGCCCGGCGTCACCAGCAATGCCGGCAGCGGGCCGGACCTCGTCGTCATGGAAGGCGGCGCGATCGAGGTCAACGGGGCCGGCACACTGATTACAACGACCGACTGCCTGCTGAACAAAAACCGCAACCCGGGCCTCTCGAAGCAGCAGATCGAGCAGTACCTGAAAGACTACTACGGCCAGTCGAACGTCCTTTGGCTCACCGGCGGCATCGAAGGCGACGACACCGACGGCCACGTCGACGACCTCGCCCGCTTCATCAGCCCCACGAAGCTCGTCATGGCCGTCGAGCCGGACGCGAAGGACGTGAACCACAAGGTGCTGAAAAGCGCCCGCAAACAGGCCGACAAGCTGCGCGACCAGGACGGCCGGCCACTAGAGATCATCGAACTGCCCATGCCCTCACCCGTGGAGCACGACGGCCAGCGGCTGCCGGCCACGTACGTGAACTTCTACTTCCTGAACGGGGCGTTACTCGTCCCGACCTATCGCGACCGCAAGAACGACAAGCGGGCGATCGACATCCTTCAGTCGCACCTGCCGAAGCACAAGGTCATTGGCATCGACTGCACGGAGCTGATCTGGGGGCTGGGCGCGATCCACTGCCTCAGCCAGCAGATGCCGGCGGTGTGAGGCGCGAGCGGTCCCAGGCGCTCGCGCTAAATCTTCTCAGACCCTGCAAAGTTTTCTTCGTTCCCGCCCCAGTTGCGATACGATGTCAGGAAGCGAAGCGTCTTCGCGAAAGTTGTCTTTCACCGCAGGTGGACCCAGCCGATGCCCACGACCGCCGTCAACGATTTTGATGCCAGCACCACCGAGCGCCCCCGCACCACCGCGCCCGCGAAGTCGATGATCAGCAAGCTGCCGTTCAAGCCGGGCGAGTGGACCGTGGAGGACGCGGCCAAGCTGTACAACATCACCGGCTGGGGCCAGGAATATTTCAGCATCAACGCCGACGGCAATGTCGCCGTCCACCCCACCGGCGAACCCGCCAAAACGATCGATCTGAAAAAGCTGGTCGACGATTTGCGCAGCCGCGATATCGCCGCCCCCGTGCTGATCCGCTTCACGGACATCCTGCAGCACCGCGTGAACAAGATTCACGAGGCCTTCGCGACTGCCATCAAGGAAAACGAGTTCACCGGCAACTACCAGTGCGTTTACCCGATCAAGGTGAACCAGCAGCGGCACGTGGTGGAAGAAATCCACTACTTCGGCAAGGCCCACAACTTCGGCCTGGAAGCGGGCAGCAAGCCGGAACTGCTGGCCGTCATGGCGATCGTCGACGACGACAACACGCCGATCGTCTGCAACGGCTTCAAGGACGACGAGTTCATCGAAGCCGTCATCCTGGCCACGAAGATCGGCCGCAAGGTCATCCCGGTCGTCGAGAAGTTTAGCGAACTCGTGGCGATCGTGAAGTTCGCCAAGATCCACAACGTCCGCCCGCGCATCGGCGTGCGCGTGAAACTGAGTGCCAAAGGCGCCGGCCGCTGGCAGGAATCGGGCGGCGAGCGCAGCAAGTTCGGCCTGTTCGTCAGCGAAGTCATTGACGCGGTGAACTACCTGAAGTCAGAGGGCATGGCGGACTGCCTGAACCTGCTGCACTTCCACCTCGGCAGCCAGATCAACAACATCCGCAACATCAAGGCCGCCATCATGGAGCTGGCCCGCGTCTACACCGAACTCTGCCGGCTCGGGGCCGGCATGCAGTTCATCGACGTCGGCGGCGGCCTGGGCGTCGACTACGACGGCAGCAAAACGAACTTCGAAAGCTCCATCAACTACGCCCTGCAGGAATACGCCAACGACATCGTTTTCCACATCAAGGAAGTCTGCGACGCCGCCAAGGTGCCGCACCCGACGATCCTGTCCGAATCCGGCCGCGCGATGGTCGCCTACCACAGCGTGCTGATCTTCAACGTCATCGGCTGGAGCGGCTTCGGCCGGTTCGAAGTCGCCGACGTCAGCGTCGAAGACCGCACCAAGCTCCCTAAGGAAGTGCAGAACCTCTGGGACACGTACCTCGGCGTGAACGACCAGAACTTCACCGAGTATTACCACGACGCCCAGGTGGCCAAGGACGCGGTGCTGAACCTGTTCAGCCTCGGCTATTGCACGCTGGAAAACCGCGCGATGGCGGAGAAGCTGTACTTCGGCATCTGCTTCAAAATCCTCAACATCGTCCGCAAGCTGGAATACGTGCCCGAAGAGTTCGAAGGCCTGGAATCGATGCTGGCCGACACGTTCTTCTGCAACTTCAGCATCTTCCAGTCCATGCCCGACTCTTGGGCCATCGACCACTTGTTCCCGATCATGCCGATCCACCGCCTGACCGAAGCCCCCAGTTGCCGCGGCATCTTGGCCGACATCACCTGTGACAGCGACGGCAAAGTCGACCGCTTCATCGACCGCCGCGACGTCAAAAGCGTGCTGGAGCTGCACCCGTACAACAACGGCGAGGATTACTTCCTCGCCACGTTTCTCGTCGGCGCATACCAGGAGATCCTTGGCGACC
>DASVSC010000192.1:0-13451 GCA_036388295.1 Tepidisphaeraceae bacterium | reverse complement strand
AAGCGGAGCGGGCGGTGGCGCACGACGAAGCCGACGATCAGCGTCAGCACCGCCAGCGTGGCCCAGTAGATCGACCAGCCGACCTGCCGGACGATCCAGGTCGGGCTGTCCGCCTGCTGGCTGGCGTAGCGGTCGATCTCCGCCGAGCCGCAGACCAGCAGGATGGCCAGCACGGCCAGACCGCCGTAGCCGCCGTGCGTGCGCGTGCGACGGTCCCGGCCGCTGGCCAGGAGCAGGCCGATGACCACCACCGCCGCCAGGCTCTGCAGATTCAGCACTGCCCGCGGCACGGGCGTCGGCCCGAACAGGGCCGCGCCGATCACGTCGACGAACACGAACTTCGCCGCCAGCACGTACGCCAGCCCGCGCACGCAGCGGAACACGTCCCGCCGGACGACTTCGCTGCTCACGGTCTGCGTCAGCGTGCCCCATCCCAGCCCGACGCAGCCGGCCCAGAGCATCGTCCAGACCAGCTGGTGGCCCGTGTACTCCGGCCACGCCGTCCATCCGCCTGCCGCCCGGCCGAGGGTGATGGCGTGGTCTACTTCCACGCTCGCTGCGAAGCCGATGGCGATGAGCGCGACGGTGAAAAAGGCAGCCCACACCCGATCGACGCGTTGCGCCCCCAGCTCGTTCGTGAACCGCGCCGCCCGGCGGCGGTGCGTCCAGCCCGCCACGCCGAACGCCGCGGCCAGCACCACGCCCGTCGCCGCCTGCGCGTTCCAGAACGGCCGCCCGACCGGCTGCCAGCCGGGCGCGAGTCGTGGCCGCAGCACGTCGAAGGCCGCCCATTTCACGGCCATGACGGCCAATAGCCCGGTCGAAACCGCGCCGAGCGTTTCCAGTCCCGGTACGAACGCCGCGGCCAGCAGTGCCAGGCCGTAGCCGATGCCGGTGCGCGTCGCGAAGTCCGCCGACGCGTGCTCCGCCAGCATGGCCATCAGCGACGCGACCGCGGCGATGTCGACGACCAATCCGGTCGTGACGTCGATATGGCCTTCGCGGTACGGCCGCGGGTGCAGCCGGTGCAGCGCGTAGGCGGCCAAATGACCCACCACGGCCAACGCCGCGCCGACGACGACCGCCGCCCGGACCGCCTCGCCGCCGATGTGCAGCCAGACGGCAGTCGCGCCCGGCTGTTTGTCGGCCCAGACGAACGTCCCGATCGCCGCCAGCAGCCAGACGCCCGCCGCGGCCCTGGCGGCCACGCGGTCGCGTGTCATCGCCGCCAGCCCGGCCACACCCGCCGCCAAGGCGATCCAGCCGAACAGAATCGCCGGCCCGCTCAGCATCACCGGCACGGCCACCACGAGCAGCAACACGCCCTGCAGATCAAAACCGCGCGCGAGGCGTCGCAACGCCGGCCGGTGTCCGATCCGCCCGAGTGCGAACGCGACGATCGCCAGCGCCAACAGAACGTAGCCGCGCACGTCGGCCGATTCGCGGGCGCAGCGGACCATCAGTTCGGCCGCGAGGGCGGCGGTCGTCAGCAGGGAGAAGACGGTGCCGCCTCGCGATCCGCCGCGCTCGTCCGCCGACCGCCGCAGGGTCGTGTAAAGGAGTTCCGCCTGATAAACCACGGCCATCACGACGGCGACCATCGTCCCGATCGAATCGAACCGCCCGGCGGCGATGGCGGAATCGTCAAGCATCCACAGCGTCGTGACCGCCAGCGCCAAGCCGCGCAGCACCCACCATTTCGGCGTCGCCCGCCAAGCACACAGTCCGATCGCCATGGCCTGCAAACAGAGCAGGTAGAAGGGAAAAAAGGCCGGCCGGTTCGTGTGCGTTTCGAAGAATGCCGGGCAAAGGCCCGCACCGAGCACGGCCAGCGCGGCGACCGAAACCAGGTCCGCCCGCGCCGCCAGCGCGATGCCCGCGGCGGCGGCGAAGATCATCAGCAGCAGCGCGGTCGCCGGCGCGTAGAGGCCGTACCACGCCTGCCCCGCGTACGCCGCCAAGAACAGCACGGCCACGCCCGCGCCGTACAAGCCCGTGGCCGAGAAGCGATTCACGCGGCGGTAAACGACTTCGCCGGCGGCGATCAGCCCGAGGCCGCTCGCGGCGATCAGGAGGCAGCGGACCTCATCCGATACGCCGCCGATCCAGCCCTGGTCGTACGCATACTTGATGCCGAGCGCCGCGCCGATCACCAGCACAATCGCGCCGATCCAACCCGCCCACTTCAGGCCGAGCACTTGTTCCAGATCGAACGCCTCGACGCGAGGCGGGGCTGTCGGCCGGTCCGGACGCGGCGTGGCCGTCGGCACAATTTGTTTTGTGACGGCCGGTTGTTCTGTGACGGCCGGCGGGCGGTCTGACACGATGTCGTCCACGTCCAGCGGGTAGCCGCGTTCATCGAACGTGCCGGACCACTTCCTGATCGGCAAAGGCGGCGGCCCGCGCGGGGCGGGTGCGGGCTCGCGGGGGACGGCGTCGGCCGGTGGATCAATGGGCGTCAATGGCAGCACGGCCATCGGGGCAACGTCGCGGGGCGCCTCCGGCGGGGCGGGCGTCGGCCCGATGGGCAATCGGCGCTCCAGATCCAGCAGGCGTCGTTCGATCGCGTCCAGCCGCCGGGTCAGACCGTCGTCCATGCGGCCGAGCATAGCGACGCACGTGCCGAAGCCGCAGCCAGACGACGTGGGGCGTCAAGGACGTGACGAACAAGACCCGGTCGTTGATGCAGACGTGTGGGTTGAATCACCCCATGCCCGATAGCCCCGTGGCTGCCCGAACCGTGTGATGCGCGACTGTTCGACGCTTACATCGCTCGGATGTTCTTAAAACGTCCCGAGTTTCTTGCGAATGAAATCCGCCCGCGCCGCCCGGCGGGCGTCGCCGTCGAGCTTTTTGCCGACGAGTTTCTGCAAATGCGCCGGCTGCGTCATCAGCAGCATTTCGTTGATCGTGCGGATCTCGATGCCTTTGAGTCGGCCGAGGTTCACGCCCATGCGCAGGTGGCTGAGCAGGAACAACACTTCTTCGCTGGCGATCACGCGGGCGGCCCGCAGAATGCCGTACGCGCGGTGCACCTTATCGTCCAGGGCCACAAGGCGTTCGTTCAGCAGCGTGCGGCGGGCATGGTGTTCGTAGTCGATGATCTTGGGGATCACGACGTGCTTGAACTCCTGAATAATGTCTTCCTCGACCTTGCCGAGCGTGGTCTGGTTGCTGATCTGGTAGAAGTCGCCGGTGGCTTCGGTGCCTTCGCCGTACAAACCGCGGACGGCCAGTTTCATGTCCTTGGCGGCGCGGAAGACCTTTTCGATCTCGCCCGTCAACTTCAGGGCCGGCAGGTGGAGCATGACACTGACGCGGATGCCGGTGCCGACGTTGGTGGGGCAGGCGGTCAGGTAGCCGAAACGCGGGTGGAAGGCGAAATCGAGCTGCTGTTCCAGCACGTCGTCGATCCCGTTGATCTGTTCCCAGGCCTCTTCCAACTGCAAGCCGCTCTTCAGAACCTGGATGCGCAGATGGTCTTCTTCATTGACCATCACGCTGACGGATTCTTCTTCGCCCACGGCCACGCCGCGTGCGCCTTCGGCGTTCGCGTGGGGCTTGCTGATGAGGTGGCGTTCAACAAGCAGTTGCCGGTCGATGTCCGGCGCGTCGGCCAGGTCGACGTAGAACAGGCCCTTGGCGAACTGGTCCGACCCGGCTAGCAGGGCTGTGCGGACTTTGGCTTCCAAGCTGTTGCGCTGCGCCCGGCTGCACTTGGAGAGGAAGTTATGCCCGGCCACGTTGCGGGCCAGGCGGATGCGCGAGGAAATGACGACCTCGCTCATGGGGCCGTTGCCCCGGAGCCATTCGCCGGCACGAGTCGTGAGGTCGTTCAGTTTCATAGTGGGTGAATGAGTGGGAAGTTGATAGTGGGTAGTGGGAAGTTGAATGCAAGAAAACCTTCCGCTCTTAACTTCCCACTACCCACTATCAACTTCCCACTCATTTCTCTCCTTCAGCCACGCGAATCTGGTCGCGGATTTTCGCGGCCCGTTCGTAATCCTCGGCTTCGATGGCCCGCTGCAGATCTTTCTTCAGCTTGTCCGTGTCGATCTTCCGGCGCGGCGCCAGGTTCGTGCTGCCGCGGCGGGTCGGCACTTTTCCGACGTGGTGCGTCGCGCCTTCGTGGGCTCGCTGGATGAGCGGGGCCAGTTCGCGCTCGAAGGCGCGGTAGTCGTTGGCACACCCGAGCACGCCGCTCTGGCGGAACTCGGCCCAGGTGACGCCGCAGGTGTCGCACTGCTGCGTCTGTTCCTTCGTGCCGGACGAATGGCTCATGACGAAGTTCGTGAGCAGCTCGTTGATCGGCGTGTGCCCCTTCGGCTGGCCAATGCCCTCAAGGGCGGCGGCACACGTCTCGCAAAGGTGCTTTTCGATCTTCTTGCCGGCTTTGATTTCGGTCAGGTGAACGGTGGCGGGATTGTTACAGTTTTCGCACTTCATAAACGGCCCGTAAATCGTATTGGGGTGCGGCAGGAAAGTCTATGATCGCCGGAAACACCGAACGGACGAAAACAGGGCCTATTCATCGGCGGCAGGCCGTGGGTTAATGGATCGGCGGTGGCCTAGCACCAGACAGGCCACGGCTTATCATGCGGCGATGCACATCCTGCGTGGCCTGACGATTCTGCTACTGCTCGCCGGCGTCGCCCGGGCCGAATCCATTCGCGTCGGGGCGGCGATCAGCTTGCGTGAGGCGTTCGCCGGGATCGCCAAAACGTACCAGGCCGACACGGGCGACACCGTCGAGTTCGTCTTCGGCTCCAGCGGCCAAATCGCTCAGCAGATCAAGAGCGGCGCGCCGATGGACGCCTTCGTCAGCGCGGCCGTGAAGCAGGTCGATGACTTGGCCAAAGACGGCTTCGTCGACCCGCTCACGCGGCGCGACGTCGCCGGCAACCGACTGGTACTGGTCGTGTCGCCCCTTTCCAGTTTCAGGCCGACGTCGCTCGCGGACCTGAAAAACGCCGCCTTCGCCCGCATCGCCATCGGCGAACCCAAAACCGTACCGGCCGGGCAATACGCCCAGCAGTCGTTCACGGCCCTGAAACTGGACGAAGCACTGAAAGACAAAATCGTCTACGGCACGAACGTGCGGCAAGTGCTGGCGTACGTCGAACGCGGCGAGGCCTTCGCCGGCTTGGTGTACACCACCGACGCGATCGAGGCCACCGAGAAGGTGTCGGTCGCCCTGACGGTGGACGACAAAACGCACGAGCCGATCGTTTACCCGGCCGCCGTCGTCACTAAAAGCGCCCACGCCGCCGCGGCGAAGCGGTTCCTCGATTACCTCGCCGGCGAGAAGGCCCGCGCGGCGTTGTCGGCCCGCGGCTTCACGCTGCCGGCGGCCGGGCCGGCCAAGCCGTGAGCGAACTGTGGCCCGCCGTCGGTTTGTCGCTGCGCATCGCCCTCGTGGCGACGCTGGTCACGATCCTCATCGGCGTACCGGTGGCCTGGGCGATGGCGCGCCGGCGATTCGTCGGGCACGGATTGGTCGAAGGGCTGATCCTGCTGCCGGTCGTGCTACCGCCGACGGTGGTGGGGTACGTGCTGCTCGTGCTGCTGGGCGCGCAAAGCGGCGTCGGCCAATGGCTCGGCGGGTATTCCATCGCCTTTCGATTCGAAGGGGCGGTGCTGGCGGCGGTCGTCGTCGCGTTGCCGATGCTGTACCTGCCCGCCAAGGCGGGGTTCGCGTCGGTCGAGCGCGAACTGGAAGACGTGGCCACGCTTATGGGCGCGTCGCGCTGGCAGATGTTTTGGTATGTCAGCATCCCGCTGGCCCGCCGCGGGCTGCTCAGCGGCATCGTCCTGGCGTTCGCCCGGGCGCTGGGCGAGTTCGGGGCCACCGTCATGGTCTTCGGCTGGCAGCCCGGCCGGCTGACGTTGCCGATCAGCGTGTACGCCCAGTTCGAGCAGGGCGACCTGAACGCCGCCCTGCCGGCCGTGCTGGTGATGGGCGTCCTGTCGCTGGCGCTGGTGCTGGTCTACAACGCGATGGCGTCGAAACGGGACTAAGTGCTTTACGGAGGCACTGCCCGCTTTAGCGGGCCTGAAACGCATACGTCCGGTAGAAGACAGGCCCGCTGAAGCGGGCCGTGCCTTGGCCGAGCAATTAATCATGAACGAGACGCCGACAAAATTGTCCGAACTGGCCGGCCTGTTCCTGAAACTGGGCGCGACGGCGTTCGGCGGGCCGGCGGCGCACGTGTCGATGATCGAGGACGAAGTCGTCCGCCGGCGCGCCTGGCTGACGCGTCAGCAATTCCTCGACCTGCTCGGCGCGACCAACCTCATCCCCGGCCCCAACAGCACGGAAATGGCCATCCACATCGGCTACGCGCGGGCCGGCTTCGCGGGGCTGGTGGTGGCGGGGGCTAGCTTTATCCTGCCGGCCGTGCTGATCGTCGGGGCGATCGCCTGGGCGTACGTAAAATACGGCAATCTGCCGGCCGTCGGGAACGTGTTGTACGGCGTGAAACCGGTCGTGGTGGCAATCGTGCTGCAGGCGCTTTGGCGACTGGGCCGCACGGCGATCAAAGGGCCGGGGCTGGCGGCGCTGTTCGTTGCAGCCGTTATCGCGACGGCGACTGGCGTAAATGAACTGGTTGTGCTGTTCATCGGCGCGGCGATCGTGGCGGGGGCCGACGCATGGCGCGGCGGGCAGTCGACGCCGCTCGCGCTGGCGATGCCGCTGCTGCCATCGACATTTCCGACGACGGCCGTCGCCACGACCGCCGCCGCCACCACGGCGGCGGCGGCATCCGTCGCTGTCGGACTGTGGCCGTTGTTTTTCGTTTTCCTGAAGATCGGCTCCGTCCTCTTCGGCAGCGGCTACGTGCTGCTGGCGTTCCTGCGCACGGACTTGGTCACGCGCCTCGGCTGGCTGACCGAAAGCCAACTTCTGGACGCGACTGCCGTCGGGCAGGTGACGCCGGGGCCGCTGTTCACGACCGCCACGTTCATCGGCTACCTTCTGGCCGGGTGGGGCGGGGCCATTGCGGCAACCGTGGGCATTTTTCTGCCGGCGTTTTTCTTCGTTGCCGTCAGTGCGCCGCTCGTGCCACGGCTGCGGCAGTCGCGCACTGCGGGACGGTTTCTGGACGGCCTGAATGTGACGTCGCTGGCATTAATGGCCGTCGTGACCGTGCAACTGGCGCGATCAGCGGTGACGGATTGGACGACGTCCCTCTTGGCAATCGTCAGCGCGGTGTTGCTGCTCACCATCGGGATCAACAGCACCTGGCTGGTCCTCGGCGGGGCGGCGGCGGGGCTGCTGCTGACGCGGTAATCGCCTCAACGCAAAACACCCGGCTTTCGCCGGGCGTTCCTTGTTCGACATGGCACCACCCGGACTCGAACCGGGGACCTTGGGCTTATGAATCCCGCGCTCTACCAACTGAGCTATAGTGCCGCACCTGCGTGCAGGGGGCGGATAAATTACCCCGCCAAGGCCGGTTTGGCAATGCCGGGTCAGCGGCAGCGGACGCATTGGCCGTGGACGATGACCTCGGTGTAGCTGACGGCGTAGCCGCGGTCGACCTTCAGGGCCCGGGTCAGCGTGGGCGGCACTTCGGAGGCGGACAGGCACTCGACCCGGCCGCACTGCTCGCAGACGAAGTGCGGGTGCTGGTGTTCCGGGCCTTCGCGGGCTTGGCCCAGGGCGTAGCGCCATGACCGTTCTTCGCCGCGCACGCGGTGGACCAGTTTCTTGCGGACAAAGGTGTTGAGCGTGCGGTAGACGGTGACGGCGTCCGTCCCGCCCGGCAGGCTTTCCAGCAAGGCCGGCACGTCCAGCGGCGACTTCGACCGCCCGAGCACCGTCAGCACGCCCTGACGCACCGGCGTGACCCGCAAGCCCGCGGCCTGCAGCAGAAGAATGGGATCGTCAGACGCCGAAGGCTTCATTCCGCGATTGTAGCACAGGCGAGGGAGGAAGATTCACCACGGAGGCACGGAAGCACGGAGAAGAAAGAGCAGTGACGCATGGCAATGCTGGCAAAGGTTGTTGGCGGATGGCTTCCACGCGCAACCACTCTTTTCCTTCTGCCTCTTCTCCGTGTCTCCGTGCCTCCGTGGTGTATCGCTTCGTCGTCTTCAAACGTGCCGGATCTTGTTCAGCCCGTTCAATGCCGCGACTTTGTACGCCTCAGCCAGCGTGGGGTAGTTGAAGACGTTGTTGATGAAGAACTCGACCGTGCCTTTGAACGCCATCGCGGTCTGGCCGATGTGGATCAGTTCGGTCGCGCCGCTGCCGATGGCGTGGACGCCGAGGATTTCGTGGGTGTCCTGGTGGATCAGCAGTTTCAGCAGGCCGTCTTCGTCGCCGAGCAGTTGGCCGCGGGCCAGTTCGCGGTACTCGGCGATGCCCGCTTCGTACGGAATGCCGGCCGCCGTGAGTTGGGCTTCGGTTTTGCCGACCATGCTGCACTCGGGGATGGCATAGACGCCGTAGGGAAACAAGTCCGGCACGCTGTGCGTCGGCACGCCGTACGCATGACAGGCGGCGAGGCGGCCCTGTTCCATGGCGGTGCTGGCGAGCGCGGGGAAGCCGATGACGTCGCCGACGGCGTAAATGTGCGGAACGGCGGTCTGGTAAAACTCATTGACTTTCAAACGTTCCCGGTCGTCCGCGGCCAGACCGGCCTTGTCCAGGTGTAACGCGCCGGTCGTGCCTTGACGGCCGACGGCGTAGAGCAGCGTCTGGGCGCGCAGCGTTTTGCCCGATTCCAGCACGGCCGTCACCAGCGGCTCGTTGTACGTCGTGCCGTTGGGTTCCATCCGCTCGATTTTCTGCACCTTCTCGCCCAAACGCAGCGTGATGCCGGCCCGGCGCATCAGGTACATCAGGGCCTCGCCGACTTCGCGGTCGAGGAAGCCGAGCACTTCATTGCGCCCTTCGACGAGCGTGGTTTTGACCCCGAGCGCGGCCATCATGCAGGCGTATTCCGTGCCGATCACGCCGCCGCCGACGACGATCAGGCTTTTGGGCAATTTGCCGATTTTCAGCAGCGCGTCGGAGCAAAAAACGGTTTTGTCGTCGAACGGCACGTTGTCCGGCTTGGCGGGCTTGGTCCCGATGGCAAGGACGAACTTGTCGGCCGACAGCTGTTCGGTTTCGCCGTTGCGCGTGATTTCGATGCTGTTGGGCGAGGTGAAGCGGGCTTCGCCCCAGACCAATTCGATGCCGTTGCGGTCGAGGTATTCGCGGACGAGTTGCAATTCGTGGTGGATGACGCGTTGGCTGACGTAGATCAGGTCATCGATGGTGATGACTTTCTTGATCCGCGCATTGTCGCCGAACAGCATGGTCTTGCTGGCGCCGGTCAGGTGCAGCACGGCCTCGCGCAGGGCCTTGGAGGGGATGGTGCCGGTGTTCACGGCGGCCCCGCCGAGGACCGAGTTTTTCTCGATAATGCAGGTGCGCTTCCCGAGTTTGGCGGCTTGGATCGCCGCCTTCTGTCCGGCGGGGCCGGAGCCGATGACGACGCAGTCGAAGTTTCTCATGTAGGTCCAGACGGTCGCGGACGGTTCGCGGGCATCCTATCAAAGGTGTGCGGCGTGTCGATTTGTCGGGTGTAACGTTCCAGCCCGTTGTGACGCCGGGCCGTTCGAAAGCCGGACGCTCATGGCAGGGGCGTCGTCGCCGCGCAGCAAAAACCCCTGATCGCTCAGGGGTTCGCACAGCCTCTTACAAGACTCGAACTTGTGACCTGCTCATTACGAATGAGCCGCTCTACCAACTGAGCTAAAGAGGCGTCGGGCGGACAAATATATCGCCGTGGGGCGGTTCGATCAATGCTGGGACGCTTAAGGCGAAATCCACATGACCGAAACCTTCCACGGCGCGAAGCCCGCCCTTCGTTGCCGGACGGCGGTCCTTACAGCCCCGCGGCTTTGCGCAGGGTGTCGGCCAGATCGGTTTTTTCCCAGGTGAAGGTGTCGTAAGTTTTGCTCTGGCCCGTGACGGCACTGGTGTAGTCGACCGTGCCGGGCTTGCGGCCGAAATGGCCACCGCTGGCGGTGGGGCTGTAGATCGGGTTGCGCAGCTTCAGGTGACGCAGAATGCCGGCAGGCGTGAGTGGGAAGTGGGCGGCGACCAGCTGGCTGATCTTGGTTTCCTCGATCTTGTTGCTGCCGTAGGTGTTGACGTTGATGCTCGTCGGCTTGGCGACGCCGATGGCGTAAGACAGCTGCACTTCGCACTCATCGGCCAAACCGGCGGCGACGATGTTCTTGGCGATATAGCGGGCCATGTAGGCGGCGCTGCGGTCGACCTTGCTCGGGTCTTTGCCGCTGAACGCGCCGCCGCCGTGCCGGCCGCGGCCGCCGTAGGTGTCGACGATGATCTTGCGGCCGGTCAGACCGGTGTCGCCGTGCGGGCCGCCGATCTCGAACACGCCCGTCGGGTTGACGTGGATCTTGCAGGTCTTGGCGTCGAACAGTTCCTTCGGCAGCACCGGCGTGATGATGTGCTCGATCACCAGCTGCTGCAGCTTCTTCTGCATCTCCGGGTTGCTGTATTCGGGCTTGTGCTGCGTGCTGAGTACGATCGTGTCGATGCGGACGGGCTTGTTGTTGGCGTCGTATTCGACCGTCACCTGGCTCTTGGCGTCGGGACGTAGGCCGGGGATGAGCTTGTTTTCTTCGCGGACCTTGGCGTGACGTTCCACCAGCTTATGGCTGAGGTCGATGGGCAGGGGCATCAGGTCGGGCGTTTCGCGGCAGGCGAAGCCGAACATCAGGCCCTGGTCGCCGGCGCCTTGCTCGTCTTCGTTCTTCTGGCTCACGCCCTGGCTGATGTCGGCGGATTGTCCGTGCAGGGTGCGGATGACGGCGCAGGTGTCCCAGTCGAACTTCATGCCGAGATCGTCGCGGTAGCCGATTTTCTTGATCGCCAACCGGGCACTTTCTTCGGCCTTGTCGAGGGCTTTCGTGGCATTGTCGTTGTGGACGGTGATTTCGCCCGCCAGGACGACCAGGCCGGTCGTCACCAGGGTTTCACAGGCCACGCGGGCCATCGAATCCTCGGCCATGAGCGAGTCGAGGACGGCGTCGCTGATGGCGTCGGCCACTTTGTCCGGGTGGCCCATGGAGACGGATTCGCTGGTGAAAAAATAATTGCCTGAAGCCACGTGCGTTGTCCTTCGAAAGGGTTATCTATCCGTTGAGCCGGATAATGTAATAGATGCGGCCATGTCCGGCAAGAAATAAGGCGATTTGCCAAGCGGGTTGGTGGCGTTTTAGGGTGATTTCGGCGATAATTTAAGTTCCGATTCGCACCCCTTTTCGTAACCCGTCAGGAGCCTTGGATGACGCAGCCGGACATGCCCGAGATCAAGCCCAACGTCCCGCCCGAACTCGCCGCCGACCAAGTCATGAAGCCTGTCGCCGAGGCGATCGCCGCGGTCGCCACCGGGCCGACCGCCACCAAGCAGCAAAAGGCCTACACCGAAGACCAGATCAAGGTGCTGTCGGACGTCGAGCACGTGCGCACCCGCCCCGGCATGTACATCGGCGGGTACAACACGCGCGGCCTGCACCACCTCGTTTACGAAGTGGTCGACAACAGCATCGACGAAGCCCTTGCCGGGCACGCCAAGCACATTGAGGTCAAGATCAACGCCGACGGCAGCTGCACCGTCACCGACGACGGCCGCGGCATTCCGGTGGGCATCCACCCGACCGAACGCGTGCCGACGGTCGAAGTCGTCTTCGCCACCCTCGGCGCCGGCGGTAAGTTCGAACACGGCGACGAATCGGCCTACAAAACCTCCGGCGGCCTCCACGGCGTAGGCGCATCGGTCGTCAATTTCGTCAGCGAATGGATGGACATTGAAGTCGCCCGCGACGGCCAGCTTCACAAGATGACCTTCGCCCGCGGCATTAAGAACGAATCGCTGAAAGTCATCGGCCGTGCGGACAAGACCGGCACGAAGGTCAGCTTCAAGCCCGATGCCACGCTCTTCCCCGACATCAACTTCAACCACGACACGCTCGCCACCCGCTTGCGTGAGCTGGCCTTCCTCAACGCCGGCGTGGAAATCGCCTACGAAGACGAACGCCAAGGCAAGCGCGACGTCTTCAAGTTCGAACAAGGCTTAAAGCAGTACGTGGAGTTCCTCAACGAAGGCAAGCCGCGCCTCACCGGCATCATCAGCTTCTTCAAGGAAGACCCGGTCAACCACATCGTGGTGGACATCTCGCTGCAATACAACGACAGCTACAACGAGACGATTCTCAGCTTCGCCAACAACATCAACAATCACGACGGCGGCACGCACCTGAGCGGCTTCAAGACGTCGCTCACCGGCACGATCAACCGCTACGCCGAGTCGAAGAACCTTCTGAAAAACGACATCCGCCCGACCGGCGACGATTTGCGCGAAGGCCTGGTGGCGGTCATCAGCGTGAAGCTGATGGAGCCGTCGTTCGAAAGCCAGACCAAAGACAAGCTGCTGAACCCTGAAATTGAATCGTTCGTGCAGAGCGCGATGAACGAACGGCTCGGCGCGTACCTGGAAGAGCACCCGAAGGACGCCAAGGCGATCATTGAAAAAGGGTTACTGGCGGCCGAGGCGCGCGAGGCGGCCCGCAAGGCGCGCGAATTGACGCGTCGCAAGAACGCCCTCGAAGGCAGCGCGCTCCCCGGCAAACTGGCCGACTGCCGCAGCAAGTCTAACGAAGACACCGAGCTGTTCCTGGTCGAAGGCGATTCGGCCGGCGGCTCGGCCAAGCAAGGCCGCGACTCGGAACTGCAAGCCATCCTCGCCCTGCGCGGCAAGCTGCTGAACGTCGAAAAGGCCAACCTCGTGAAGATGCTGGCGCACGAGGAAATTCGAACCATTATCAGCGCGCTCGGCTGCGGCATCCGTGAGGATTTCAACCTCGAAAAACGCCGCTACGGCAAGATCATCATCATGACCGACGCCGACGTCGACGGCAGCCACATTCGCACGCTGCTGCTGACGTTTTTCTTCCGGCACATGACCGAGCTGATCCGCGCCGGCCGCGTCTATGTCGCGCAGCCGCCGCTGTATAAGGTCACGCGCCGCAAGAAAGTGGAATACGTCCTCAACGACGCCGAGATGAAAAACATCCTGATGGGCCTCGGCACCGACGGCACGGAACTGCTGGTCCGCGACGACAACGGCCAAGAGATTCGCCGCATCGCCGGCGAAGCCCTCGTCATGCTCATCCGTCAGTTGGATCGTCTGGTGGAACTGAGCGACGTGATCGAGCGTCGCGGCCTGAAGTTCGACGCGTTCTTGGGCCGACGCGACGAAAGCGGTCACCTGCCGTCGTACCGCGTGCAGATCAGCGGCGAAGAAGAACTGTTCCACGACGCCGAGGCCATGGAAACCTTCCTGACGGGCAAGGGCCTGACCCTGGCCGAGGTCGTCGCGCCGGCCGACGGGCAGCGCAATCGCGCGAAGATTCAGGAATTGCAC